>JANXSR010000102.1 GCA_025352625.1 Ferruginibacter sp.
TTTGGTGCAGAAATAGTAACCCGAAAAAGTAAAATATTTAAGTTTGATGATGAGCATTGCATCGTTGCTTTTTTGAATTCAAAAAAAGTTGCGCAACAGGATATAGCCGGTATTTACTTTACTGATTTTAACACTCACCAATTGATAAATGTAGAGAAAGCTTTTTTTCTGCAAAGCCCTTCATTAAAAAGCCCTATGAATGGAAATATAGCAGCTTTTAGTAACGAAGACAGCCTTCAAAAAATATTTCAACAATTAAATGGCAACAAAATATCCTGGGGGGAAATGCAGCAATGAGGTCTTTACTTTTTATAATGTCGGTATTTTTATATGTTGGTGCAACGGCTAAAACAATACATGTTGGTGCTAACCGCACGTATAAAAATATCAGGGCCGCTGTTGACGCTGCACTTGCTGGTGACACCGTATTGGTGGATGCAGGTATGTATAAAGAGAAAAACCTGGTTATCAAAAAAAGTATTGTTCTTAAAGGAATTAATCAGCCTGTTTTAGATGGTGAAAAAAAATATGAGATTATTTCTATTATGGCAGATGGTACTGTGGTGGAAGGTTTTAGAATAATACATTCTGGTATTTCGAGCATGGAAGATTTAAGCGGAATAAAAGTATACGACAGTAAGAACGTACTTATAAAAAACAATGTGCTGGAAGATACTTTTTTTGGAATTTACATACAAAACGGGCTCAGTTGCACCATTGAAAACAACCAGCTTACTGCCAATGGTAAAGAAGAACAACAGAGTGGCAACGGCATTCATTGCTGGAAATGTGATAGCATGCGAATTATAGCCAACAAGGTTACGGGGCACAGAGATGGCATCTATTTTGAGTTTGTAAAAAACTCCATTATCTGGCGCAATACATCTACTAAAAACATAAGGTATGGGTTGCATTTTATGTTTAGCAACGATGATATGTATGTGAGTAATATTTTTAGTAACAATGGGTCGGGTGTATCGGTAATGTTTAGCAACCGGATAAAAATGTTCAGTAATTATTTTGAAGAAAACTGGGGAGATGCATCGCACGGTATTCTGTTAAAAGAAATTTCTGATGGTTATATGCAGGGCAATCATTTTAATAAAAATACCAGCGCTATTTTTATGGAAGGGGGCAACAGGATTTATATGACCTACAATACTTTTGAAAACAATGGCTGGGCATTAAAAATTCAGGCCAGTTGCCTTGATGTTGTGTTGGAACATAATAATTTTAGCGGCAATACTTTTGATGTAGGTACCAATGGCTCACTGGTACAAAATACGTTTAACAATAATTACTGGGATAAATATGAAGGCTACGATTTAAATAAAGATAAGATAGGGGATGTGCCATACAGACCTGTGAGTATGTACTCTATGATTGTTGAAAAATATCCACCTGCCATGATTTTGTTTAGAAGTTTTATAACATCCCTGTTGGATAAAACAGAAAAAATATTGCCAAGCCTTACACCCGAAAATTTAAAAGATAATGCACCGCTGATGAAAAAGGCTTTTTAAAGAATCGCCTGAACTACGATGTATTAGATTTATATAATTGCGATGAACGATTTAAATAATCGCTATAAAATCAGAACAATCAAACGAATTAAATAGAGTGTAGTTCCAACAATAATAGTAGCACTTCGGCCGGTAAATAAATATTAACACTATGATTATTGCAAGCAATGTAACCAAACAGTTTGGCAAATTAAAAGCACTTGATAATGTTTCTACCACCTGCAACAAGGGGGAATGCATTGCTTTAATAGGGCCCAATGGCAGCGGTAAAACAACGTTAATAAAATCAATACTGGGCATGGTGGTGCCAGATAGCGGTTTCATAACTTTTAAGGATAAAAATATTTTACATCACTGGCAATACAGGGATGAGATTGGTTATATGCCGCAGATAGGAAGATACCCGGATAACATGACCATTGGCCAGGTGCTGGAAATGATGAAGGATATTAGAAATAAGAAAGCTATACTTGATGAGGATTTAATTAACTCATTTTCGTTGCAGAACCTGTTGAATAAAAGAATGCGGACTTTATCTGGCGGTACCACGCAAAAAGTAAGTGCAGCATTGGCATTTCTTTTTAATCCTTCGGTGTTGATATTGGATGAACCTACGGCAGGGCTTGATCCTGTTGCATCAGAAATACTAAAAGAAAAAATTATCGCTGAAAAAGAAAAAGGAAAACTGGTTTTAATTACATCGCATATTTTAAGTGAACTGGACGACCTGGTAACGAGAATTATATATATGCAGGAAGGGAAGCTGATTTTTCATAAAAGCATCGAGGCTTTAAGAGAAGACACAGGTGAAGAAAAACTGTCGAAAGCAATTGCACGGGTAATGACAAAATAATAGCCATGAAAAAGATTGTAAAATATGTAATTACAGATATACTGCGCAATAAGATTGTGTTAGTGTACACGTTGTTTTTGCTGGTATCTTCTTTTAGCGTATTCAGCCTGGAAGATAACAGCAGCAAAGGCTTATTGAGTTTGCTAAATATTATTCTCATCGTAGTGCCATTGGTAAGCATTATTTTTAGTAGCATTTATGTGTACAATAGTGCCGAATTTATTGAATTGCTGGTGAGCCAGCCTTTGAAAAGAAAAACAATTTGGCTTAGTTTGTTTACAGGATTATCAACCTCACTTTCAATTGCATTTTTTATTGGTGCAGGTATTCCGGTTTTAATTTACCAGGCCAATATGATTGGGTTTACCATGATATTAATTGGCCTGTTGCTTAGTATTATTTTTGTAGCTATTGCTATGCTAGCTACTGTAAAAACACGGGATAAAGCAAAGGGTATTGGAGCTGCCATTATGTTGTGGTTATATTTTTCTTTATTGTTTGATGGACTTGTATTATTTCTGCTTTTTCAGTTTGCCGATTACCCGATGGAAAAACCAATGATCGCCATTAGTGCATTTAACCCAATAGACCTAAGTCGTATTTTAATTTTATTGCAGTTGGATGTTTCAGCAATGATGGGATACACAGGTGCTGTGTTTAAAGATTTTTTTGGAACGTATGCCGGAATTATATTTTCATTTGCCATATTGGTTTTATGGATTGTATTACCTGTATGGTATGCTGCCAGAAAATTTAATACTAAAGATTTATAACTTATGAAAAGACATGATGCGTTAGCACCCTTATCACGGGAACATCACGGTGCATTGATATTGGCACAACTGTTAAAAAATATAACAACAGTTTACACCGGATTGCCTGCAGATGTGATTGGTAAAGCTGCGTATGCAATTCGTTTTTACAAAGAGGAGTTAGTAAAACATTTTAAGGAAGAAGAAGATATAGTAATTGCAGCAATAACCGGTATGGATGATGCGCTTGATACACTGGCTAATGAAATAATAGCAGAGCATAAGGAATTACAAACATTATTTACTACCATAAATGTTGCCAGTGACTTGTCTGCACACTTAGAAAAAATAGGGAATACACTGGAGCAGCATATAAGAAAAGAAGAACGGGTGTTTTTTCCTTTAGTACAGCAGTTGTGCAATCAAGCGCAGTTGGCAGCAATTGAAAAAGCATTGTCAGTTTAAATGTGTAAAAATGAAAAAAGATATTGAAAATAAAAAAGACATCGAAAAGCTGGTAAATGGTTTTTATGAAAAGGTAAAACAGGATGCTTTGATTGGTTTTATTTTTACGGATGTTGTAAAGGTACACTGGGAGAAGCATTTACCTGTGATGTATGATTTTTGGGAGAACAGTTTGTTTTATACCGGAAATTATGTTGGTAACCCAATGCAAATACACCAACACCTACACCGCCTGGTTCCGCTAACCGCTGAATATTTTGCCCGATGGACATATCTTTTTACATCAACAGTTGATGAATTATTTGTTGGAGAAAAAGCGGCACTCGCAAAGCAAAGAGCCATGAGTATAGCTGCGGTAATGCAGTTTAAAATTATACCGTCTCCTTCGCTAACTGTAAATTAAAGGCGCCTGGTTAAAAGTGTGGTTGCCGCATTCATTTATTGCAATAAAGTCGTTTGTTTTAGAACAGGGATTGTAAAGAAAAAAGAAGAACCAATATTTTACAGGGCAATAAGCTTATTGCCCGTAAAATATTTTTATGGATTATTTTTTAGCAGGTGGAAGCAATACCCCATCAACTACATACACAATACCATTGGACGCAGGGATTGCTGCAACTACAGTTGCTGTACCATTTACAATAGTTTTGCCATCTTTTTTGGTAATGGTGATGTTGTCTCCATTTACCTGTCCGATAACCTGTCCATCAGTCATGGCAGCTTCTTTAAATACACCAACAGAAACATGGTATTGTAAAATATCTGTTAGGGCCTCTTTCTTTTCTGGTTTTAATAACCCGTCCACAGTACCTGCAGGCAGTTTATCAAATGCAGCATTGGTTGGTGCAAATACAGTAAATGGCCCCGTATTGCTTAATACATCTACAAGATCAGCCGCTTTTACAGCTGCTACCAATGTTGTATGGTCCTTACTGCCTATTGCAATTTGAACTACATTTTTTTGAGAAACATCATCCTTAACCCCAGACTGGCCACCTGTTTTTTGTTCTGGTTCCTGTTGAGTTGTGGCGCTTTCTGTTGCTGTTGGTGTGTTGTTGCAGCTTACCAATAACAGAGAGAAAATACCTGCACTTAGCGAAATAATTTTTTTCATAAATAACAATTTAAATGGATAATTTGAGAACGAAAGTATTCTTGAAAATGATTTTATTTTATGCGTACAATCATAAATAGCAGCACTAACAATATTTTATTTTTGGTATGGGAAGATGTTAATACCATTACCAATTTTACAGAAGTTAAAAGGAGTAATCAGGAGGCATTGATTGTAGCAAAGCGGAAGAAAAAATTAATTCCCCTTTATTCTTTTAATTAATGATTGGGCACTTTGGTAGCTCCAACCTTCAAAACGGCCACGTTGCACTACCAGTTTATTTTCCCTGGGGTATTGTAAATAATAGTGAAATACAAATCTTTCTCTTGGGTTTTGCCAGCCAACAATTTGGCCAAAACGAAGGTCATTAAACATTAGTGTATCGTTCCACTTTTCTACTGTGTAAAACTGTTGCGAAAAGCGGATCAATTGCTGTACGTCTTTATGCTCCTTAAAAGGCAGCAGCAAAGAATCTTTACGGGGGAAATATTGAAACTCAATTTCTTTTTTACTATCGAATACAGAACGAAAGCCAACATGGTAGCCACTGTCATTGCCAGCCACTACATACCACAACCAGTTTTGCAAAGGTGCAGGCGTGGTGAAATATCTTGTGTAATTTATTTGTTGTTTATTTAGGATATATTTTACATCCATATCAATATTTCCTTTATTAAAAAGGCAATACAACAAATAAAAAGTACTAAAACCAAGCCCCATCCTCCACCAATGTTTCCGTAGGGTGCTTCTGCTCTTTAAATATATTAGTGCCGTACAAGCCATGGCTGGCCAGATTGAAAAAAAAGGGTCAGCCACATAAATAGCATTGAAAGAAACCCGTTGGTGACTAAAGGGCTCAAACAAGCCCACACCATAATTATTAAAGGCATCAATAAAAATGTGAAAGAATATAGCCACTCCAAAAAATAGTAACCATTTCCATAAAGGGATATTATGGGGCCGGTGAATACTTTCTGCAAGCATTGCCAGCAAAGGTGTAATAAGTATGCAAAATAAAAAAGAATGTGTAAAGCCACGGTGCGCCAATAAATTGCTACTGGTTTTCATCCAAAAAGAAGCGATAAAATCAATATCCGGTAAACTTTGCGCAAGTGCTCCCCAAAGCATCGCTTTTTTGCCAACAGTCTTTCCTGCAAAAGCTTCGCCCATGCAGGCGCCAATGGTAAAATGGGTAAGAGAGTCCATGGTGGTTTATATTGATAGTAGTATTAGGTATAACAGTCTACATATTTACAACTAATTTTTTCTACAATCAAATCTACCTGAGTTTTTTTGAAAGCCCCGATAAGTTTTTTATTTATTGTGGGCAATTAACAACGGCAGTTTACATTCTTTCAGTAATGTGTCAGCCATACTTTCTCTAAACCAACGGCTAACAGTTCCTCTTCTGTAGGCTCCCAATACCACCAATGTATTGCTGGTTTGTTGTTTTAGTAATTTTACAATTTCCTCTTCGGCCCAGCCTTTTATAACCGTATAAGTTGCCTTTGGAAAATGCCGTTTCATAAACTCTTTCATTAGTTTGTTATCGGGCACATGTAGCGAACTTTCCGGTGTTTTTACAGAAATTACTTCTGTATTTAAGGTATCTAGCTGAGGTAGTAAATAGCTAAACATTTTTATAGCATGTACTGATGAAGGTTCGCCATCAAACAACAGTATAATCTTTTCTATAGGTGTATATTTTTGAGGTACAATCATCACAGGGCATTGTGCATCTGTTAATAAATCCCGTATAAACCGGGTGGGTAATTTTTCGGTATAATGTGATAGCGTTTCCTTTGCATTTATAATCAATAAGTCGGTATAAATACTTTCATGTTTTAATTCCTGTAAAGCAATATTGTGGTTGTGGTGTATAGCATATTCGAGGCTTAGTTTTTGACAAGCTTTATCAAAGTTTGCTGCTGCAGCAGCACGGGTGGTCTTATCTTGTGCCTCCAGCTTTTTTAACTTATCTTCTGATACACCTTCTTTGGCTATAAGGTCATAGATTTTGTAACTGGTGTATAAGGAATCGTCAAGAAAAACACCGACCAGGTAGGTGTTGGTTTGCTTTGCAATATTAATGGCATAATCCCTGGTGCTTTCAGCATATTTTAAACCATCAAATGCAGCGATAATTTTTTTCATAATAATGTTTTAAAAAATACAATCATTTATTTTATATAGTCAATTTTTTTTAATTATTGAAGGTGCTATCAATTTTATACAACGGTAACCAAATCACCTTTTATTTGTGTGCAATAAATACCGGCAACCGGTGGCTTGCAATAATATCTTTAATAAAACTATTTTTTATTAACTGTGATAAACCGGAGCGCCCATAAGATCCACTCACCAGCATGGCCGATTTTTTATCCAAAACCCAGCCACTAAATTCTTTTTTTGGATTCACTGATAATTTTAAAAGGGAAAGATCACTGAAGTGTCTTGCAACCAACTCCTCCATTTGTATTTTATCAGGGAAGTCTGCACCTGGGGTATTATTGGCATATACAAGCAGTGTTGGTATATTAGTTAATTCAGGAAACAGGTAAGCAAATTGTTTGATGGCGTATACAGCTTCTTCACTGCCATCATAAGCCAGAATAATGCTTTCAGGAAAATTGAATTTTTCCGGTACCAGCAACACAGGACAGGCAACATCATGGAGGGCATCCCGTAAATAATCATTTGGGTTATCGGTGCCCATATTTTTATAAAATATTTCACTCCCTAAAATAAGCAGGTCGGCATAACAACTTTCCTTTTTTAATTCGGGCAGTGCTAAGTCAAAAAAGTCTTTATGCACCCTGTAATCAATACCATTGCCCTGGCAAAGTTTTTCAAAATGGGCAATATTTTTTTCTACCTGTTCTGAATTATCTTTTTGCAGTTGCGGTATAAAAGTTACCCCAATACCATCAGCATAACTCCATAAATTGGCTAACTCTGCCTGCGGTAAAAATATACCGGTAAGTAACACAGGTTGCAATTCATGTAACTTTCTGGCAAATTCAAATGCTCCTTCAGAGAAGCGGGTTCCGTCAAATGCAAGGAGAATCTTTTTCATAAAAAATTATTTATTGTAACAGGGGTATACCATATTACAATATAAAAATAATTGAATAGATAAAAGAATAAAATGATGTAAAAAGGGTAGGATAGTGATTTTGATCAGGTTAACAAAATCGTTGAAATGGGCAACTCCTTACTTAGTGAAACCAATGTACTTACAAGCCCATAGTAAAGAAAAATACTTATCCAAAAGAAGGCAGTAACTTAATCTCATTGCGGTATAAAATTATTTTTTTGCTGTTCTCTAATTGCTTCAGTAATCTTGATACCACCACTCTTGAAGTTGCCAGTTCATCCGCAATTAAATAATGCGAAGCCTTGATAACACTGGAACCAGAGAGGCGTTGCTTTTCTTTAAGGTAAGCCACCAGGCGTTCATCCAGCTTGTGAAAGGCGATGCTTTCAATAGATTTCAGCAACTCTAAAAAGCGTTCATTAAAACTACGCATGATGTAATTTTTCCAGCCCGGATATTTACACAACCATTCATCTAATTTAAGATGGGGAATAGCCACCAATTCAACCTCCTCTTCTGCAATGGCTTTTACTTCACTTTTTTTTGCTTCCACACAACAACTGTAGGCCATAGAACAACTCTCGTAGCTGGATAGGTAATACAATAAAATTTCATTGCCATTTTCATCCAGCCGGAATACTTTTACGGTTCCCTTTATAATCAACGGCATCATACGGATATACTTTCCATAATCCATAATAACATCACCCTCTTTAAAATATTTTACTTCTCCAAACTGGTGAATTTCTTTTACCAATGCAGGCTCAAAGATTGTATCAAAACTGGTTATACGTTCCATTTATTTTAATAAAATATCTTTTTAAAAGGTAGCTGTAGGGAAAATATTAATTTGAATAATTACTACTGTTTACTTTCTTTAAATTTGATTGGCAAAGGTATATTTTAAATTGGCATACAGTATATTTTTTAGGTATGATGATATTTACAACTTCCACAACTGATAAAGAGCTCTCTGAAATTATTGCACTGCAAAAGAAAAATCTCTCTGCAAACCTAACTGTAGAAGAAATGCAGGAACAAGGTTTTGTAACGGTAGTGCATAGTTTGGATGACCTTAAAAAAATGAATCAGTTCGAACAGCATCTCGTCATTAAAGACAATGATACCGTTGTCGGGTATCTGCTTGCTATGACAAAAAAATCCGAGTTTGACATTCCCGTGTTAATACCTATGTTCGAAGTTTTTGGAAAATTAAGTTACCAAAATAAATTACTTGCCGACTATAATTTTATTGTAGTGGGGCAGGTTTGTATTGATAAGGAGTATCGGGGTAAAGGGTTGCTTAATGAAAGTTACCAGGCCTACAAAAAAACATTTAGCAGCAAATACGATTTCACCATCACAGAAATAGCAACTGCAAACCAACGTTCTTTAAATGCACATAAAACGGTTGGCTTTACCGAGATACATCGTTTCACTGATAGCAATCAAATTGAGTGGAGTATTGTTATTTGGGATTGGCGGTAATGATAAAAAATGGCCGGTCAAATTACCGGCTATAAAAGTTATTGAAATCATTTTTTAGCAGGCTTTCCCTTCAACCCCAACAACATCCAAAATTTTCTCCAGCGGGCAAAATTTGGTAAACGATGATTGCAGTAAATTAACACCTACAAATACACCCAGCCAAAGCCAGTTCATACTTACTAAATAAGTTAACAGGATACTTGCTAAAACAAGTGTGCCAGCTACAGCACGTACTATTCTTTCTTTCATTTTTCTTATTTTATTTAGGTAGTTGATTTTTCTACAGGAACAATAAATGCCCTTACAGGAAAACCCGTTTTATTTTTTGCGTTATAATTAGTAATCAGCTCCAATCCATGTTCAGCATTTTCACCAGCAGTAAAACTGAATATAAACAGGGAGTCAAATTTTTCATCTCCACTTGCAAACCAATCTTCTAAAAGGTTTGGGGTCTGGTTGTCTTTAAACCCAATTACATCTGTTACGCTGAATACATTAATTTTTGCTTGTTTAAATATTTGGTGAACCTCATCCTGGTACTCTTTCAAACAGGCTACTATAAAAAGTTTCATAAAAATGGTTTAATTATTTACTGGGATATTTTTTGCGCATCATTTTGAAATACAATAAAGGCACTACCAGCAAGGTTAAAAATGTGGAGGTTATTGTTCCTCCCATTAATGAAATGGCAAGGCCCTGAAAAATTGGATCGAACAATATAATTACTGCACCCAATGCGACTGCACCAGCAGTTAATAAAATAGGAGTGGTACGCACTGCACCAGCTTCTATTATGGCCTGCTTTAATGAAATGCCTTCTCTTAAACGGATATTGATAAAATCAATCAATAACACCGAGTTTCTCACCATAACTCCGCCCAGCGCAATAAACCCAATCATGGAAGTAGCAGTGAAATAAGCGCCCATCATCCAGTGGCCCAACACAATGCCAATTAACGATAGCGGAATAGCAGCAAGCATTACCAATGGCAACGTAAAGTTTTGAAACCAACCCACAATTAAAATGTAGATCAATAAAATAACCACACCAAAGGCAATTCCCAAATCCCTGAATACTTCAAAAGTGATCTGCCATTCACCATCCCATTTCAATGTGTAATTATCTTCCACTTCGGGCTGATGCGTATATTCCTCCTTTAAAGTAAAACCTTTAGGCAACTGAATGTTTTTTATACTGTCAGAAACATTGGCAATGGCATAAGAAGGGCTCTCTAATTTTCCCGCCATATCTGCCAGCACATACACTACTTCTTTTTGATTTTTACGATAAATGTTTTTCTGCTTTATTTGTTTGGTTACGGTTACTACATCCCTTATGGGTACTGCGTTTCCCTGCATGCCGACAATTTTTAGGTCCAGTATATCATCAATACTTGTTTTGTCAGCATCATTCAATTGCAGTTTAATTGCAGTTTGATTATAAGATGCTGGCTGGTAAACATTACCAACAGGCATTCCTGACAATGCTGCATTGACTGTTGCTGTTACCTGTGCAGTGGCAACACCATAACGCATTGCTTTTTCCTTATCAACTTGTATATGATATTCTGGCTGGTCATCTTCCACCATCCAGTCTGCATCCACCACATCTTTTGTTTTATTGAACAATCCTTTTACCTGCTTTGCAATTTTTATCTGTTCAATATAATTTGGTCCATACACTTCTGCAACAATGGTTGATAATACCGGCGGTCCTGGTGGTACTTCCACTATCTTAACATTGGCATTGTACTTTTTAGCAATCGCCTGTATGAGCTCCCGCATTTGTTTGGCTATGTCATGACTTTGCAAACTCCGGTCTCCTTTATCTACAAGGTTTACCTGTATGTCTGCCACATTATCGCCTCTTCTTAAATCATAATGCCTTACCAATCCATTAAAACTAATGGGTGCCGATGTACCAATGTAACTCTGGTAATTCACAACCAGTTGCTGTCTTGAAACATAGTCTGCAATGTCTTTTGCTACGGCCTGTGTTTTTTCCAGCGTTGTTCCTTCGGGCATATCAATCACTACCTGAAACTCATTCTTGTTATCGAACGGTAGCATTTTTAGTGCAACCGATTTGGTATAAAACAACATCATAGAGCCCAACAGTATTACAACAATGCTCAGGATAAATGTCCAGCGCTTCCAGCGTGATTCCAATAACGGCCTGATGAAAGAGCGATATATTTTATAAATGCGGGTTTCTTCCAGCAATACAGGTTGGTGCTCTTTGTGCTCAATACCTTTCTTTTCTTTTTCACGTAGAAAAATGTAACCAAGATAGGGGGTAAGCGTTAATGCAACAATCAATGATAACATCATAGCGATGGAAGCACCAATTGGCATCGGACTCATATAAGGTCCCATCATACCTGATACAAATGCCATCGGTAAAACAGCCGCTACTACAGTAAATGTGGCCAGTATAGTTGGGTTGCCCACTTCATTGATTGCATACAGCGCAGCCTGTAGCGGTGGCAGCTTTTTCATTTTAAAATGCCGGTGCATATTCTCTGCGATAATAATGGAATCATCTACCACAATACCGGTGATAAAAACCAATGCAAATAATGTAATGCGGTTTAGCGTATAATGCATTACGTAATAACTAAACAATGTAAGGGCAAATGTAACCGGTACTGATAGAAACACTACCAGTCCACCTCTCCAGCCCATGGCCAGCATTACAAACAGCGTAACCACCACAATGGAAATAAATAAATGGAACAACAATTCCGAAACTTTATCCGAGGCCGTTTCACCATAGTTTCGGCTAACAGTTAATTGCACCTCATTGGGCAATAATTGTTTTTTAATATGCTCAACTTTGGTCAGAATTTGTTCAGATAGTTTCATCGCATCCGCACCTCTTTTCTTGGCAATCGATAAAGTGATGGCAGGGTAATTTGATTTGAATGCAGTTGCTTTTGCAGTGTCTGCTTTACCATATCCAAACAATACATATTGGTTAGAAGTTTCAGGCCCATCTTCTACTTTGGCAATTTGTTTTAAGTAAACCGGTTGTTGCTGGTTAATGCCCACCACCAGGTTGGCAACATCATCTGTAGTAGATAAAAAATTACCAGTCTCTACCGAAAATGCAGTGTCATTTTGTAACAGGTTACCACTTTGCATTTGCATATTGCTGCCCTGTATCTGTTTGCTGATAGATAAAAAATCTACATGGTTTTGGGCCATTTTATTTTTATCCAGTAACACTTTTACCTCGCGGCTTCTGCCACCCAAAATATTGATATCACTAACATCAGGTATCTTTTTAATTTCATTGGTCAGCTCCTGGCCAATTTGTTTCAGTTGGTAATCATCATACTTTTCGCTCCACAAGGTTAAGCCCAACACAGGCACATCATCAATTGCCCTCGTTTTAATTAATGGAAGCGTAACACCCTGCGGCATCTTGTCCATATTCTTCATCAGCTCACTGTATAATTTTACCAGCGAACGCTCCACATCTTCACCCACATAAAACTGAACAATCAACATTGCCTGCCCTTTCATGGACGTTGAGTACACATATTCCACACCCTTTATATTCGAGATCATTTTCTCCAAAGGTGCTGCCACTTTGGTTTCTACATCCTTTGGCTCAGCGCCGGGATAGCCGATAAAAATATCGGCCATCGGCACCTGTATCTGTGGTTCTTCTTCCCGGGGAATTAAAAAAGTACTGTATGCGCCAATCATTAAAAAGGCAATCATCAACAGTGTCGTTAATTTCGATTGTATAAATGCTTTGGCGATATTTCCTGAAAATCCATTTTTCATTTGCTTGTATTAATAATTCGTTTATATTTTTTCTTCCTAACAGTTGTGTTTCAATTAAGCATCGTTGCGTCGCACGCTTGTACTATATACCATTGTGGAACTTTGCCCACATTATATAAAGTCAACTGTAATAATTCATCCCTATTTAAATACTATGTCGATTGTAATACTGCTACTCCCCTTTAGTAGCAGAGGGCATTTACTTAGTTTCTTTAACTGGCACCCCATTGTACAACTTACCTTCAGCACTTACAATAAAGGGTTCATTTTTTTCCAAACCGGTAAGTACTTCCACCTTATCACCAAATATTTTACCTAATCTCACCCAACGTAACAAAGCGGTATTATTACTACCTACTGTATATAATCCTGTTAACTGATCTTTATGCTCAATACTCGAAAGTGGCACCAGTACTGAATTTATCAGTGGTTTAGCAGCAACAGTTTCTTTCAATGCAATAACAATATTGGCATACATACCTGCATACAAGCCAGCTTTATCCTTATCAGGGATACTTACTTTAATGATGTATTGTCCGCCTGTGTATTGCGACGACTGATTGATTTGAGATACTGTTCCTTTAAGTGTTTTGTCAATCGCATTAATTGTTACAATGGCTTCTGTACCCTGGTGTATTTGATTGATGGTATTTTCCGGAACAGCGGCGCTTACCTGGTAACTACCGTTTTGTTCAACGGTTAATATTGGCATACCCGGACTTGCCATACTTCCTGCATCTGCTAATTTTTGTGTAACAATACCTGCAAATGGAGCTGTTAAACTGGTATAACCCAACATGGCATTTACTTCATTGCGCATTTGTTTGGCGCCTTCCATTCTTGCTTTAGCAGCGTTGTATTGCAGGGTAACATTGTCTAACTCTTTTGCTGTTGCACTTTGTTGTTTATACAAAGCAGTAAATCGGTCAAAATCTTTTTGGGCGCTGTTTAACGAAGCCTGTGCTTCTGCAATCACGGCATCTGCCTGCGCTCTTTTTGCCAGCATATCCTGATTGCTTATGGTGGCCAGCAATTGTCCTTTGCTAACATGGTCTCCCACTTTTACTTTGAGCATTGTAATGTATCCCATTACTCTTGTACTAATATTGGCAGACTGGGCAGCTTCAATTTGACCACTAACATTCACGCCCTGTTGCACATCACCAGAAGGTGTTGAAACCTTCACAGTTATTGCTGCATCGGTATTGGCGGTTGTTTCATTTTTCTCTTTGCCCGAACAGGCACTTAAAATCAGTAAACCAATACCGGTAAATAAATGTAGTGTTCTTTTTGTATTGATAGTCGTGCTCATTTTTTTTAAAAATTTATTTAGTGGTTGAAGTAGTCAATAATTGTATATAAGCCCTGGTAACATTGCTTGTAAACACGGCCTGAGCAAGTGCAAATTTTTGTTGTGAAAGCTGTGTTGTTGCCATCAAAACATCCATAGTATTTACCAAACCCTGCTGATAACGGTTTTGTAAAATCGTCAGTGATTCTGTTGCCTGCTCTATGGAACTTTTTTGTTGTTGAATATCAAATTGTGCATCTGCTAAATCACGATAAGCTTTGTTTAATTCCAGCTGCCCCTGGTCTTTTTGCTGTGCCAGTGTTTCGCTCAATTTATTACGCTCCAGTGTTTGCGTGGCAATTGTATTTTTAGTGCTGTTGCCTTTAAAAATATCCCATTTAAGTTGTACGCCTGCTATATACGCATTGGCTCCAAAACCAAGCATACGACTGTCATTCAACTGGTAACTTCCAAATGCATTCAACTTAGGCAGGTAACTCTTTTTATTTGACAGTATCATTAAATCCGATGCTTCAATGGCTTTTTGCATGGCTAAAAAATCCGGCCTGTTGGCTGCAATTTTTGTTGTAGTGTCATTTATAGCTGCCGGTATTTGCAGGTTGTTATCTGTTTTGTAAACCACACCATCCGGTTGCCCCATCAATAAACTAAGGTAATCAGATGCGTTGCGAATATTGCTTTTTGTCTTTGCTATATTTGTCTCCACAGTAGTTACCTGTACCTGCGCATTCAACACATCCGACTTTTGAATTAGTCCCTGTTTAAAATGGTTATCGGTAAACGTATAAACAGATTTGGTTGTTTGCAAAGCTTCTTTTAAAACCTTTTCTGCATCATAGGCCAGTTGTAATTGCAGGTAGGCTTTCTGTACCTCAAAAGTTAAGTACTCTTTGGTTCGCTGTGTTTTATATTGGTACAATTCCGTTTGCTTTAATGCAGCCTTTCTTTTGTATACCATATCCATATTGACCAATGGTTGCTGTAGTTCCAGTTTGGTGGAAAAATCAGGCGTTGCTCCGGGACTATTTAGCAGGGCAGGGTTAAAATCATTTTGTGTAATGGATTGTTGCTGCAATTTAAATCCAAAGGCGTTCAGAGGGTTGTTGGTAGTTATAGCCGTGTAAGACAAGCCAATTTGCGGTAAATAAATAGCTTCTGTTTGCTTGTAATTGGATGCCGCAATGCTTTCATCCAACTTTGCCAGCTGGATGGTTTTGTTATTGTTTAAAGTAGCTGTGATAGCTTCATTCAGGTGTAAATATTTTGTGCTGTCCTGCGCTGAAACACTTGCTGTAGCAGCACTTAGAAAGATGACCGTTGTAACTGCTATTGAGATAAATTGTTTTTTGCTGCTCATTCCTTTTTTAATTTAGGGCAAAACTAATGGCAGTAAAATATGGCGATGGTAACATTTGTCACTTACAACATGTTGATAAAAAAATTACGAAGAAAATACTTTATGATAGAAAATGCAGGATGAGAATCAGCCTTAATGCTGGTAGAAATAAATAATGGCAAAGATATATTACATCAAAAGTGGGATAAGAAGGGGATTCAAAATTACCAAGGTAAAATATCTACAACCTGTAATAAATAAAAATGGTAATAGACCCAATATTACTTTTTAAATCTATTACACCTTATGCACAGAAATAATTTTCGTGGATTTAATTTACATATTGGCCAACATTATTCCAGGTGCCGCCATTAACCACGTTGGTAAAACCATTTTGTTCCAGAATAGATTTTGCCTGGCTGCTTCTTCCTCCGCTTCGGCAGAATACAATAATGTTTTTCCTGTTCTTAAATGTTGCTAACTGACTCTGTACCCTGTCTAAAGGAATATTTACAGATCCTTTTACATGCCCCTCTGCAAATTCACCCGGGGTTCTTACGTCTACTAAAAAAGCACCTGCTGCAATAATATCTTTTAAATCAGCGGTTACTCCACCACCAAATAATTGTTTAAAAAAGTTCATCGGTTTATTTTTTATTAAATAAATTTTTTGATTATGCTTACCAGTCCCGCTTTTTGTATTACACCACTCTGTCTCCACAAGGGCTGCCCGTTTTTAAATAATATTAAGGTGGGTACACTTTGTACCTGGTATTCACCGGCTGCCTGCTGATTTTTATCTACATCAATTTTTATAATGGTGGCAGTATCTCCAATTTCCTGCTTCACTTCTTTTAAAATAGGCGCCATCATTTTGCACGGGCCACACCAGGTAGCAGTAAAATCTACCAGTACCGGTTTATCTGATTGTATCATTTCTTTAAATGTCATAATTGTAATTATTAGTCTTCTTTTAAATGTTGTTTGGTATTTTCTTTTTTAAACATGCCAAACAATAAAGCACCAAGAAGCATACCGTAAATAGTACTGTTAACAGGCCTGGAGGTAATCATACAGGTACCGGATGAACAGCCAATCTGGTGCCAGTATAAATATCCTGCAATGCCGCCTGCTAAAGCTCCTGCCAAGTAAAGCCTGTTACTTTTAAACCACTTCTTCATAAGTTATTTCTTTTGTAGTTTGCTCCTTTTTATTAACCGGTGCATTACAACCACTTACACCGCAACAACCAATATTAAAAACGGGCATACTGGTTAATAATATCCCGGCAATTCCCATTGTTAAGTCTTTAACAATCACAGCTTGCACAATAATGGCAATGCCTAAACCCAATCTAACAAAACGCATAAAATTCCAGTTGCGCAATATTCCCTGTTTCATACCCGGTAATTTAAGTAATTGATTTAGCAAAAGTAATTACATATGCTTTTTTTATTTGTAACCTTTGTTACAAATAATTAAAGCAGCTATTGCTGCTTTAATGTAAATTAATGTGGATTTTCTTAGCCGGCAGATTGCACATGTAGCCGGATTACCTTTTCTACTTTGTAATAATATTGGTTTTTAAAATTTTTGTACTTGTTTTAGTTATAAAAATTTTGTGATAATGCATTTGAAACTACTTTGAATTCACCATCTTTTCGGGCTATCTGGTAGCGGTTATTAATGGCAAGGATATTAGGATTTGATAAATGTTTTTCATTGTATGGTGCCAGCATATCCTGTTCGTTTGTTGTGTTCCCTGCTGCATCAACAAGACGGGAAAATACCCTGTATTGAAAGTGCCATGGATTTAGCTGGTCTTCTGCTTTATCAGCATTATAGGAATCATTAAAGCCTTCAAATATTAATTCAGATATATGGCTGATATGTTTTATTAAATGTTCTGTAATATTAATTGATGCGTCTATATCCGGGTCGTCGTGCACAATTCCGCTGTCCCATACTGTTTCTCCGTTCAAAAAAATCACCAGCCTGTTATCTACATGTTTAACATTTATCCAATATTCCTTTTTCATTTTGTTTAAAGTTTAATCGTGGTAAATTGGTTATTTAAGAACCTAAAAGTAAAACCTAACGGGCAGCTGTATTATGATGTATATCATCTTTAAATGTGATATTTATTAATGCTTACTATTTGGACATTTCATTATAGGTGTTTGATATATTCGTGCAACTCATTCTTACATTGTTACTGATATGATAAAAGGTTTCTTTAATTTTATTGAAAACAATAGCATGAGATACTTTAAACAACTCTTTATTTTCTTTGCAGGATTATTCTTTTCTTTAACAGGTAGTGCCCAGCATAAAATTATATGGGATATGAGTAGCGGCGATACAGCCCAGCAGCGTGGTTTGTATAAACAAATCAACAATGTATTGGCTGCAGCTCCTGATGCAAAAATTGAAGTTGTCTTTCATGGTAACTCCGTGTATGCATTGCTGAAAGATACAGGTTACCACAAAGAACAAATTATGGCTTTAGCGCAAAAGGGTGTTGTGTTTGCCGCCTGTAACAACTCTTTAAAAAGTCGAAATATTGACACCAGCCGGGTGATACAACAAGCAATCATTGTTCCGGTATCTATTTTGGAACTTGCCAAAAAACAAGAAGAAGGTTGGTCATATATTAAAGCGGGAGGATAGCTTGATAATTTTATAATAGCAGTAACTCCCAGGTTTAATAAGGTATTACATAATAATGTATGATTTGGATCACCTTGACCTTTAAAATTTTGCCCTACTTTCGCAAAGATTTTGAAGAACAACATTATATACAAACAAATAGCTGCTTTTTTATTACTGGTAGCCTTTATTGCCCAAACCTGCAGCAAGGGTTTTATTATAGCAGATTATTATTCTAATACTGCGGCATACGCCAAAAACTGTATCAACAAAGCAACGCCTAAGCTGCATTGTAATGGCAAATGCCAGATGATGAAAAAGTTGAAGCAGGAAGAAAGCAGGGATAAGCAAAGCCCTGAGCGCAAAAACGATAACAAAAACGAAGTGCTGTTTTTTTCGACCAATCAACCTGCTGCCGGTCTATTCAGTAGTATGGTTACAACTACATACGCCTCTTATAGTACAGCACCAGCCAAAGAAATCGCTTTCGATTTTTTTCAACCTCCCAGGGTATAACGTATCATATCGGTTGCCTGCTTTGATTTTATTATTTCAATTCACTTATTTAATTTTTTAGATGAAAAAGTTATTCATTGCTGCTATTTTTATAATGGTAGCTTCAGTTAATTACGCCTGCCCTATTTGTAGTTGTGGCGGAGGTAATTTATATATGGGATTGTTTCCCAATTTTAAAAGCAAGTTTCTTGGTGTAAGATGGAACTATTCGGAATATCACACTCAGCTGATAAACGATCCTGCGCAGTTTAGTCATAATTATTATAATACTACAGAAATCTGGGGTGGTATCAATATTGGCAAACGCTGGCAGGTATTGGCTTTTCTTCCATATCATTCCAATGTGCAATTTGATGATGATAAAGGTCACACAACTAAAAGCGGCTTAGGCGACATCACACTCCTGGCTAACTATAATTTGTTTGATTCAAGATTGTCAAAAAATAGGTCTAACAAAAAATCCCAACAGTTTTGGCTCGGCGGTGGCTTTAAAATACCAACCGGTTCTTTTAATATTGATGTAAATGATGCTTCCTCCACATTGGCAGATATGAATGCACAGATCGGTACTGGAAGTATGGACTTGTTTTTAAATGCAAGGCATTCTATTCAATTCAAAGATATTGGCCTTAGTACTTCCGCAAGTTATAAAATAGGATTGCAGAATAGCCAGCATTACAAATACGGCAATAAATTAGACCTTAACAGCATTGCATTTTACCAGATAAAAACCAACAGAATTATAGTAACACCAAATGTTGGATTGGCTTATGAAAATATTGGAAGCAACCGCTTAAACAATCAAAAAATTTATTTAAGTGATGGGTTAAATTCCGGATCTTTCCATACAGGAGGATATACTTTTAATTTTTTAGCAGGTGTTGAAGTAACAATAAAAAAAGTAACCATTGGTGCCAATATTGAATCACCATTGTCGCAACAATTTGCAGCAGGGCAAACCAATTTAAATTTGAAAGGTATGGTGCATGTAACTTTTGCACTATAATGCTGATTCATCCATACGTATAAAAGTAATCCTGCTATAGTGATTATTTTTACTTTAGATAAAAAACTAAAAATTATTGCACATGAAAATAAATCGTATAATTATACTTGTATTATTTGCCATGATATCCTGTAAAACAAATAATAACAAACCGGCAAAACTAACACCGGTAAATACAACCGTTATTTTAGATTCAGCAAAGGGTAAATACACTGCAGATATGGTATATAATAAAAAGGACTTTGCCTGTGGTATGCCTGTAACAGCGGGCATTGAGGATACCTGTCATTATAAAAATAAAGTGTATGGATTTTGTTCGAAGGAATGCAAAGATGAATTTTTGAAAAAGCCTGAAAGCTACCTCACGGCAAAATAAATTAATTGCTGTTTGCAACAATTGTTCACTATAATCTCATGATACACCATCTAAGTAATTGCTTTTTAGATGGTGTATCTTTTCTATTAAAATCAGGCTGTTTATACAAACAGCATATGCACACCTTCACTTTCGCTCTGTTTATAAAAATCTCCCACAGTAATCACATTTTCTACGCCTTCATACAAATCTGCTTTTGTATAATGAAACATATCCATGGCTAATTTGCATGCCCACATCCTTACGCCAGAAGCAGTTAATATTTCTAAAAATTCATGTATATCCGGCATATCTATTTTTTCCATTTCCTTTTTCATCATATGTGTGGCAAGTGCTTCCATACCTGGTAAACCGCCCAGCATTGTGGGCAAGTGCATAGCAGGATTGCCTACAGTTGCCACATGCAGGTGTTCCAGTTTCTTTTTGTTAACTGCTTCCAGTCCAAAAAAGGTGAAGAATATTTCAGCTTCTATGCCTTCCATACGGGCACCGTTTGCCAATACAAATGCAGCATACACATTTTCCAATGTTCCTTTTGATAAGATGATCATCATCTTTTTTATAGCTCCTTTATGCTCGTTCATAACTGTTGATTTTATTTGGTTAAATACAACTGGCTGGTTTAGGTATGCCAGCAATTTTAGTAGCAGTTTTTAGAGGGGCAACCGGGAATAACTGGTAGAACTCTTTAATGTCTACAAGTCCGCTTTTGCCAATACGCCTTATGCTGAGCGCAACCTGGTTTTGTTGTTCGTTTTGCAAATATTTAATTACTTCCCAATGTCTTGGGGTTAAAGCAATATTTGCTTCTGCAGCCAATGATTCACCAACTTTTTCATCCCATTGACTAAAATTGGTTAAGTAACCCTCTTCATTTACGGTATAGGTATATACGTTTAGGTCGCCCAAAAGTTTACTCTTTGTCACCGATTCTTTTTGGATTGTTCATTACCATTTTTTCGATCAGGTTGTGAAAAATCGTATCCATATTGTTCCGTCTATTGTATCTGTAATGGTATTCATCCAAATAACCTTGCAGGCGTTCTTTGCTGCAATGATGGTGTATTCCTCTCAACCAGCCTTTTAAATTCATTATGTGAATATGCAGGTCTGGAAAATTTTTACCATCGTTTGAAGGAATCTGTTTTAAATTTTTATACTCTTTCTTTAATGGTGAATACCCTACCCATTCATCTGTAATTACATTTGCCTTTATGTTAATATAGTTTTTGAAAAATGGTTCAAACTCTTCCGCAGATGCATGCTCAATAATTTGTGCATAAGCCCTGCCAACGCCATCTTTTACCTTTTCTAAAGCCAACACCACCAATCGCTTGTTCCCCTTGCTACGACCACGTTTCTGCTCCTCCGGCCCTCCTATAAAAAATTCATCGATATGTACTTCTCCTGTTAGTGGATGTTGTTTACTGCTTTGCATGGCTTGCTGAACCTTCCATTTGAATTCCCAACAAGTTGGTTGTCGTAATTCAAACTCATGACTCAATTCCAAAGACGACATCCCTTTTTTCTTTGTGCTGATTTTGAAAACAATATGAAAGGCTATTAACAAAGAAAACTTACACTTGTCAAACATCGTTCCAGCCGTAGGGCTTTCATCATATTTGCACTTTAGGCATCTCCTCGAAAATGGTTTTTTACCTTTGTAAAACTTAGTGTACTTGCACTTCCTGCACTCAAAATTTTCATCAGCCCATTTTACTGATGCTAAATATTCATAGCAACTTATATCATCTTTAAATTGACGGTTAAATTTTATTGAATTCACACCTGCAAACTTAACCTTTTTAGCCATCGAGCTAAATTAGCTATTTTAAATTTAATGGGCGGCCTAAACGTATATACCTAATGTTTTTTTTCATTGATTTTTAAATTTAAATGAGTAAATTATTGGGGGGAATGGCAATAAAATTGGGATACGTATCTTAAATTCCTGGAGATATGAAGAATAAGAAAGTCCGTTAGAAAAAGAATGTAAACTATTATGAAACTCTTATGGAAAATTTGGAATAGGAATTATTGCATCTTTTTTGTTAGTAACAATTTGCCAAAATGCAAAAGCCAAATGAATTGAAAAATAGTAAAAATAAGTTTTCATAAAGTGTTTTAAATGGTAAAATGAAGATACATTTTGAAAATTGAATTTCATTAATTTATGGTTGAGTGGTAAAATATATTTGAGCGGTTGTACCAGTAAATAATTTAAACTTTAATCCCCTTGTTTTAATAACTTAAAACAAGGGGATTAAAGTCTTTCCGATATTTTTTTTACAATTCTCTTACCCAGATATTCTTAAAACTGATGGGCTCGCTTTTATCACCATGCGCCTGTAATTTAACTGGTGCCGGGCCGTGCTTTTTATAATAAGGAGCACCGATATATCTGGTCTCTCCTTTTAATTCATAATTGTTCTGCACCAATACACCATTGTGTATGGCTGTAACGCGGGCAGGT
>JANXSR010000108.1 GCA_025352625.1 Ferruginibacter sp.
TGAATACCATTACAGATACAATAGACGGAACAATATGGATACGATTTTTCACAACCTGATCGAAAAAATGGTAATGAACAATCCAAAAAGAATCGGTGACAAAGAGTAAACTTTTGGGCGACCTAAACGTATATACCTAAAAAACATTTTATTAATTATTGTTTGCCTTGTATTAATTGTTGACGCTAATTGCCAAATCACAAAAGGTAATTGGCTTGTTGGGGGAAGCGGCAGCTTTTCTTCTCAAAAGGATAAGTTTGATAATGGAAATATTTACACAAATAATGTTATGGCAATATTGCCCAATGTTGGGTACTTTTTTATTGACAAGTTTGCAGGTGGATTAAAAGCGAATATTACCCTTACTAAGTTCAAAGATGAATTTAACGGCAATACGAACAGGTCTAGGCAGAACAGGTTTGGCATTGGTCCGTTTTTAAGGTATTATTTTTTGGATACGGAAAATAAAATAAATCTTTTTAGCCAGGCAAGTTATCAATGGCTTCACACTACTGGTAGTAATAACGGGGTTGCTGTCCCAAAAAGCACCCTATATTTTTACACTTTTACCGTAGGGCCAGAAATATACTTTAATTCATCTGTTGGGATGGAAGTAACGCTAAATTATGAACACTATGAAACCGAGTCGACTCAATATAGCAATAAATATTACATCGCCATCGGTTTTCAAATTCATTTAGAAAAAAATTAAATAAAAAAAATGAAAAATAACTACAAATTATTGACATTAATTTCTTTAGTGCTAATATCGTTAGGTTCAAGATCACAAACGTTAACTACCATACTTTATAGCGATGAACCTGGTATAACCAGTGCGCCTGCATGCAATGTTTTCGCAACTGAACTAATAGTTGACAACGCTAAACATCTTACTGCTTTAGGAAGGCCATCATATTCAGATAATTCAATTAAATTAGATGTTACTCCAGGCACTTCTAATTTCAATTCAACTATGTACTCCATTAAATATGACTTTAAAGCTGGTTTCGCTTATAATGTTGCAGTTTATTACAAAGGTACGGTAACGGGTAGCGAGGCTTATCCATATGTAGCATTAAAAATATCACCTGATAATGGAGGTACGTCAACCGGTACTACTTGTACGGGCCCTGCTGCAACTACAGGAACCACTATGTCATCATTTGCGCAATTAACAGCATGAGCGACTTATGGGAACGTGTTGGCTTTTACCGGCACATTTGCTACCGCAGGGAGTTACCTGCTGGTTGGTGCAACTAGTAATTCAACAAGTAGTGGAAATGCGTCCATTTATGTAAGACAGATTGCCATCACCGAAAGTTTGCCAGGAGCTTTCGCACTTACACCTTCAACCCTTACAGTTCCTTGCAATACATCAGTTTCGCAAACTTTTACCGCTAATACTGTAACTGCTATCCCGTCAGGCACTTTAACTTACACCTGGACTATTGGAAGTGGATGGAGTTATTTAGGAACACCGGGACCAACAACAGTTACTACACCAACTAATTCAATTACACTGGTATCTTCCGGATCTTCAACTGCACCAGCTAACGTTTCTGTAGGCGTTAACTTTAATGGAAGGAATGAATCAAATTTAACATGCGCAGTCAGCCTCGTACCTCTTTCTAGCTTAACTATATCAGGAGGTAATTCAATGTGTACCACCGGTGCCTCTAATGTATATACAATTCCTAATTTACCAACCGGGGCTACTATAGCCTGGGCTGCAACCCCAACAGGTATTGTTACATTAAGTTCTACCAGTGGAGCTTCTACAACCTTAACGAGGTCTGGGGCGGTAGGTAAGGTTTCCTTAACTGCCACAGTAACCGCTTGTGGTAGTGTTGCGGGGCTTACTCTTCCTATCACTGTAGGTGTACTTGATAATACAAAGCTTACCGTAGTAGGCGAAGGCCCTGGCATTTGTCCTAATGTACCAATAATGTTTGGAGCACGGTATAACGGTAGTTGTGCCAATTTCAATGCTGCCGGCATAAGTGATATTACATGGAATGTTTCTCCTACCCCTACACAAATAGTTTACAACGACGGTACAGCAGGGTGTACCGGGTCAGTAAATAATGCTGGGGTAACAATTAAATTTCCTGCTTCGCCAACGCAGTACAATGTAAAAATAACCGCAACAAATGCTTGTGGCACTACAAGTTTCAGTACGCCTTATGTTGTACAGATTATGTCGTCAGGTTGCGGATCACATTTAGTTACAGTTTCTCCAAATGCTGCCAGCAGTACTGTAACTGTTGCAACTATCAGTAAAACTGCGGATGCTACTTTTGATGAAGTGAAAATTTATAATTTACAGGGTACTTTAAAAAAGCAATTTCAATATAAAAAAGTAAATAGTGCAACTCTAAATGTTGCTGATTTAAGTAATGGTATTTACTTTATAGAAGTTACAAGTGGAAAGGTGAAAGACAAATTACAGCTAATAATACAGAAATAGCAGTAATGTTAACGGAGCTTGTATCATAACCTAAAAGACATATCTGAGAATGGCTTTATATCAAATTCGTTCTCTGCGGATGTTTGAATAAAATTTATAAAAAAAGAGGCTGACTCATACTTTTGAGAAAGCCTCTTTTTTTAAATAGTCTTTTATTTTGTACCCATAGCATATTGAATGCCGCCCAACAAATGTTGCAGGTAATTTTGCTCGGTGTATGATTCGATTGTATGACCGAGTTCTGTATAAAAAACCCTTCCACTTTCAAACTCCTGATACCATGCCATCGGATGGTTGTCACCATTTTTTCCTCCTGTATAAGAGGTCTCATCAATTTTGATTAACACTTTTACATCGGGATTCATGTTTTTAAAATTGTACCATTCATCTTTTCTTGTCCATGTTGTAGGTAAATGTTTTGTAGCTGCATGTGTATTATCAACTACAATCAATTTGGCTTCTTGCTGTTGAGGGTGAGATAAAAAACTGGCACCTACCATTTTTACGTACCATGGCCATTCATACTCACAATCTGTTGCAGCATGTATACCTACAAAACCTCCACCTTTGTGAATATAATTTTGCAATGCAACCTCCTGGTCTTTGCCTAAAATAGTGCCTGTTGTACATAAAAAAATGACGGCATTGTATTTTTTTAAATTAGCATCATTCAAATAGGTGGAGTCTTCTGTAGCATCAACATCAAAATTATTTGATGCACCTAATTTTTTTATTGCCGCAATGCCGGTTTCAATACTCTCGTGCCGGTAGCCATTTGTTTTAGAAAAAATAAGTACCGCATTTTTTTTTGCAAGGACCGGTTGTGGGTTATTATTTTGAAAGGCAAACCCGCTAATAACTATCAACACTAAAAAAAATGAACGAAAAAAAGAATTGGTAAGCAATTTCATAATGTTATAATTTTTTAATTTTGATATTGCGGTACCAAACTGTATTTCCATGATCCTGTAAAGCAATTCTTCCCTTTTTAAAAGTCCCAAAATCTGGCATCTCTTTAAACTTGCTGCCGGCAATTAACTGCCTCCAGTTATCATCCCACATAGTTGTTGTAACTACGTTGGTACCATTTAAAATTATTTCCAGCTTGCCTTTGTTACTGATAATTTCTACAGCATTCCATTCACCAACAGGCTTAACAGGTTCTGATGAACTTTTAATAAGATCATATAAATCACCTGCTCTGTGTTTGATAATCTTTCCATCAGGATGCCCATCATTGTCCAACACCTGAATTTCAGGCCCAGTTTTGTAAGTCTCTTTATACTTTAAAGTATCTTCTTTAATATTAAAAATGATACCGCTATTGCCATTTGCAGAGATCTTCCATTCTAACTTTAAATCAAAATTTTCAAACGCTTCATTAGTTACAATGTCACCGCCATCTTTTACGGAGTTATCAATCATCAGTGCGCCGTCAACAATTTTCCAGCGTGCACCAACTGTTTTTTTACCGTAAGTGTGCCATCCTTTTGTTGTTTTACCATCAAATAAGGTTACCCAAACTTCTTTACCTGGTGTGTGTAACATATAATTACCAGCAGCATTTTTAATTATTGGCGAAGGCTTATTAGTGAATAAAAAAGACAACAAGGCAATAGCTATTATTTTCATGTTTAGGGTTTAATTATTTTTTAGCAATAAAACATATTTGGCAAGCGATTTTGCATCTTCAAGCGGTAATTTATCATGCGCTGCCATTGGGATGCTTCCCCAGTTACCTTGCCCACCTTTAATAATTTTATGGGCTAATGTATCAATGGTTTCGGGTGTATTTGGATATTTATTGGCAATATCACGAAATGCAGGACCTATCAATTTTTCATCAATTTTGTGGCAGGTAGCGCAATCTGAATTCTTAATAAGGTCAAGCCCTTTTTGAAACTCCGGACTGTCAGTGGGGTCTGCTTTGGCAACTGGTGGTGTTTCAGTTTTGGTTTCAGTTTTAGCATCGCTTCCACCGTTGTTGCATGCATACATTCCGACAGTTAATAAACAAATGGTGATAATTCTTTTCATGTAAAATGTTTTTTAATTAAAATTATAGTTGATAAAATTACTAATCTAATCCTAAAACAGTGCGGTTAAATTTTTCATCGCTGCCTGTGTTGGCAAAATCATCAAAGGCTCTTTCCGTTACCCTTATAATATGATCTTTAATAAATACAGAACCTTCTTTAGCACCATCTTCCGGATGTTTAATGGCACATTCCCATTCCATCACTGCCCAGCCCTTATAATTGTATGCTGCCAGTTTACTAAAAATAGATTTAAAATCTACCTGTCCATCGCCCAACGAACGGAAACGTCCTGCACGGTCAATCCAGTTTTGGTAACCTCCGTAAACCCCTTGCTTACCTGTGGGGTTAAACTCTGCATCTTTAACATGAAACATTTTTATACGCTCATGGTAATGATCAATGTAGGTTAAATAATCCAGGCATTGCAACACAAAATGCGAAGGGTCGTATAGCAGGCAAGCCCTTTTATGGTTGTTTACTTTCTCTAAAAACATTTCGTAACTAATACCATCGTGCAGGTCTTCTCCAGGATGAATTTCATAACAAAGATCAACACCGTGTTCATCAAAATGATTCAAAATTGGCAACCACCTTTTTGCCAGTTCATTAAAACCTGTTTCAACCAATCCCGCCGGGCGCTGCGGCCATGGATAAACTGTATGCCACAATAAAGCACCGCTGAAAGTGGCGTGTGCATTCAATCCTAAGTTTTTGGAGGCAATGGCTGCATACTTCAATTGTTGTACTGCCCATTCCGTTCTTGCCTTGGGATTATTGCGGTAAGCTTCCGGTGCAAAGCCATCAAACAAAGCATCGTAGGCAGGGTTTACTGCAACAAGCTGACCTTGTAAGTGCGTAGACAATTCTGTAATTTCCAATCCGCAACTATTTACAATGCCTTTTAATTCATCACAGTAAGTTTTGCTTTCAGCAGCTTTTTGCAGGTCAATCAGGCGACTATCCCAACTTGGGATTTGCACACCAACAAATCCAATGCTTTTGGCCCATTTGCAAATGCTCTCCAGTGAATTAAAAGGAGCAACATCTCCCATAAATTGCGCAAGAAAAATTCCGGGTCCTTTTACTGTTGTCATAATTGTGTTGTTTAAAAAACCCTCCCTGCCTTCCAAGGGAGGGTTCTTGACTCTGTTAATTGAAAAGTATTATTAATTGCTAAACCTTTAGCCTCCCTGCTCTCCAAAAAAGGATTCTTGACTCTGCCAAATTGAAAAATATTCTAAATGCTAAAACTTCAAATTCATATTTGTCCCTCTCTGCCAAATTAAAAACGCTCCAAATGCTATGACTCCAAGACCCCCTTGGGGGCAGGGGGGCTGTGCTTTTATACTGTATGTGCAAACCATTTAGTATCCGACTGGCTGCTCGCCACCACATTGTCAATAAAAGCCATGCCCCTGATGCCATCTTCAACTGAGGGAAAATCAAGCGCCTCTTTTGAAGGAGTTGTTCCATCAATTTTAGCAGATAACGTTTGGGCAAAATTTCTATAGATATTTCCAAACGCTTCGAGGTAACCTTCCGGATGGCCACCAGGTGTGCGGCAACTATTTTTTGCAAAGCTCGACAATGCTGGATAATTGGCACCCGCTCTTAATATTTGTGTAGGTTGGTCAAGCCACTTCACCAACAAGGTATTGGGTTCGTGTTGAGCCCATTCAATACCACCTTTTTCTCCATAGACTCTTATCTTCAAAGCATTCTCCTCACCGGCTGCAACCTGCGATGCCATTAAAACGCCTGCTGCACCATTATTAAATTTCAGCAACACATTACCATCATCATCCAATGCACGGCCATCAACCAGGATATTTAAGTCAGCACATAGTTGTGTTATTTGCAAACCCGAAATGTATTCTGCCAGGTGAGCAGCATGTGTACCTATGTCTCCCATACAACCACTTTTACCACTTTTTTTAGGATCTGTTCTCCAGGCTGCCTGTGCATTGCCTTCTCTTTCACTTAATTTACTAAGCCACCCCTGTGGGTACTCAACCCAAACTTTCCTGATCTTTCCCAGCGTACCTTCAGCACACATTGCCTTTGCCTGCTTTACCATTGGGTAACCAGAGTAAGTATGTGTTAAACAAAGTATCAAACCCGTCTCTTCAACCTTGGCTTTTAATTGTCTCGCTTCCTCTAAAGTAAAAGCAATAGGTTTTTCTATCACTACATGAAAGCCATGATCCAACGCCATCATTGCAGGTGCATAGTGGGCAAAGTTGGGAGTAACGATGGTTACAAAATCAATCCTTTTATCAGCAGGTAATTCACTTTCTTTCTTTATTAGTTCATCGTAAGTGAGGTAAGTTCTTTCCTTTGGTAAAAAAAGCATTTCACCCGATTCACGGGCAATATCCGGGTTGATACTTAAAGCACCCGCTGCCAGTTCTATCAGTCCATCCATGTTGGATGCAAGGCGGTGTATGGCACCAATGAATGCGTCTTTTCCGCCGCCGATCATGCCCATTCGTAATTTTCTGTTCATGTTATAATAATTAAAGTGATTGATTTTTTATTTTGTTACAAAGGGCAAAAACAACGTTAAGTAGAATAATTTTTTTTCAGTTACAATAAATGGCATCCCGTTTTTTTAACATGCTAAAATTATCATTTTTATTTTAACAGATAACCCTAATCAATAATTAAAATTTAAAAGAAAAAGTAAATTTAAGAAAGGCACCCTGTAAATGTGCTACGATGTAAAAAATAAAAATCGCTGATTGGCATAAATTAAAATAAACATTCAATCGATAATTTTTTATTAACGATTGAATGTTTTATTTGTATAAATAACTAACTTGGCATTTCATTGCTTAAAAAAAACTTAACGACTATGCCTGCCAATATTCAACGGAATAAACTTTTTGTAGCCAGTTGTATGGCTTTGTTAGTAACCTCGCTTTCGTTCGGTATCCGGGCAGGATTGCTTGATACCTGGAAGCACAATTTCGGTCTCTCACAGGAAGATGCAGGTGTTATAACAAGTACTGCTTTTTTTGCTTTCCCAATTGCTATTATTATTGGGGGGATGGTTGTTGACATAATTGGAATGAAAAAATTGCTTGTTGCTGCAGGTATATTTCATCTTTTTGGAATTGTACTTACTATTTTTGCTACTGGATTTTGGTCGTTGTTTTTTTCTACCTTTCTAATAGGGTTAGGAAACGGTACTGTGGAAGCCGCCTGTAATCCGCTGGTAGCAAGTCTTTACCCAGAAAATAAAACTACCCGTTTGAATTATTTTCACCTTTGGTTTCCAGGCGGTATTGTGATCGGTACATTGATAGTACGGTTTTTCGGTATTCATATTCCTGACACTTCTTACATGGATAACTGGAAAATACTTGTAGCTGTTATGCTAATTCCTACAGTTATTTATGGATATCTTTTTAGTAAACTGGAGTTTCCTGTTACAGAGCGTGTATCTAGCGGAGTTTCTACTGGCGAAATGTACAAGGCTTTGTTAAACCCTTTATTTTGGATAATGTTTGTGCTGATGTTTGGTACTGCTATAACAGAATTATTTACAGGGCAGTGGATTGATGTACTCTTGAAAAATGTAACAGACAACGCATTGCTATTATTGACGCTGGAAACAGGAGTGATGGTATTGGGAAGGGCATTTGCAGGGTCAGTTGTGCATAGACTATCTCCTGCTGGTGTATTATTATTCTCCGCAATTTTTGCTGCACTAGGTATATATATGTTAGGGCACACTACTGGTAATATGTTATTTGTAGGGGCATTGATATTTGGTGTCGGTGTATGTTATTTTTGGCCTACCATGCTTGGATTTGTATCTGAAAACTTACCAAAAACAGGCGCTGTAGGTATGAATATTATTGGTGGTGCAGGAATGTTTGCAGTGTCGGTTTATATGATATTTATGGGAGGTTATTATGACAGGTTAGTGGCTGCAAAGTTACCTGCTGGTGCTTCTATTGCTGCATATAGAGCTCCTGATGCCACACCTGCCATGACAAGTGCACTTAACGAAGCAAACGGGGCCGCTGGTCCTGCAATTCTAAATGCAACATTGATAATCCCCATCATTTTGATTTTTGCATTTGCCGGATTATTCTTTTACATGCGATCAAAGAAAAAAACAGCTGTTCAACCAGCCTATTAAATCATCTGATAAAATTATCTTTATGTCAATACAAAACAGACGTGTAGTTATAAAAAATCTGCTGGCAGGTTCAGTAGCTGTTGGAGCTTCTTCTATGTTAAATGCATGTGTTGCAGAAACTAAAAACAATACTGGTGCTATGAAATTAAAAGGCAATATCAATCATTCAGTGTGCCAATGGTGCTACGGTTCTATACCATTGGAAGAATTGTGCAAGGCAGTAAAAGAAATGGGTTTTGCAGCTATCGATCTGATTGCTCCGAAAGACTGGCCCATGCTGCAGAAATACGGCCTATATAGTTCCATGTGCTACCATGGCGGCAATGTTAGTTTAACCAATGGGTTTAATAATAAAACATACCATGAACAATTGATAAAAGATTATACAGAAGTTATTCCTTTGATGAAGCAGGCCGGATATAAAAATTTAATTTGCTTTAGTGGAAGTCGCAATGGAATGGATGATGAAACCGGGCTAAAAAACTGCGTAGAAGGCTTGCAGAAAATTTTGCCGCTTGCAGAAAAAAATGGCGTGATTATACAAATGGAATTGCTGAACAGCAAGGTGGATCACAAAGATTACATGTGCGATAAATCTGCCTGGGGCGTTGAATTGTGCAAACGTCTGCATTCTGATAATTTTAAATTGCTGTATGATATTTATCATATGCAGATAGATGAGGGGGATGTGATCCGTACCATCCAGGATAACCACCAATACTTTGGTCATTACCATACTGGCGGTGTACCAGGTCGGCATGAAATTGACGAGAGCCAGGAATTGTATTATCCGGCTATTATGAGGGCTATTTTGGCTACAGGTTTTAAAGACTATGTTGCACAGGAATTTATTCCAACTGCAAAGGAAAATAAAGACAAGCTGGCCAATTTAAAAAAGGCTATTCAGATTTGCGATGTATAATTTATAGTTGTAAATCTTTTTAAGATTGTAAGTAATAATTCATAACCTAACAATGATTAACTAAATGCCAGACAATACATATGATGCGATTGTAGTGGGCTCAGGAATAAGCGGCGGATGGGCTGCAAAGGAGCTTACCGAAAAGGGGTTAAAGGTTTTGATGCTGGAACGTGGCCGTGATATTGAACACGTGAAAGATTATGTAAATGCCAATAAAGAAGCCTGGGATTATCCGCATAGGGGTGAACGTACCCAGCAAATGATTAAAGATTACCCTGCTTTAAAAAGAGATTATCCATTAAACGAAACTAACCTTGATTATTGGGCAAGCGATAAGGACAGTCCTTATACAGAAATAAAACGTTTTGATTGGTTTAGAGGTTACCATGTTGGAGGAAGATCTCTAATGTGGGGCAGACAAAGTTACCGCTGGAGCGATTTTGATTTTGAAGCCAATCTTAAAGATGGTATTGCCATAGACTGGCCGGTGCGCTACAAAGCGATTGCTCCCTGGTATGATTATGTAGAAAAATTTGCAGGTATCAGTGGATCAAGAGATGGCTTGCCGCAGTTACCGGATGGACAGTTTATGCCTGCCATGGATATGAATATCGTAGAGAAAGATGTTAGCGCAAGAATGAACAAACATTACAACAGTAACAGAAAAATGATCATTGGCCGCACAGCCAATATAACTCAGCCACTACCCGGCAGAACCAATTGCCAATACAGAGACAAATGCTGGCTGGGATGCCCTTTTGGAGCTTATTTCAGTACACAATCTTCTACTTTACCAGCAGCCCGTGCCACAGGCAATCTTACGCTAAGGCCCTGGAGTATTGTTACAAAAGTATTATACGATAAAGATAAAAAAAGAGCTACCGGTGTAGAAGTGCTTGACGCAGAAGACAACAAGACTTACGTATACAATGCTAAAATCATTTTCCTGAATGCCTCTACTTTAAACAGTGCATGGGTGCTGATGAATTCTGCTACCGATGTGTGGGAAGGAGGATTGGGAAGCAGCAGTGGAGAATTGGGACACAACATAATGGACCATCATCTTGGTGTTGGGGCAGGTGGAACAGTAGAAGGTTTTGAAGACAAATATCTTTTTGGCCGAAGAGCCAATGGGGTTTATATTCCACGTTACCGCAATTTATTTGGCGATAAAAGAGATTACCTGCGTGGATTTGGCTACCAGGGTGGTGCAGGCAGAGATGGATGGGGAAGAAATATTCCGGAATTAAATATCGGTGGCGAATTTAAAGATGCACTGAGCGAACCCGGTGCATGGTCAATGGGTATCGGTGGTTTTGGCGAAACCCTGCCCTACCATGAAAATAAAATAACCCTTGACAAAACCAAAAAAGATAAATGGGGGCTGAATATTTTGGCCATGGATATTGAATACAAAGAGAATGAGAAAAAGATGCGCATAGATATGCAGAAGGATGCCGAAGAAATGCTCACCATTGCCGGCGTAAAAAATGTTACAGGGTGGACGGGTGATGGTACTTTAGGCAGGGGCATACACGAAATGGGATCAGCACGTATGGGTAAAGATGCCAAAACATCTGTGCTAAATGGTTTTAACCAGGTGTGGGATGCACCAAATGTTTTTGTAACAGATGGCTCTTTTATGACATCCGCGGCTTGCCAGAACCCTTCGCTTACTTACATGGCTTTTACGGCAAGGGCAGCCGATCATGCAGTTAGTGAATTAAAAAAAATGAATTTATAATTAGAAACCGTTTCGGTTGTGGAACAACAAACGAAACCATAAAAAAATAAATATGCCGCAGGATTCAACCAAAATTAACAACAAAGCCGACATACAAAATACCTACGACGCTATAGTGGTAGGTTCTGGCATTAGCGGAGGCTGGGCCGCCAAAGAACTTACTGAAAAAGGGTTAAAGGTTTTGATGCTGGAGCGTGGTCGTGACATTGAACACGTAAAGGATTACGTAAATGCCAGTAAAGAAGCCTGGGATTATCCGCACAGGGGACGTCGCACACAGGAAATGATAAAGGAATATCCTGTGCTTAAAAGAGACTACCCATTAAACGAAACCAACCTTGACTATTGGGCAAGTGATAAAGACAGTCCTTACACAGAAGTAAAACGCTTTGACTGGTTTCGTGGCTATCACATGGGCGGCCGTTCGTTAATGTGGGGCAGGCAAAGTTACCGCCTGAGTGATTTTGATTTTGAAGCCAACCTTAAAGATGGCGTTGCTATAGACTGGCCGGTTCGTTATAAAGAAATTGCACCCTGGTATGATTATGTAGAAAAATTTGCAGGCATTAGCGGATCAAGAGATGGGCTGGCTCAACTACCGGATGGACAATTTATGCCAGCTATGGATATGACGATTGTAGAAAAAGATGTAGCTGCTAGAATTAAAGAACATTATAAAGGAAAACGCTCAATGATTATTGGCCGCACAGCAAATATTACTGAGCCTCTGCCGGGAAGAACCAATTGCCAGTACAGGAATAAATGCTGGTTGGGTTGTCCTTTTGGTGCGTACTTCAGCACACAATCATCTACCTTACCTGCTGCAAAAAACACAGGTAATCTTACGGTACGTCCCTGGAGCATTGTTACAAAAGTGTTATATGATAAAGATAAAAAAAGAGCAACAGGTGTAGAAGTGCTGGATGGAGAAAACAACAAGACCTATGTGTACAATGCAAAAATAATTTTCCTGAATGCCTCTACTTTAAACAGTGCCTGGATTCTGATGAATTCGGCTACGGATGTATGGGATGGTGGACTTGGAAGCAGCAGTGGCGAACTCGGACATAATATTATGGATCATCACCTGGGTGTTGGTGCCGCCGGAAAGGTAGAAGGCTATGAAGATAAATATACTTTTGGTCGCCGTGCCAATGGAATTTACATTCCCCGTTACCAAAATTTATTTGGCGATAAAAGAGATTACCTGCGTGGCTTTGGCTACCAGGGTGGTGGAACAAGAGAAGGTTACAGCCGCTCTGCAGAAGAAATTTCTTTAGGAGCTGATTTAAAGGATGCTTTGTGTGAACCGGGTTCATGGACAATGAATATTGGCGGTTTTGGAGAAACATTGCCTTACCATGAAAACTTTGTAACGCTTGATAAAACTAAAAAAGATAAGTGGGGACTGAATGTTTTATCTATGGATATCGAATACAAGGAAAACGAGAAAAAAATGCGGAAAGATATGTTGGCCGATGCCATCGAAATGCTTGAAGCCGCAGGTGTAAAAAATGTAAAAGGCCGTGATGGTGATGGTACACTGGGAAGAGGTATTCATGAAATGGGGTCTGCACGTATGGGTAAAGATGCTAAAACATCTGTGCTCAATAACTTCAACCAAATGTGGGATGCTCCGAATGTTTTTGTAACAGATGGTTCATTTATGACCTCAGCAGCATGTGTAAATCCATCACTAACTTATATGGCATTTACAGCAAGGGCTGCCGATCATGCAGTTAGTGAATTGAAAAAGGGAAACCTATAGTGAATAAAAGATTTATTTTCAAAAAATTACAGTAACACATGCCAGGCGATTCAACCAGTATAAATAATAAAGCGCAAGCCCAGAATACCTACGATGCAATTGTAGTAGGATCGGGTATTAGTGGTGGTTGGGCAGCTAAAGAGTTAACAGAAAAAGGATTAAAAGTATTGATGCTGGAACGGGGTAAAAACTACGAGCACATTAAAGATTATAAAACAGTTGGTAAAGATCCATGGGATTTTGAACATAGGGGACATACTACCGAACAACAAAAAAAAGATTATCCTGTGATACACAGAGGTTGGGCAGCAAGTGAAGCAGTGATGGATTCCTGGGTGAATGAAAAAGATTGCCCTTACACAGAAGTAAAACCGTTTACCTGGTGGCGTAGTTACCAGTTAGGCGGCCGCTCAATTTTATGGGGCAGGCAAAGTTACCGGTGGAGCGATATTGATTTTGAAGCCAATGCTAAAGATGGTGTTGCCATTGATTGGCCTGTTCGTTACAAAGACCTTGCACCCTGGTATGATTATGTAGAAAAATTCGCAGGCATCAGCGGCTCTATAGAAGGATTAGCACATTTACCTGACGGACAGTTTTTGCCGCCGATGGATTTAAATATTGTAGAAAAAGATGTAGCTGCAAGAATAAAACAACAATTTAAAAACCGCCACATGATTATTGGCCGTGTGGCTAACTTGACGGCACCTTTGCAGGCAAGAACAAAATGCCAGTATAGAAACCGCTGTTGGGAAGGTTGCCCTTTTGGAGGCTATTTCAGTACGCAATCATCTACCTTACCTGCGGCAACAGCAACAGGTAATTTAACTGTGCGCCCCTTTTCTATCGTTACCAAAATAATTTATGATAAGGATACAAAAAAGGCAAAAGGTGTAGAAGTGCTGGATGCAGAGACGAATAAAACCTATGAGTTTTACAGCAAGATTGTTTTTCTAAATGCATCGGCTTTAAACTCAGCCTGGGTATTAATGAATTCCGCTACTGATGTTTGGAAAGATGGACTGGGAAGCAGCAGCGGTGAACTAGGGCATAATATTATGGATCATCATTACAATCTTGGAGCCTCTGGTACAGTAGAAGGCTACGAAAATGATACCACTTTTGGTAGAAGGGCCAATGGATTTTACATCACCAGATTTGCTAACTTATATGGCGATAAAAGAAATTATCTGCGGGGCTTTGGGTACCAGGGTAGTGCATCAAGGCAGGGTTGGAGCAGAGAAATTGCAGAACTAAATATCGGGGGTAATTTTAAAGAAGCAATTTCAGAACCTGGTTCCTGGACTATCGGTGCTACCGGCTTTGGAGAAATTCTTCCTTATCACGAAAACAAAATTACGCTGGATAAAACAGTAAAAGACAAGTGGGGGTTGCCAGTACTATCGATGGATGCGGAATTAAAAGAGAACGAATATAAAATGCGTAAGGATATCAAGACAGATTTGGTAGCAATGTTTGAAGCATCGGGCATAAAAAATATAACCACCTACGATACAGGGCATGCTATGGGGCACGGCATTCATGAAATGGGTACCGCCAGAATGGGAAATGATGCAAAAACCGCTGTTCTCAATGGAAATAACCAGGTGTGGGATTGTAAAAATGTATTTGTTACAGATGGTGCCTGCATGACTTCATCAGCATGTCAGAATCCATCCTTAACTTACATGGCACTAACTGCAAGAGCCGTTGATTTTGCAGTAAACGAATTAAAAAAAGGCAATTTATAATAATCATTTAAAAACTATCAATATGGAAAGAAGAGAACTATTAAAAATGATTGCAGCTTTAACAGGAGGTGCATTCATTGGAGGTGAATTGCTCACCAGTTGTAAAACCAGCCCGGTAATTGGAGGCCCGGTATTTAGTGAAGCAGATACTGCATTTTTAGATGAAGTAGCTGAAACTATTTTACCAGCTACCAAAACACCTGGCGCCAAAGCAGCAAAAGTTGGCCAGTTTATGGTGGTAATGGTAAATGATACTTATGAAGATAAGGATCAAAAAATATTCCACGAAGGCATCGGTAAATTAGAGGAAGCCAGCAAAAAGGCAAACGGTAAATCTTTCTTAGAGGCAACTCCTGAACAAAGAACCGCCTTACTTACAGCTTTAGATAAAGAAGCAAAAGATTATCAAAAGGGGAAAAAGCCAGAAGATCCAACTCATTATTTTACTATGATGAAACAGTTAACCTTGTTTGGTTTCTTTACTTCAAAAGAAGGAGCAACCCAGGCACTTCGTTACATAGCAGTACCAGGCAAATATGATGGCGCTTATCCATATAAAAAGGGAGATAAAGCCTGGGCAACTTAGTATTTATTTGTTTGAAAAAATTCTATTTAGTCAAAGCAAGCTAAGGCCACTAACGGTTGATAATTGGGTATGTAGCGGAATTTGTAAAAATGTTATGAAAAGAATTACATCATTAATACTCTTGTTATATTTTACGCCATTATTTTTGATGTCACAAACAGTATTGCCTTTATATAAAGGAGATATTCCTAATAGTAAACCAGTTAAAGACGAAGAAAAATCAGAACAGGCAAATGGTATTCTTATTATCAGTAAAATATCAAAGCCTACTTTAAGTGTTTTTCTTCCTCCAAAAGAAAAAGCTACAGGCACAGCAGTTATTATTTATCCCGGCGGCGGATATTGGATTGTTGCTGCCGGTCATGAAGGAACCGACATTGCAAAAAGGTTCAACGAAATGGGCGTGGCTGCTTTTGTGGTAAAGTATCGTATTCCAAATAGCGAAACAATGATCAATCCTGAGATTGGTCCGCTACAGGATGCACAACAAGCAATAAAAACAGTAAGGGAGGCAGCTAAAGAATATAACATTGATCCAAACAAAATTGGAATTATGGGATTTTCAGCCGGAGGCCATTTGGCTTCCACCGCCGGAACACATTTTGATAAAGCCGTTATTCCCAATATAAACAGCACCAGCCTTCGACCCGATTTTATGTTATTGATTTATCCGGTAATTAGTTTTACAGACAGCCTTACACACTTGGGTTCCAGGGATAATTTAATTGGTAAAAACCCTTCTGCTGAAAAGATAAAAGAATACTCGAACGAAATGCAGGTGAACAGTAAAACTCCACCTGCTTTTTTAGTTCATGCCAGTGATGATGATGTTGTTAAGCCGCAGAATAGTATTGCATTTTACCTTGCATTAATAAAAAATCATGTCCCTGCTGAATTGCATTTATATGAAAGTAGTGGTCATGGGTTTGGGTTAAATTTAAAAAATACCAATGAGCAGTGGATGGACCGGTGTAAAAACTGGATGGAAAGCCATGGCTGGCTAAAACGATAATTTTTTGATGCAATGTTTCAAAACTAAATAATTGTTTTGAAAAAATATCTAATTAATCTTTTTACAATTTAAAATATCGGTGATGGTTACACGTAGAAAATTTTTGCAGCAAAGTTCAGTACTTGCAGCTACCCTAATGGTTAATAAAACAGATTTATTCAAGATGCATAAAGATCTTGGATTGCAACTTTATACTGTAAGGAATGAAATAAAAGACCTTAAAAATACACTTCAACAAATTTCAGCTGCAGGCTATACCAACCTGGAATTATATGGCTACAATAACCGTATGTTTTTTGGCAACACGGTAACACAATTTGCAGCAATGCTAAAACAGCATAATCTTAAAACGGTGAGTGGTCATTATGGCCTTGCAGATATGTTGCACGCTCCAGACTATAACTGGGATACATGGAAATATTTGCTGGAAGACGCTACCATATTAGGCCATAAATATGTAACCATTCCTTATCTGGATGATAAACACAGAACCGGGGATGATTTTAAAAGAATTGCAGAAAGATTGCAGAAAGGCGGCGAATTAAGCAAAGCAGCGGGGATCATTACAGCCTATCACAATCATGATTTTGAATTTGAAAAAGAAGGCGATATTACCAAGTATGAAATACTGTTAAACAACACAGATTCTAAATTGGTAAAATTTGAAATGGATTTGTATTGGGTAGTTGCCGCAGGTCAAAATCCGGTAGACTGGTTTAAAAAATATCCAGGCCGTTTTCCAATGTGGCATATAAAAGATATGGAAGCTGCCACAGCAGCAGCACCTAAAGGACAAACCTGCGAGGTAGGCAAAGGTATTATTGACTGGAAGACAATTTTTGCATCGCAAAAATTAGCCGGCCTTGATTATGCTTTTGTAGAGCAGGAGCAATACAGAAGCCCTGTTTTTGAGTGTATTAAAACAAGTGCCGATTACATGAAGAAAAATCTGTTGAAATAGGAGTTTGAATTTATTTTTTTGAAAATGGTTGTTTGGTTGAATACTATACAACCATTTTTTGTTGGTGTAACTTTAGATAAAACAGTACTACAATATGCTGTAATGCAATAAAGTCATCAGGATGATATCGTTTATATTTACACAGGTAATTTTGTTATCTAACCAGCAGTTACTTTAATTAATGCTTAAAAATATGTTCAAACTATCCAGGCTTTTTATCATAGTATTATCCTGTTTCTCTTTACAATTGTATGCTCAGAATTCATCAAAGCAAATTTCGCTAAACCAGATAGGGTTTTATACCAATGCTTCAAAAATTGCTATTATTATTAATGCAACAGAAGCCAGCAAATTTTATCTGCTATCTGTAAATAAAAAAGATACTGTATTCAAAGGAAGCCTCGGTAAACCTGTTCGATCATCCTACTCATCAGCTATTACCAAAACAGCCGACTTTAGTAATTTTAAGAAGGAAGGAGAATTTTTTTTAAGTGTTCCAACAGTTGGGTTTTCTTACCCTTTTTAAATTAATAAAAATATTTACCGGGAAGTAGCAAAAGCCTCATTGAAGGCATTTTATTTTCAAAGGGCCTCCATGCCTTTAGAAAAGCGATATGCCGGCGACTGGGCAAGAAAAGAAGGCCATCCTGATACAACCGTTTTCATTCACCCATCAGCAGCCTCCTTAAAGCATTTGGCCAATACTATTATTTCTTCTCCTGGGGGATGGTATGATGCCGGTGACTATAATAAATACATTGTTAATTCGGGAATTACGATGGGTACAATGATGAGTGCTTATGAAGATTTTCCTGGATACTTTAATAATCTTACAACTAATATTCCTGAAACTGGCAATGCCGTTCCAGATGTATTAAATGAAGTTTTGTATAACCTTCGTTGGATGTTAACTATGCAGGATAAAGAGGATGGAGGTGTATACCATAAATGTACCAATGCCAGCTTTGATGCCATGGTAATGCCCGAAGCTGCAACTGCTGCAAGATATGTAGTGCAAAAAGGAACAGCTGCTACATTGGACTTTGCAGCAGTAACAGCACAGGCTAGCCGTGTTTACAAAAAATTCGCTAAACAATTTCCTGGTCTTGCGGATAGTTGTTTAGTTGCGTCGAAGCTTGCCTGGCAATGGGCAGTTAAAAATCCTGCAGTCATTTATGACCAGAACGAAATGAATAAAAAATATTTGCCACCGGTAGTTACGGGTGCTTATGATGATAAAAATTTTAAAGACGAATTTTTTTGGGCTGCGGCTGAATTATTTACTACCACCAAAGAAAATATTTACCTGGAGCAGATTGAAAAAAGAGCAATAGGCGAAATGACCTTACCTACCTGGAATAATGTTGACTTGCCAGGTTGTTATACTTTATTGAGATTACAAAGCCAACTGCCTATTGTTGCGAAGAATGTTATTGTAGCCATCTCTAAAAAAGTAAAAGACATGGCAGATGCTATGATTGCCAATGGAGGTAACAAAGCTTTTGCAGCCAACTTTGGACAAAGTAAAAAAGATTTTGTTTGGGGAAGCAATGCCGTTGCCATGAATGAAAGCATACTCCTGCTTACTGCTTACCTGATTTCCAATAATAAAAAATATCTATTACCGGCATTAAGTAACCTCAATTATGTGTTGGGCCAAAACGCAACAGGCTATTGTTTTGTAACAGGATTTGGCAGTAACCCTTCCATGCATCCGCACCATCGGCCCTCCATTGCGGATAATATAATAGCCCCAATTCCGGGACTGCTGGTTGGTGGTCCCAATCCCGGTATGCAGGATAAATGTTTTTACGCCAGTACAGAAACTGAAACAGCCTATACAGATGATGACTGTTCCTATGCCAGCAATGAAATTGCCATTAACTGGAATGCTCCTTTGTTTTATGTAGTCAATGTGATAGAAGCCTTACAATTGCAATTGAAAATAAAATAAATGCAATTAAGTGACCACAGTGAGTAAGAATAAGTTAGTTTTAAACCGAAGCAAGAGATTACCAGGTATAAAAACTTAAAAACGAGTAAGCTGTTTTTATTAAAAATTTTAAACCGTAAATCTAAAAACGATTATTTATATAAATTTTTCATTCCCTTTTTATTATCTTGTTATTGATTCAGTTATATTTAATTTCAATACCTTCATTTCTAAAGAAGTGGTAGCCCAAGTGCCTCAAAAAATACATTTCTATTTTTCCAACCCTTTGTTTTAATAGTAGATAGCATTAGTAAATTGGTAACACTGCATAAGCGTGTTTTTTTTTATTATTGCATATTATTTTATTGTTAATAAAATATATCCTTAGTTTTGCAACAGTTTAATACGCAACTATTGATATATGGACTGTAAAGAAATGCCGGATACACTTGGTTTCATGATTGTTCACACAGGTAAATTACTGTTGAAAACAATTAATGGAACATTTTCTGGAATAACTAAGGATATAACCTTTGAACAGTTAGGGGTGCTTTATTATATATCACGAAGTAAAACCAAGGAAATGATACAGCAGGATATTGCTGCTGTTATGGATAAGACCAAATCAGCCATTTTAAGATCTATTGATATTTTAGAAGAAAAAGGTTTTGTAAAAAGGCTGCCGGTAGCCGGAGACAGGAGAAAAAACGTGATAGAATTAACAACCAGCGGAAAGATCATCATCGATAAAATGCATGGCAAATTTCTGGGCCATGATGGAATTTTAAAGGAAGGGATTAATGAAAAAGATATAGAAACCTGCATGTGCGTACTGGCAAAAATTCAGGGAAAGTGCAAATAGAAAAAATGTTTTAATAAAGTATAAAGCCCAATATTTTTTGTAATTATAACACTTAAGGAAACCTTTTAAAACACTGCAATGACTAATAAAACCTTGCTAGAAAAAGTATCAGCCTTTAAAACTGCTGAAAATTTAAAATCTGCCGATATCTATCCATTTTTCAGGCCACTCGAAAGTGACCAGGACACAGAAGTAATTATTTCGGGTAAAAGGGTATTGATGTTTGGTTCAAACAGTTACCTTGGTTTAACCAATCATCCAAAAGTTAAAGAAGCAGGCAAAAATGCTATTGATAAATATGGTAGTGGCTGTGCCGGCTCAAGGTTTTTAAATGGAACGCTTGACCTGCATATCGAATTGGAAGAGGCATTGGCCCAATTTGTAGGTAAAGAGGCCGCATTGGTATTTAGCACCGGTTACCAGGTAAATGTTGGGGTGCTTTCTGCTCTTGGCGGAAGAACCGATTATATTTTTTCAGATGAATTAAACCATGCCTGTATTATAGATGGGGCTCGCTTATCCTTCTCTAAGTTATATAAATATGGCCATTCCGATATGGCACATCTGGAAAAACTATTGAGCAATGTACCATACGAATCATTTAAAATAATTGCCACAGATGGGGTGTTTAGCATGGAAGGAGATATTTCCAAGCTGGATGAAATAACAGCACTTGCAAAAAAATACAATGCAGCAATTTTTTTAGATGATGCACATTCTTTGGGTGTGCTTGGGCCAGCAGGTCAGGGTACAGCTTCTCATTATAATATTACCCATAAAGTAGATTTGATTATGGGAACATTTAGTAAATCACTTGCTTCTATTGGTGGCTTTATAGCTGCTGATAAGGTGATTATTGAATATTTAAAGCATCATGCCCGGTCATTAATTTTTAGTGCAAGTATTACCCCTGCCGCAACAGCAAGTGCACTGGCAGCGTTGACGATACTAAAAAATGAACCTCAAAGAATTGAAAAATTATGGTCAAATACCAATTACGCACTCGACGCTTTTAAAAAGGCAGGTTTCGATATTGGGGCATCTGAATCTCCTATTATTCCAATTTTTGTAAGAGACAATGAAAAATGTTTTCTAATGGCAAAAATGCTTATGGATGAAGGCATCTTTGTAAATCCGGTCGTGTCTCCTGCCGTAAGTAGCGATTCCTCAATGATCCGCTTTTCTTTGATGGCTACCCATTCCTTTAAGCAAATAGATTATGCGGTAGAAAAAATAAAGAAAGTGGCCTACAAATTAAAAGTGCCCCTATTAAAAATTGAAAGAGCATGATTGTAATAAAAAAAGTGGAAAACAAAAAGCAGCTTGCTGCTTTTATTGATTTTCCACACAAGTTATTTGAAGGAGATTATAATTATGTTCCGGAATTACATATAGCCCAAAGAGATCTGCTTACACCTGGAAAGCACCCCTTTCACGACCATTCTGTTATGCAGCTTTTTTTAGCTTATGATGGAGATACAATAAAGGGGCGTATTGCAGCAATTTTAAATAACAATCATAACAATTTTAAAAACGTAAAAGAAGGTTTTTTTGGTTTTTACGATTTATACAATGATGCAGAGGTTTCAAAAAAATTACTTAATGAAGCTCAGCAATGGCTGGTAAGTAAAGGAGTAACAAAAATGATTGGTCCGGTAAACCCGTCTACCAACGAAACAGCAGGATTGCTAATTGACGGCTTTGATTCGCCACCAGTTGCAATGATGACTTACAACAAGCCTTATTATCTAGATTTGTTAACAGCAGCCGGGTTTAAAAAAAGTGTAGATCTTTTAGCATATGATTTGCCCACAAACGTCGTAAACAAAAGATCGCTGGCTTTAAAAGATACATTGCGTAAAAGACTGAAGGAAAGAAATATAACCATCAGGAATATTAACCTGAAAGATTTTAAAAATGAGGTAGATAAAATATTAAAGGTATACAATGATGCGTGGCTCGAGAATACAGGTTTTATACCCATGACGGACGATGAGTTTAAATACCTTGCCAAAGATCTTAAAATGATTTTGGATAAAGATTTTGCATTGGTAGCAGAGCATGATGGCAAAACGATAGGATTTGCTTTGGCGATTCCGGACATAAATCAAACACTGATAAAAATAAAGAAAGGGCGTTTATTTCCTGCCGGTATTTTTAAATTATTGCTTGGTAAAAGCAAAATTAATTATGTTAGGGTAATTGCACTGGGAGTAAATAAAGAATATAGAAAGGCTGGAGTAGAAGCCTTTTTTTATGCTGAAATAATTCAGCAGGCAATGAATAAAAAATTAAAAGGGGGCGAAGCTTCCTGGATTTTAGAAAATAATGAAATGATGAACAACGGGTTGATTAAGATGAACGCTGAAGTATACAAGCGTTATAGAATTTTAGAAAAAGCAATATGAGCGAAAGCGTTTTAATAACGGGCGCAAGCGGGTTTTTAGGTTATCATTTGCTAAAGGCAGCTCTTGAAAAAAATCTTAATGTATATGCAGCAGTAAGAAAAAATAGCCAGATTGACCATTTGAAAGAGCTGCCAGTTAAGTATGTTTATCTCAATTATGAAAACATACATGAGTTAGAAAAAGTTCTTTCAAATAATTCAATTGATTATATCATTCATGCAGCAGGTGTTACAAAAGCAGTAAAGCAGGAAGACTATAATAAAATAAATGCTACTTATTCGGTTAACCTGGCGAAGGCAGCGGAAATGAGCGGCAATCGCATTAAGAAAATGATTTTTATCAGCAGTCTTGCTGCAACCGGTCCTTTAAGTAGTGCTAATAGTTTCATTACTGAAGAAACCAACCCAAGTCCGGTAACAGCTTACGGAAGAAGTAAACTTTTGGCAGAAACAGAATTATCAAAAATAAACATTCCGGTTTCAATACTTCGCCCAACAGCTATTTATGGCCCAAGAGATAAGGACATTTTCATCATTATTAAAACATTAAATAAAGGGTTAGATCCTTATATGGGAAATTTTTTGCAGGAACTAAGTTTTGTACATGCAAAAGATGTAGCTGATGTAGCAGTGCAGTCTTTGTTTTTAAATAAGGTGGGTACTTACAATATTTCGGATGGCAATAGTTATAGCAGGTATCAGTTTGCAGATACCACAAAAAAAATATTGGGTAAAAAAGCAATTAGGTTTCACCTGCCAATGCCCTTAATAAAACTAATAGCCTATCTATTGGAAACAGCAAATGGCTGGGTAAATAAACCTGCGGTGATTAATAGGGAAAAACTATTAGAACTGGCTGCAAAAAATTGGGCATGTGACATTAGTAAAGCAAGAAATGAATTAAACTTTAATCCCAAATATACTTTAGAGAGCGGACTAAAAGACAGTATTGAATGGTACCAGCAAAATAAGTTATTGTAAATAATATAATCGACCGGATAAAAAATTTATTAATTAAAAAAAATACTAAATGAAATATGATGTAACCCCCGCCACTGGTAAATTAGGTATTTTAATACCAGGCCTTGGCGCTGTTGCTACAACTTTTATAGCAGGTGTAGAGGCAATAAAAAAAGGAATAGCTCAGCCAATTGGTTCATTAACACAGATGGGTAATATCCGTTTAGGTAAAAGAACAGAAGACCGTTATCCAAAAATTAAAGAATTTGTTCCATTGGCAGATTTAAATGATATAGCTTTTGGTGGATGGGATATTTATGAAGACAATGTTTACGAGGCTGCCTTAAATGCAAAAGTATTAGACCTCCCATTACTTCAATCTATAAAAACAGAATTGGAAGTTATTAAACCAATGAAAGCAGTCTTTGACCAATCGTATGTGAGTAATTTAGCTGGTACAAATGTAAAAACAGCTGCTACAAAATACGATTTGGCGTTACAGGTGATAGCGGATATTGAAAATTTTAAAAAGGAAAATGATTGTAACCGTGTGGTAATGGTATGGTGCGGAAGTACCGAAAAATACATCGAAGAAACGGATATTCACTCCTCCATTGAAAAATTTGAGGCTGCACTTAAAAACAATGAAAGCCTTATAGCCCCGAGCATGATCTATGCTTATGCAGCCATTAAAACAGGCGTGCCTTTTGCAAACGGGGCCCCCAATTTAACATGCGATATACCTGCTTTACTTGAATTGGCAAAACAAACAAATACTCCCATTGGAGGTAAAGATTTTAAAACCGGTCAAACGCTGATGAAAACAATTTTAGCTCCCGGTTTGCATGCAAGGGCATTGGGTGTAAGAGGATGGTTTTCTACCAATATTCTTGGTAACAGAGATGGATACGTGCTTGATCATCCGGATAATTTCAGAACTAAAGAAGTTTCTAAATTAAGTGTACTAGACGAAATTTTTCGCCCGGAACTGAATCCTGAATTATATGGAGAACTCTATCATAAAGTGAGGATCAATTATTATCCACCACACGGAGATAATAAAGAGAGTTGGGATAACATTGATATTTTTGGATGGCTCGGTTACAGCATGCAGATTAAAATAAATTTCCTGTGCAGGGATTCAATATTAGCGGCACCAATAGTGCTTGATCTTGCCTTGTTTATGGATTTGGCGAAACGCTCACAAATGAGTGGAATACAAGAATGGCTGTCGTTTTACTTTAAATCACCACAAACTTTACCCGGCTTAAAACCGGAGCATGATATTTTTAAGCAATTAATAAAAATGCAGAACACGCTGCGTCATATTATGGGTGAAGATTTGATAACACATCTTGGATTGGATTATTACCAGGATTTGGTTGAAGCAATGTAATGAAATTGAATAAAATAATAGCATCCGTAGGAGGTATTGGTTACGTAGGTAAAGGAGGAGGTACGGTTGCGGCTTTTGCTTTTTGTATCATATGGTTATTACTGCCTGCCAGCTACTCACATTCTACCTGGCAGGTAGTAATAACTTTTTTTATAGTTGCAATGGGGGTTTGGTGTAGTAATGCGGTAGATGTGGTTTGGGGTAAAGATAGCAGTAAGGTAGTAATTGATGAAGTGGCAGGGATGGCAATTACTTTATTATTTGTGCCTCAGCAAGTGGGCTTTATGGTGGCAGGATTAGTTGCATTTAGATTTTTTGATATTGTAAAACCATTGGGCATAAAGCAACTTGAAAAGTGGCCTAAGGGATGGGGTGTAATGGCAGATGATGTGTTGGCAGGTTTATATGCATTAATAGTTATGCAGCTATTATTGCAGCTTAAATTATTTTTTTAATGAAGACATTTATTAAAGTAAATGCAGCATCTCTATCTGCCAGTTGTTGCGATTATCTGGTTACGATAATATTGGTAAATTTTATTAAAATTGATCCATTAGCAGGGGGTATTAGCGGTACGGTAGCAGGAGGTATTGTAAGTTTTTTAATGGGAAGGTATTGGGTGTTTAAAGATAATAAAGCGGCAATCAGTTTACAGGGAAAAAGATACCTTATTGTATGGGTGGGTAATCTAATGCTAAACAGTTTTTTACTTTATTTTTTTATAAAGATTTTTAAAATTCAATATCTCATTGCAAAAATTATTACCTCAATTTTAGTAGCCATGCTTTACAACTACCACCTGCAAAAAAGATATGTTTTTAAAACAAGTAATAAAAAATGAAAAAAAGGTGGAATTGGTTACAGGTTATTTTAGTAAGCATAATTTTATGTTTTACAATTTCAGCCGGTGCTCAAACTATAATTAAAGGATATGTACGGGATTCTGCTTCACAAGCCCCGCTGGCTTTTGTAAGTATTTATTTTCAGGGAGGAAAAGGCGTTACCAGTAATGATGACGGAAGTTTTGCTATTGAAACAAACAATTCAAAATACAACACAATAATTATTTCTTACACTGGCTATAAAAAAATAATAAAAAAAATAACTCCGGGAGTAGAGCAGGTGTTTAATATAGATATGGAGCCTGCCAATGCACTAAGCAGTGTGGTTATTAAAGCAAAGCGTGGAAAATACAGAAATAAGGATAATCCGGCTGTAGAATTAATTGATAAGGTAATTGCCAATAAAAGTAAAAACAGAATTACTGCATACGATTATACACAATACCAGCAATATGAAAAACTGGAGCTTTCATTAACCAGCAAACCGGAAAAACTTATGAATAACCGGTTGTTTAAAAATTATAAATTTATACTCGAAAATGCTGACACTACTACCTTAGAAGGCAGAGCCCTGATTCCGGTTTATCTGGAAGAAAAGTTATCTCAAAATTATTATCGAAAAAATCCATTTAAAAAGAAATCCTATATTCTGGCAGAAAAAAAAGTAAACTATAGTGATTTATTGGATAACAACGGTATAACAGCCTACCTGAAAAGACTATATTCCGATATTAATATTTACGATAATGATGTAACCATTCTTACTTCTCAGTTTTTAAGCCCCATTGCAGATTTAGCCCCGCAATTTTACCGTTTCTTTATTACCGATACGGTAGAAAACGATGGTATAAAACTTGTTAAATTAAATTTCATGCCCCGCAATACTGCCGACCTTTTATTTAAAGGTATAATGTATGTAACATTGGATGGTAATTATGGTGTACAAAAAATCAATTTATCAATCAGTAAAAAAGCAAATCTAAACTGGGCAAGAGAATTACGGGTTTTTCAGGATTTTGAAAAATCAACTGTCGATGGCAGGTACCACGTAGTTAAAAGTAGTATGAAGGCTGAATTTGTATTAAGGCCAAATGCTCCGGGGGGTGTATTAGGCGAAAGAACGGTTTCTTTTAAAAACTTTACCGCCAATGCTCCCGCTGCAGACAGCGTTTACGGAGGTAAAGATGAAGTAAGTTTAACTACAGCAGAAGGTAATAGCAGTGATAGCTTTTTGGTTGCTAACAGGCACCAGCCGTTAACTACAGTTGAGGCAAATGTGTATGCCAATATTGATAGTTTAAAAAATATGAAGTCGTTTAAAACAACGGTTAAGCTTGCTACACTTTTATTTTCAGGATATATAAAATTTGGAGCTTTTCAAATTGGCAATACCAATACCTTTTATAGCTTTAACTCTCTTGAAGGATTTAGAGCAAAACTTGCCGGACGTACTACGCCAAGTTTTAGCAAACATTTTTATTTGGAGGGCTATGGAGGGTATGGTTTTAAAGATAAACAGTATAAATACCTTTTTGGAGCAGCTTATTCTTTTAATGGAAAATCAATTTATACCTATCCGCTTAATTATGTAAGATTTACCCGGCAATATGAAACCAGTACGCCTGGTCAGGAACTTGTTTTTGCATCGGAAGATAATTTTATTTTATCTTTTAAAAGGGGGACCACCGATAAATGGTTATACAACGATAGTTACAAGTTGGAATATGTAAGAGAATTTGGTAAAAATTTTACTTATAAATTCAGGTATAAATATTTAGATCAGATTGCAGCAGCTTCACTTGTTTTCGAAAAAAATGTACCTGGAGGAGGCACAGTATTAATACCAGATATCATTACATCGGAACTAACTGCAGAATTAAGATGGGCACCCCATGAACAGTTTTATCAAGGTATAAATTCAAGAACACCTATTAAAAATAAATTCCCCATTTTTACGCTTCGCATTCAGGATGGAATTAAAGGGCTATTTAAAGGACAATATAATTATCAGCAGCTAACGCTTGCTATTGCCAAAAGATGCTATTTATCTCAATTAGGATATGCAGATGTTTCTTTGGAAGGAGGACATATTTTCGGACAGGTTCCTTATCCATTATTGGATATTCACAGAGCTAACCAAAGCTACGCCTACCAGCTAAATGCTTACAACCTGATGAACTTTATGGAATTTGTAAGTGATAATTACCTTGCCATCAATTCAGATTTTTACTTTAATGGATTTTTTCTAAATAAACTGCCATTGATTAAAAAACTAAAGCTAAGAGAAGTTGGTGGGTTTAAAATATTGTATGGAGGTATCAGAGATGAAAATAATCCGGCTAAAACTTCGGGGCTATTTAATTTTCCTACAACAAATGTAGATGGTGTTCCAGTTCAAACCACCTATGCGTTAAACAAAACGCCTTATATAGAAGCAAGTATTGGGCTTGCAAATATTTTTAAAGTGATAAGGCTAGATCTTGTAAAAAGGTTCACTTACAAAGATCATCCAGATATTTCTACGTTGGGTTTAAGGGCAAGGGTTAAATTTGAATTTTAATTTAAAAAAATGCAGGATGGCAAATGAATCACTTAGAAACAAACTTCAAAAGGCAATTTATAAGGTGATAAATCCCCTTGTAAAAGGGATGATAAAAATAGGGTTTACGCCAAACCTTGTTACAGTAACAGGGTTGTTTTTAAATATTGGCGTTGCTATTATTTTTATAAGAGGTGCCGAAGAAGGAAACCGCGGAGATCTTTCGTATGTTGGTTGGGCAGGTGCATTAATTTTATTTGCAGGTTTATTTGATATGTTAGATGGCCAAGTGGCAAGGCTTGGAAATATGAGTTCCACATTTGGGGCTTTATTTGATTCAGTGTTGGACAGGTACAGCGAGCTGATTATGTTTTTGGGTATTTGTTATTACCTGATAGCCCACCATTATTTTTTAAGTTCTTTAGCGGCTTTTATTGCGTTGATTGGTTCAATGATGGTAAGTTACATAAGAGCAAGGAGCGAAGGACTGGGTATACAAAATAGCGGTGGATTAATGCAGCGGCCAGAGCGGGTGATTTTAATAGCCTTATCTGCATTGGCTTGTGGAATAACCGGGCATTTTATTGGTGGTGATTATAAATATTATGTGCCCGGTATCAGGTATCATGTTTTTGAAACCATGACAATATTTACATTGCCCATAGCTGTCATGGCTGTATTAACTAATATGACAGCAATTAAAAGATTATTAGCCGCAAAAAAATTATTAGAAATTAAAAAAAAATAAATAAAGAAGATGAGGATTGGTCAATTATTTTTTATGTCGTTACTGGTCATGAGTACCATTGTATTTAACTTTGCATTTGCACAGAGTACCGCTTTCCCGGTTCCGGCAGGTGGCGCAAAACAATTGTTTTTTTTACAGCGTACACCCAATACCAATACTATTATTTGTGAACTAAATTATAAAGATGGGGTGGTAGATAAGGAAGATCCAATACATGTATTTTGGATTAGGTATCAGGAAGGGGGGCAAAAAGAAGACCTTAATTATATACAGAGAAAATTTGCTTACGGAGTAAAATCAAAGGAAATTGGCGACAACAAATATGAACTGAATTTTGTATCCTACAAAAAGTATAAAATGTACCTGATGCAGGCGGCAGACAAACAGTTTCATGTGTACACAACCATCAACAATAAGCAGGCTATATTAACCCGAATTTATATTGAAATAAAAGGTGGTAGTTTCTGGTCGCCTAATGTTGAGTATGTTGAAATAACCGGGGTTGATCCGGCTACACGTTCTCCTGTAAAGGAGCGGCTAAAAATTTAATTGTACAATTATAAATAAGTAATAATGCAAAAAAATTATGTTTCAAATTCGGAAGAGTCTATAAGAATGTTTAAGAGCAATTTGATAGAGCGTCTTTCCAAAGTGCATTTCGCTGTTCCGTTATTTATTTTTATACCGGCTATATTTATTTTTATTTACAAAGCGTTTACGGCGGGCGCAGGTATTTTAAATTTTGGTTTGTATTTTGTTATAGGTCTTTCTGTATGGACACTTACTGAATATATAATGCACCGCTTTATTTTTCATTATCATCCAACTTCAGCATTTGGAAAAAAAATGCATTTTATTTTCCATGGCGTTCATCATGATTATCCCCGGGATAAAATGAGGTTGGTTTTGCCGCCCTCGGTTAGTATTCCTTTAGCCGCTGCATTCTATTTTTTGTTTGCTTCCTTTTTAGCACCGAAATTATTATTTTCTTTTTTTCCTGGATTTTTATTGGGATACCTAATTTATGATATGCTGCATTATGCCATGCATCATCATAATTTTAAGAGTGGCATTATGAAAAGCATTAAGCAACACCATATGCTGCATCATTACCAGGATCCTGATAAGGGTTATGGAGTCAGTAGTTCATTATGGGATATTATTTTAAGATCGGGGTTTAAAAAAGACTCCCAAAAGAGGTAATGGCAAATACAGAAACTAAATTTTATTCTTTAAAAAATGGTATTACTGTAACAGGTATTGTTATTTTGTACCTGCTTATATCTAGTTTATTAATTGGGTTTAGAAACGACCAGTTGATATTAGCTACTATTTTTTTTATTTGCTATTTCAGTTCTATCGTAGCAAGAAAATTTATAATTGCTTTCTCCATCTTTATTGTGTACTGGATTATATTCGATTACATGAAGGCATTTCCAAATTATGCCTATAACCAGGTACATCTGTTGCAATTGTATGTTACAGAAAAAGCACTTTTTGGCACTATGCACAATGGTACAATATTAACTCCCAACGAATATTGGCTGGCACATACCAACACATGGATGGATGTAATGAGTGGATTATTTTATTTATGCTGGATGCCTGTTCCGCTGGCATTTGCAACATGGCTTTTCTTTAAGGATAAAAATAATTTTTTACAATTCTCATTCACTTTTGTATTGGTAAATTTAATTGGGTTTATTATTTATTATTCATATCCTGCTGCACCACCATGGTATTTACAAAAGTATGGCGCTATTTTTATTTCAAATTCACCAGGCAGTAGTGCAGGGTTACAAAGATTTGATGATTATTTTAACCTGGATATTTTTAACAGCATTTACAGCCGAAGCTCCAATGTATTTGCGGCAATGCCATCGCTACATTCTTCTTATCCTATTATTGTTTTGTATTATGGAATAAAGAGAAAAATGGGCTGGAACAACATTGTATTTGCAATCGTAACAGTGGGAATTTGGTTTGCCGCTATTTACACAAGTCATCATTATGTGTTGGATGTGTTGGCTGGTATTGCCTGTGCGCTCGCTGGTATTTTTATATTTCAAAAAGTGGTGATGCGGTCAGCAGCTTTTACTAAATTCCTACATTTTTATTTGTCTAAAATTTAAAAATTCATCTGCAGCAATTATTTTTCATATCAAGTTTTATGTGAGCCCCAAAAAATAAAGCCGGTATTTTATGATACCGGCTTTTACAATAGAATGATATGATTAAATTACTTTGTCAAAATGAGTGCTTACGATAATTTACAGCAGCAACTTATGAATCTCATCTGCCAATTCTGCTTTTGTAATAGGGATACCCATAATTTTATTATATCCTTTTGCATCTACAAAATATACATCCCTAATAATTTTTATTAATTGCCCATTGTTTATTTCAGGTATCAATACGTGATCAAAGTTCTTTATAATATCGCCGAGGTTTTTTGGAAAAGGACGAACATAGCGTAAATGTGCATGCGATACAGACATACCCTTATCCTGTAATTCTTTGCAGGCACTTTTAATGGTGCCATAAGTACTGCCCCAGCCCAATACCAATACTTTACCTTTATCGGCACCGCTATCTAATTTTTGTTCCGGAATATAATTGGCAATTAGATCAACCTTTGCCTGCCTTGTTTTTACCATGTGCTGGTGATTCTCTGTATCATAACTGATGTTGCCTGTAACATCCTGTTTTTCTAAACCACCAACACGATGTTCCAAACCGGGGGTGCCGGGAATAGCCCATGGACGTACTAATTTTTCATCTCTTTTGTAAGGTTGAAATTTTCCATTTACATCAAGATCGGATGCAATATTTTGCGATGCAAAAGATACTTTAATTTCTTCCAGTTCGGCAGCAGTTGGAAATTTCCACGGCTCTGCACCATTGGCAATGTATCCATCACTTAACAGGATAACGGGTGTCATATGTTGTACGCTAATCCTCACAGCTTCGTACGCTGCCGCAAAGCAATCGCTCGGTGTAGAAGCAGAAACAATGGGCATTGGGCATTCACCGTTACGGCCATAGTAAGCCTGCATTAAATCACTCTGTTCCGTTTTTGTTGGTAAACCAGTGCTTGGTCCGCCACGCTGTACGTTAACAATGATTAATGGTATTTCAAGCATTACCGCCAGCCCCATTGCTTCAGCTTTTAACGCCATACCGGGGCCACTGGTTGTCGTAACCGCAAGACTACCACCATAACTGGCACCAATACTCGAAGTGATCGCAGCTATCTCATCCTCCGCCTGGAAAGTTTTTATACCGAAATTTTTGTATTTGCTTAATTCATGTAAAATATCGCTGGCAGGCGTAATAGGATAACTTCCTAAAAATAAAGGAAGCCCGCTTTTTTGTGATGCTGCAATAAGACCATAAGATAAAGCCTGGTTACCCATGATGGAGCGGTAAGTGCCGGTATCCATTTTTGCTTTTTCTACTTTGTACCGGGTAGTAAAAGTTTCGGTGGTATCACCATAATTATAACCGGCTTGCAAAGCTTTTACGTTGCTTTCAAATATCTCCGGCTTTTTACCAAATTTATCTTTAATAAAATCAATTGTATTATCCATATCCCGATTGTACATCCAATACAAAAAACCGAGTACAAACATATTTTTTGCACGATCCTTTTCTTTCATGCCCATAGTAAAATCCTTCAATGCCTCCCTTGTCATTTTGGTAACATCTATGGTAATTAGTTCGTAGCTATCAAGGCTATGATCTTCCAGTGGACTTACCCCTTCCGGATAGTTGGCAAGGCGAAGATTTTTACTATCAAAACCTTCTATATTAGCAATAATAATACCGCCGGCCTTCAGAGCTTTTAAATTTACTTTTAATGCAGCAGCATTCATCGCAACAAGTACATCGCAGGCATCACCAGGTGTAAATATTCTATCACTGCTAAACCGCAACTGATACCCACTAACGCCTGGCAGCGTGCCTATAGGGGCCCTTATTTCAGCTGGAAAATCAGGGAAAGTGGCAAGGTCAATGCCAAGCAAGGCAGTGTTGTTAGTAAACTGGCTGCCGGTTAATTGCATACCATCTCCGCTATCTCCTGCAAATTTTATTACTACTTCGGGTAATACCTGTTCTTTTACATTCATAAAGGCAATCATTAAAATTGCCTGCAAGTTACGACGATTTTTATTTTTTTAACCAGGCTTTTATAGTTTTATTAGCCCCATTTAAAATTTTTAATAATTGTAATAAGAGATTAGGTTTTATGAGATTTAATTTTTGGTTTTAAGAAGCGGTGTATTTACAAAATCATTAACAGGTGATATTTGCAAAAGGGGTATCGGCACTCATATCTTCATATAACAAAACAGTTAATACCCAAAACATTTATGAACCCTGATGATGAAGCTGAGCAAGCCGCTTCTCAAATTTTAAAAACAACTTTTATGATGGTTGTTTTTACCGCCTGCCACTCGTACCAAACAGCTACAACTGCTTCAGTAAGTAACATTCAGCTTTCTTTGCCTGATTCAACTTTTAAAAAAAGCACTAAGCCTGTTGCAATAAAGAAAAAGAAGAAAACCATTTACCTCACTTTTGATGACGGCCCCAATAAAGGTACCCGTAAAGTAATGCATATTGTTGCAGAAGAAAAGGTACCTGCATCCCTGTTTCTTGTTGGGGAGCATGTGTATGGAAGTGAAGAGCAAAGAACCACTTTCGATAGTTTGCAGCAAAGTGATTATATAGAAATTGAAAACCATAGTTATAGCCATGCCGGCAATAAGTACGAAGATTTTTATACAAGGCCTGATTCTGTTGTGAATGATTTTAAGCGTTGTGCCGATAGCCTTGAACTTACGAATAACATAATTCGTACCCCTGGCAGAAATATCTGGCGTTCAGTAAATATCAATTGCACAGATATTAAGAAAAGTACAGCTGCGGCGGATAGTTTGCAAAAGGTAGGCTTTACTGCGATAGGCTGGGATCTTGAATGGCATTTTGATAGCGAGTTAAAATTAACGGAAACGGAGGATGCTTTGTTGCGGCAGGTAGACAGTATGTTTTGTAAGGGTAAAACAAAAACACCCAACCACCTTGTGTTACTGGCACATGACCAGGTGTATGCAGATAAAGAAGACTCTTCGAGTTTGCATTCCTTTATTCAAAAATTAAAAGGTACCAATGAATACGATTTTGAAGTTATTTCTCATTATCCGGGTGTAAAAAATTAACATCCCCACAATAAAACATTTTATAGGCCCTGTTATAAAATGATTTAAATTTACAGCCTAAAATTTTCAATTATGTCTTTATTCAAATCAGGAAATCCAACCTTGTCAGAGAAAAATTTTCAATCTGTTTTTGTTGGCAATAGCAGCGAAACAATGACGTTGAGGGGAACCCTCAATAAGTTTGGTTTTATGCTGGTGATGTTAATGGGTACAGCTTTTTATTCGTGGAAAGAATATGCAATGGGCGGTAATGTACAGCCTCTTATCTGGACAGGCCTCATTGGTGGATTGGTAATTGCTTTTGTAATCATTTTCAAAAAAGAATGGGCTGGCTATTTGGCTCCGTTATATGCTTTGCTCGAAGGTTTATTTTTAGGTGCTTTATCTGCTACTTACAACGATGTATTTGCAGCCAAAGCACCCAATATTATTATGAATGCCGTAGGCTTAACTTTTGGCACTGCTATCGCCATGTATTTTTTGTACAGCTTTAAAATCATCAGGGCAACAGAAAAATTTAAGGCTGTTATTTTCACGGCTACGGCAGGCATTGCCATCTTTTATTTAATAGCGATGGTGCTGAGAATGTTCAGTGTTGATATAGCCTTTTTACATGAAGGGTCTTTGATGGGTATTGGTTTTTCTTTGGTAGTGGTAACCATTGCAGCCTTAAACCTTATTTTAGATTTTGATATGATAGAACAGGGATCTGCAGCAGGTGCACCCAAATATATGGAATGGTACGGTGCGTTTGGATTGATGGTAACAATTGTTTGGCTATACCTTGAAATACTGAGGTTGTTGGCGAAGTTGAGTGACAGGAAATAAAAGAATTTTTTTGAATAATACAAAAGCCGTTCGTTTAAACGAACGGCTTTTGTATTTATAATTCTTCCATCAACTCCTTCACTTTCTCTTTTATAAAATCCCTCACTTCATTAAACTGTTTCGGCTCCATGTGTTTGGGGTCAGGTATTTGCCAGTCAAAAAATTGTTTGGCAGGCATCCAGG
>JANXSR010000115.1 GCA_025352625.1 Ferruginibacter sp.
CACCATTTTCAACAGCGTAAGCCCTCAGATCTTCCAGCGTTAATTTGCCGGCTTCATATTCAGCGCCCTTGCCGGTATCAAAACTGGCGTAGCGGTTGCTGCGAATTTTTTTATAGTCAGATTTGTTTAGGATGTTGTCCGCTACAATCAATGCCCTTGCAAAAGTATCCATGCCACCGATATGAGCATAAAATAAATCGGCAGGGTCGGTTGAGTTTCTGCGGATCTTAGCATCGAAGTTGATGCCGCCACCGCCAAAACCACCAGCTTCTAAAATCACCAGCATGGCTTCTGCCAATTCACCTACGCTATTAGGAAACTGGTCAGTATCCCAGCCATTCTGGTAATCGCCCCGGTTGGCATCAATACTGCCCAGTGTATTGGTATCGGCAGCAACCTGCAATTCGTGCTGAAAAGTATGACCAGCCAATGTTGCATGGTTTACTTCGATGTTTAGTTTAAAATCATTTAGCAGATCGAACTGGCGCAAAAAGCCAATTACTGTTTCACTGTCATAATCGTACTGGTGTTTGCTTGGTTCGCAGGGCTTTGGTTCGATGAAGAAAGTGCCTTTAAAACCATTCTTCCTGGCGTAATCTTTTGCAGTGTGTAAAAAGCGGGCCATGTGTTCTTTTTCCCTTTTCATGTTGGTGTTCAGCAGACTCATGTAGCCTTCACGGCCACCCCAGAAAACATAGTTCTCGCCACCCAATGCAATCGTTGCGTCCAGCGCCGCTTTTACCTGTGCACCACCATGCGCCAATACATGAAAATCTGGATTGGTGGAAGCGCCATTCATGTACCTTTTGTTAGAAAATAAATTGGCCGTGCCCCATAATAATTTAACACCACTGGCATCCTGCTTTTGTTTCAGGTAAGCCGTTAAAGCCTGCAGGCGCTTATCATTTTCATTTACATCGCTGGTGTAGTCTACCACATCCACATCATGAAAACAATAATACGGCATACCCAGTTTAGTGATGAATTCAAATGCTGCATCAGCCTTGTCTTTTGCTCTTTCCACCGCATCTGCTTTTTCGTTCCAGGGATGCAAATGCGTGGGCTCACCAAAAGGATCGCCACCATTGCCTACAAACGAATGCCAGTACGCACAGGCAAAACGTAAATATTCTTTCATGGGTTTACCGGCTACAATTTTGTTTTCATCGTACCAGCGAAAGGCCATTGGGTTATCACTTTCAACACCTTCAAATTTTACCTGGCCGATGCCTTTAAAAAATTCTTTGTTACCTGTTACTACTGACATATTTTTTTAGTTTGCCCTTATCTTAAAAATAATAAGGAAGTTTAGAAATTATATTTTCGATTGTTGTTTACTTACATTTTTTATTTCACCAGCATCCATTTTTCAATTGAACTTCATTGGCGACGCTCCATTCATAATTTGTTTTTCATGGCAGCTTCCTCAATCCGAAATAGTCCTGGCAATATTTTAAAATATGCTACCCGAAAAATTAATACACTTCAATTTAAAGACTTCAAAAGCTCAATCATGCACAATAGTAAAAGAGTGCGACGCCAATGAAGCCAAATAGTAATTCAACTGCCCGGACAATAAATAACATTGCGTTCCAAATAAGTTCCAGTTGCAGTAAGCCCGTCAAATTACCCCCCTTTAGGGGACGGGGGCAACAACTCCTTCCACGCTTCATACAATTCATCATACACTTTTGCCTGCGTTGGTTCAACCAAATCAAGCGGTGTTGAATTGGTGAAGGCCTCCTTCGCCGTTTTATAATAACCTACGCCAATGCCTGCACCTTTGGCCGCACCAACACTGCCATCGCAATCGTGCAACTCAACCGGCACGTTGGTGGCATTTACAAAACAGTTGGTAAACACATCGCTCAAAAACATATTGGCCTTGCCTGCACGGATCACCGAAGGCTGCATACCATTCTGCCGCATAATGTCGAAGCCATAGCGAAATGCAAAGGCAATACCTTCCTGTGCGGCCCTGAACAAATGGGCAGGTTTGTGTACATTAAAATCGATGTTGTGCATATGGCTTTGTACCAGTTTATTTTCCAGCATGCGTTCGGCGCCATTGCCAAAAGGAAGCATTTGCAAACCATTGCTTCCCGGCTGAATGCTTGCCGCAGCTTCATTCATTTCATTATAAGAAAATTTGTTGCCGGTAATGTTTTTTATCCAGCTATTTAAAATGCCCGTTCCATTAATGCACAGCAATACGCCGATTCTTTTTTGTGCTTCTGTAAAATTTACATGCGCAAAGCTGTTGATCCTTGATTGCTGATCGTACACCAACTGATCGCTTACGCCATAGATAACGCCGGAAGTGCCGGCAGTAGCGGCTACTTCGCCGGGGTCCAGTACATTTAACGACAAGGCATTGTTAGGTTGATCACCTGCTTTGTATGCCACAGGAATACCAGCTTTTAAAGACAAGCATTCTGCAATGGAAGCCTGCACCGTTCCGTGTGGCGTAAATACCTCTTTAATTTCAGGAATCAATTCTTTATCAAACCCAAAATAATCAAATACATCTGCTGACAATTCCTGGTTTTTAAAATCCCAGAATATACCCTCGCTCAATGAAGAAACGCTGGTCGTGATTTGGCCTGTTAATTTCATGGCAATGAAATCTCCGGGCAACATTATTTTATCTATCTGTGCATATTTTTCCGGCTCATTTTCTTTTACCCAGGCCAGTTTGGCGGCGGTAAAATTGCCCGGTGAATTTAGTAAGTGCTGTAAACTTTTTTCATGCCCAATGGCATCAAAAGCCTTGTTGCCGATCTCTACTGCACGGCTGTCGCACCAGATGATGCTATCCCGCAATACCTGCTGGTTTTTATCAACACAAACCAACCCATGCATCTGGTAAGCGATACCGATGGCAATGATATCTTTTGAATTGTATTTTTTAGTAGCGTGTGCTTTAAGAATGGCCTGCTGTACATTTCCCCACCACATTTCCGGGCTTTGCTCGGCCCAGCCTTTTTGCAGGGAAGTAATGCCGGTCTCAGTATCCGGGTATTGTACCGTGGTAATACATTGTTGTGTTTGCGCATCTACAATGGCAACTTTTATGGAAGAGGTTCCTACATCAATACCTAGTAACAGCATACAGCAATTTTAAAGAAGGTCATGATACAATCGTTTTATCAAAGCATAAAGTTCAGCCTTTTTATGGTGGTACACAACTGCTATTTTTAAAATAAAATATGCTATCTTATCAGTTATGTATAATTTTAACCGAATTAGTTGATAAGATAGCAGGTATTTAAATTAATGAGATGAAAACACTGATCCAAAAAATACACCTGGAGGAACACCAGAGTTTCGCCTGCCGCAGCTACCGTACACCCAATTTTGAGACCAACTGGCACAAGCACGAAGAGTTTGAACTGATACTGATTGCAGAAGGGCATGGTACGGCAATGATCGGGGATTTTATCGGCGAATACAAGCCGGGAGATATTTATTTTATAGCGGGCAACCTGCCCCATTGGTTTAAAAAGCAGCACCACAAAGTAATGGGTTGCTCCATAGTAGTACATTTTAAACAGGATATTTTTGGTGATGGATTTTTGCAGTTGCCGGAGCTTAAGACGGTTTACCAGTTGTTACAAAAAAATGATGGCATACAGCTACAGCCCAAACTAAAAAATGAAATTGCAACTACCATTGTTGAACTACAGGAACTAAAGGGGTTTCAGCGGATGAACACCTTATTGCAATGCCTGCAAAAGATAAGTACGACGACGCATTATGTTACACTCACACAGAACTTCTCCTCCAACAATAACTTTATTGACCCTGCCATTGAAAAAATTATTGACTTCTCTTTTAAGCGCTATTTAACGCCGGTTACTTTGCAGCAGGTAGCTGAAGTAGCGGCCATGAGCATACCCACCTTCTGCCGTTTTTTTAAGAAAAATATCAAGAAGACCTACTTCGATTTTATCAAGGACCTCCGCATCAGCCATGCCTGTAAACTACTCACCCACAGCAACAAGCCGGTGATGGAGATCTGTTATGAAAGCGGCTACAATAGCTGGGCGCATTTCAGCAAGCAGTTTAAAGGGGTTAAGAAAATGACGCCTTCGCAGTACAGGAAGGAATTTGAAGAAAAGGGGAATGGCTGATATCTGATTTTTTAACCTTAGTAGAAACCTCATACATGTTACCGGAACCTTATTACCGTATTAAAACCACCTTCCGATAATAAGGTTTGATGTTGTTATGATTGGTTTTTACTAAGGTTTAAGAAACTCAATGTGAACTTTAATTATTTACAATACAGACAATAAAAAATGTCTGCTGTTGGTAAATCTCTCTGGATTGACAAAAACTGAGACATCAGAAATAATGTTCTACCGATGAAAACTTTCACTAATAAATTTCAACACTTCCGGCAATGCTGTTCTCCAATAAATCCAGTTGTGTGCGCCATCCCTTACACGGAATTCATGATTTACTTTTCTATCGGTTAACAGCGCATGCAGTTCCATATTGCCTTTTATTAAAAAATCATCATCACCACAGTCAATGTAGAAACGAACGGTGTTTAGTTTTTCAGCAGGTGTGGTAGCTACAATTTTGAGGATGGAATTTTTATACCAGGTTTCGGTCAGATGTTTTTTACCTTCCAGGTTGGTGCCGAAGAG
>JANXSR010000121.1 GCA_025352625.1 Ferruginibacter sp.
AGCAGCACACACCCAAACCTGACAAGAAGCAGTGTAACAGAATAAATGATACATAACATAAAATTTTAAAAATGATAAAATAAATATGCAGCATCACCACGGCCTAAGTCCAAACAAAAACCAAATAAAAACCATAGCACTGCTGTTCAAAATCTTTGCTGAAGCCTTATTTTTATTTTTTTACAGATAGACTTTCTATCACCGAACTGTAAGTAAAAAATAAAAAAAAGAGAGTGGGTGAGATACTGTTGAGCCAACTTGTTTAGCCTGGTTTATTTGGATTTTTTTTGGCTGGCCGTAACTTTGTGTAATATTTGTTTTTGATGATTTCCCGAAGCCTATAATTCAAATTATGAACGTGCAGTTGTATTTTAGTGTGCAGGCTTGCTGCTGCCCTTGTTGGGCTTGTGTGGTGGCGTAGGGCTGCTGCTGGTGTGCCAATCTAAGCCTAATGATTGTTGCTGAAAGGCTACCGACTGAATGAACGAAGTGCAGTGGAGTTTACGGAACGGACGAAGTGAAATGAAGGAGGTTGCCTGAAGGCATTATAAAAATTGCATAGCTGATTTTAAGATAGAATGAAACTCATAAAGTACACTTCTGATTTGGATTTATACGGGCTGTGGTATTAAGGACTGTGGTTTGAATTTAGTAGGATCAATTATTGGTAGAATAGCACGATGTAAATAAGTGCCTTTGAAAAAAGTAAACATTATCCCCCTTGAAGTTGAAATCGCAATCGCACTTAGTGTGTTCATGAAGTGGTCAGGTAATTGAATATTGTCACCTTCATTTTTAAGTACCTCATCCAAATTTTCAACATGAAATACACAAAGCGTAGAAAGGCTTCCTAATTCTTCTTTTATTTCGGGAAGTAAGACATGAATATGAACAAATACATGAATCAGTTTATTAGCTGCATCTATCTTTTGGTCTATTTGAATATTAAATATAAAATCCTCGGGTTTAATAGTAAGAATTGGAATTGGGTTTAGAACAGATTGAACGATTTCTATCCCTTTAAAACCAAAGGCTATATTAATTTTATCAGCAGTCTGCATTTTTGTATTGTGATTTAGTAGTGCGAATATTCATTTGTGATGAATACTGTCTTATAAAGAAAGCCCCCTGTGGATGTAAAAATGAATCATCAAATATGCCAGACATTGATGCTGGAATATCCATAGCTGATTCGGCCTTAATAACAATTGGAATATATTTCACCTCTACTATTTTTTGAATAGTTTGTACTGGCAATAATTCTATATCTAACTTATCTCCAATTGCCCAAAGGGTATCTGATGTAAAAGTATGAGTGCCGCTTAGCCATTTAGAAATTTCTGAAGGACGCTTTTCCCCCATTTCCTTAGCAAATTTTGTTTGATTCCAACCTTTGGCTTTCATTGCATCGTAAATCTTAGCAGCAAGCATCATTTTACGGTCAATGGTTTTTTGCTCTTCTGGTGTGATAGCGTCAAGGATTGAATCTAACAAATCGCTATTATAATTTTCTGTTTTCATATTTTTTTTATTCATCGTCATCCTGATTAAAATTTATGTCACCTTCTAATTCAAAACCATCAGCTGACCATTTTAACTCTCCTTCCTGCATTTTATCGTAAATGTCTTTAGAAACATTTATCATCCAAGTAGCTTCTATCGAAAGTTTTGGATCATCCTCCCATGCATCTACATTTTTTAGACCCCCACCCCCTATAACAACACATAATTTACCATATCGAATACAAAATAAACGCAAAGACTTGTCTGGCTCATCATATAATGCACATACTAAATCACCAGGTTTTCCTTCTTTTTGCTTAAAGTATTGTTCTCTTGCCCCAACTTTCGTCCCTATTGATTTTAATCGACCAACTATGTTTTTGAGTTCTTGCTGATAAACATGCGCATTTTCAGCTATAAACCTGTCAAATAATGTTTGTTGCTCAGCTTCAAGATACACAGTGTAAATAGATGCTTCATCACCTGAAAATTTATGCAGCTTTACTAACTTATATTTCACTTTTGAGTTAAGAGAATACAAATTTAACGGATTAAAAGTAATAAAATTTCACTTACAAGTGAATTATTTATGTTAAATGTCATAATTCATTGATTTTCATACTTAAAAAATTAGCCTCTATTACATTTACTTTAAAAATAGCAAAATCAAATATTTTAATGTCGAAACAAAATTAGCTATAAAAACCAAAGATTATCCTTCCCAAACTGCGGTATTTCATCACCATCAAAATGAGGAGCGATCTGAGCAACCATTTCAGGATATTTTATTGTTACC
>JANXSR010000147.1 GCA_025352625.1 Ferruginibacter sp.
CTAGTAAAATGCTGAGTTTATTGGCTGCATCAAAGCCGCCGATATCCAGAGTGGGATTGCTTTCTGCAAAACCAAGCTGTTTGGCAAGCAACAAGGCTTCATTAAATTCTACCTGCTCCTGGAATATTTTGGTAAGGATAAAATTGGTAGAGCCATTGATGATGCCCCGGAAAGATTGCAACAAATCGTTGTCATAATATTCTTCCAGGTTACGAATGATGGGCATGCTGGCACAACAGGCAGCTTCGTATAAAAACGGTGTATTGTATTTTTGTTGCAGGGCATACAATTCTTCAAAGTGTTCAGCAATCATTTTCTTATTGGCACTCACCACCGCCTTGCCACTTTGCAGCGCTTTTTTTACAATGATAAAAGCGGCATCCGCATCGTCTATCAATTCAACAATTACGTTGATGTTTTCATCATCCAGTAAAGTGTCGGCATTGTCAGTAAAATGCTCTGCTGAAAGGCTTCTTTTTTTATCAATATTTTTTATACATATTTTGTTGATGGATGCCTGTAAGGTAGGTGTGCTGTGCAATACATCGTATAAACCTTTACCCACCACGCCAAAACCAAATAGGCCGATGCAGAGTTTGTTTGTTGACATTGTTAATATTTTAAATTATGCTGATTGAGATGTAAGTTCTTGTTGAGTTGCTGATTTTAATTCGTTGATTTTTACAAAGGCCTGGTCCAGGTCTGCAATTAAATCTTCTACTTCCTCCAGGCCCACACTTAAACGGATGAGGCTGTCATTTACACCGTTGGCTCTTCTTATTGCAGCCGGTATACTTTTGTGCGTCATGTTTGCCGGGTGACTGATCAGGCTTTTAATGCCGCCTAAACTTTCGGCTAATAAAAAATATTTTGTACCCGTAACGAATGCAATCGCAGCAGCTTCTGTATCTTCTTTTAAAGTAAAGGAAACTATACCGCCAAAGCCTTTGGCCTGCTTCTTTGCAATGTGGTGATTGTGATGTGAAGGTAAACCCGGGTAAAATATTTTATCTACTAAGGGATGCGTTGATAAATAAACAGCTACTTCCTGCGCATTGAGGCAATGTTGTTTTACACGAAGGTGCAGGGTTTCAATCCCACGAATTAATAACCAGCTATCGAAAGGGGAAAGAATAGCACCACAGGCATTTTGCAGAAATTTTATTTTTGCTCCAAGGTCTGCATTGTTTGTTATAACAATGCCGGCAATAAGATCGCTATGCCCACCTAAATATTTGGTAGCAGAATGCACCACTATATCAGCCCCTAAAGTAAGCGGTTGCTGCAAAGCAGGAGAAGCAAAGGTGCTGTCAACACAAAGCAGGCAGTTGCTTGCTTTGGCGATCTTAGCAATGGCTTCAATATCGCTGATCTTTAAAGTAGGATTGGTAGGTGTTTCGAGCCAGATCAGTTTTGTATTGGGGGTAACGGCATTAAAAACATTTTCTGCATTGGTAGTATCTACGTAAGTTATTTTAATACCAAATTTTTCATACACCTGGGTGAACAAACGAAAAGCACCACCATAAATATCATCTACAGCAATAATTTCATCACCTGTTTTTAATAATTTAAGCACGGCATCAATGGCTGCCAAACCACTGCTGAAAGCAGATGCATGGGTACCTTTTTCCAGCTTTGCAACAATGCCTTCCAGCGTTTCCCTTGTGGGGTTATTGCTCCTGGCATAGTCGTAGCCTTTGTTTACACCCGGTGCCTCCTGTATAAAAGTGCTGGTTTGATAAATGGGTACGCTGATAGCGCCTGTAAGCGGATCAACCGGAATGCTGTGCAGTAATTGTGTTGCGTTGCTCATGATAAAAATTTGTTCCGGTACTTTTTATTTTAACCGGAGGATGAAAAAATTTCTTTCACGCATTTCAAGAAAAAATTTTACCGGTTGAGCTTTGTGCTTCCCCACTAATGCCTAAAGGCATGGTGCAGGGATAACAAAAAAGCTCACCCGATAAATCAGATGAGCTTTTAATATTTTGTGTAGATATTTTGAGCTGTGGATCTGACTTATCTGTCCCGATAACCATCGGGGTGGAATTGGCACCTTTTCTTTCACTTCCAAGATGGAATTGAATGATAGGTTGTCAAGGCGTCATCGGGCCATTACCCTCTGCCTTTCTTGATAAGCGATAACTAAAGAACTGCTGCAAAGGTATAACTGCAACTTTTAAAATTCCAAATATTTTTTAAAGAACCGGCTGTAATAAAATTGTAAGCATTACTGGCATTGAGTTACAGGAAGATAATTTTTTTGTTGCCAATCATTCAGCTCATTTTTTTACAAAAGGATAACCAAAAGATTTTTATCTTGTTGACGGGGATAAAATGAACCGGACCTATATGTACAATATTCAGCAAACATTACAACAATACTTTGGCTATAATTCGTTCAGGCACAATCAGGAAGAAATTATTGAAAATGTGCTGGCAAAAAAAGACAGCATCGTTTTAATGCCTACCGGTGGCGGTAAATCTTTGTGTTACCAGATTCCTGCATTGGTACTGGAAGGAGTTACAATAGTAGTATCGCCCTTGATCGCCCTGATGAAAGACCAGGTAGATGCCTTGAAATTAAATGGTGTTGCTGCGGCTTTTTTAAATTCCTCCCAGTCTTCTTCTGAGCAGTCTTCCATTATTCAGCAGTTAAAAAATGACCGCCTTAAATTATTGTATGTAGCACCCGAACGTTTGCTGGGGCAAAATGGTTTACTCAATTATTTAAAGGAGATCAATGTATCCTTATTCGCCATTGATGAAGCACATTGCATCAGCCATTGGGGCCACGATTTCAGGCCTGAGTACCTGGTGCTGGGGCAACTAAAAAAACAATTCCCTGCTGTACCAATCATTGCCTTAACTGCTACGGCTGATTCGCTTACAAAAAAGGATATTATTCAGAAGCTGGAAGTAACAGACTATACGGTCTATGAAAACTCTTTTAACCGCCCCAACATCAGTTATTACATCAAACAAAAACGTAATCATTTTAATCAGTTAACAGATTTTTTATCGGAGCATAAAGAGGATAGTGGTATCATTTATTGCCTTAGCCGCAGCTCTGTCGAAAAACTTGCAGAAGATCTGAGAGATGAAGGATATGCTGCAGCAGCTTATCATGCAGGGCTGGAAAAAAATATAAAAGAAGAAAACCAGGATAAGTTTTTAAAAGATGAAATAAAAATTATTGTAGCGACGATCGCTTTTGGGATGGGCATTAATAAAAGCAATGTGCGGTTTGTAGTGCATGTAGACCTGCCAAAAAATATTGAAGGGTATTATCAGGAAACTGGTAGGGCAGGAAGGGATGGGTTACCGAGTGAAGCCATCTTATTTTACAGTGCTTCGGATGTGTTTAAATTAAAAAGTTTTGCCAGGGTTGAAGGCAATGAAGCACAGAGCAAAGTGATGTTGAAAAAGCTGGACCAGATGGCTGCTTTTTGTGAAACGAGACAATGCCGCCGCAAGTATTTATTAAAT
>JANXSR010000150.1 GCA_025352625.1 Ferruginibacter sp.
AAAATGTTTACTCTCGTTTGATTGAAGGGGTGGGAAAAGCTGGTGATATTCTTGTAGGAATTTCTACCTCCGGTAATTCAGCCAATATTATTAAGGCCTTCTCCACTGCTCAGACAAAAGAAATGAAAACTGTTTGCTTTACCGGTGAAACTGGTGGAAAGATGACTGGGACTACAGATTATTTAATTCGGGTGCCAAGTAATGATACGCCACGTATTCAGGAAGGCCATATTACCGTAGGTCATATTATTTGCGAAATTGTTGAAACGGCGTTGTTTTCATAATGGTAAAAGAGCAAGTATTTTGTAAAAAAATCCAGTCAGTTTGAGTAGCCAAATCTGATTAAAGATTTAATTGCACAATTAAATTGCAAATTTCCATTAATTTTCATCGTTAATAAATTGCTTCTTATTATTAGTTGAAACGATAAAGAGGGGTAGGTACTTCATCGACGATTGTGAATTGATATCAAAAAAATTGCATAAAAGGTATTAGTTTAAACATTTGTAGGAGAATGTATTGATCTGGAGAGTTTGAAAATGATTATATAGAAACCTGCATATTTTTTCCGCATTAAGATTTCATAATATAAGAAATGTTGCCCTTACTAAAAGAGTTAACAAGAAATTAATAGTAATAATTAAATTGGATAAAATGAAAGTTGCCTTGGTTTCTGCATACAGTTTAGATGCAACCATGCCATTAACTAAATATTTGGCTGAAGAGAATTTGGACGTACACCTATATGGGATAATGCCCCAATATGACCAGAATGTTTTTGTGATTGATTTTCTTGATAATAAACAACCCAATGGATTTATTAAAGATGATATTTTAATAAAAACGATGGGGGAGCCACTTTGCAAGTATTTGGCTGGTGTTAATACTAATTTCTTTGTATATCCGGCAGGTTCAGGAAAGAAAGCTTTCTTTGCGGATATTTATCATGCCTGGAAATTTAGCCAGCATTTAATAGAAGGTAAGTTTGATGTAATTCATTTAATTCATACGGCTAACCGGTTTTCTTTATTATTATTACATTTTTTAAAAAAGCAAAACCTTATTCAAACACTACATGAAGTTACCGCCCATAGCGGTGATACAAGTTCTTATACTATTCAATTATTAAAAAAGCTAATCAAAAGGAATATCCCTGTTATTTTTCATTCCGAGACCTCAAAAGATCGCTTTCTTAAGTATCGTTCTTCAATAACTTCATCTGTTATTGATAAAGATCTTTTAACAATGATACGATTTGGTTTACACGAAACCTATCTACATATTTTACCAGAAAAGAAATATTTAACCGACCAATCTGATGAAAATTCTGTTCCTATTATTTTACATGTGGGGCGAATTGTTCCATACAAAGGGATTGATATTTTGGTAGATGCCGTTAAAATCATTCAAAAGAATCAACCTGTTCATCTTATTGTAGCGGGGGGAGGTAAACCTTACTTTAGCTTCGAAGGAATAAAAAGTTATGAATTTCTAAATTATTCCATCAGCAATGAAGAAATTATTAATTTGGTGAAAAAGTGTACTGTGGTAGTTTGTCCATATACATCGGCTTCGCAAAGTGGTATTCCTATGACTGTATTTCCCTTTAATAAACCTATGGTAGCAAGTAATATAGGTGGACTAAAAGAAGTTATTGAGCACAATGTTACTGGTATCATGGTTGATAAAATTGATGCGCAATCTTTTGCTGATGCAATTGAAAAGCTGATTTCTGATAAAGACCTAAGAGCAGAAATGGCAGTTAATATTGAGAAAAACTTCAAACAAGGAGAATTTGCCTGGTCAAATATTGCAAAGAAAACAGCTGCTTTCTATAAAAAACATTATCCGGCAAAATAATAATGTATTCATAATACTTTTTGTATTCTAAATACCGACAGCTGCCAACAATATTATTTTCAAAAAAATAAACTATTTATTTATGCCCAATAAAAAAATAATAATAACCGGGGGGTGCGGATTTCTGGGATCAAATCTGGTTAAAAAATTTAATGAATATGGCGAAAAGAATATTATCATCGTTGATAACTATGACGAGCAGAAGTTCAAAAATTTAAAACCATTAGCATTTGTTGATTATATCTCTTATAAACATGGAATAGATTCTTTGAAGAAATCATTTGGGAAATATGATATTTCCGCAATTATACATATTGGTGCAAATGCCGATGTTTTAATAAAGGATGCAGATTTAATGTTGGAAGCTAATTACGAGCACAGTAAATTTTATCTTGAATTATCACAAGAAAGAAACATTCCACTTATTTATGCTTCAAGTTCTGCTATTTATGGCAATGCACCACAAATTGATAAACTAAATCAACAAGACCCACATAACATTTATGCATGGTCGAAATGGCTTTTTGATAAACATGTTGAGGCAAATTTATCCAATTTCAATAACCGTGTAATTGGGCTTAGATTTTTTAATATATTTGGAATGGGAGAATTTCATAAAGGAAAAAATGCAAGCCTTCCATTGCGGTTTTTAAGTTTTATTCAAGAAAATGGTTTTATTGATGTTTTCGATAGGGAAATTCAGCGTGACTATGTTTGGGTGGAAGATGTTGCAGACATAATTATCGAAATACTCAAAGACAACACTGTAGCAAATGGTATATATGATTTAGGAGGAAACAACCCGGTGTCACACAAAACAGTTGCGAGTATAGTGGCCGATGCATTTATTGAAAAGGGTATAAAATCCGAAAAAGAAGAACTTATTAAAATGATACCAATGCCCGGAGAACTGGTTGATTGTTTCCAATTTTACACAAAATCAAG
>JANXSR010000323.1 GCA_025352625.1 Ferruginibacter sp.
AAGAGAATAGATAGATAAGGAATTGGATTATGGATTGCAAACCCATGTAAAAGAAAAGATAAATTATCATTAAGAAAATTATAATACTTAAATACAGCTAAAACACTAATATTTGCTAACAGACTATATATTAAAAATAGTTTGCGTTTACCACCCTTTGCATTCTCTATATATATACCCGCAAAATAATCAATAACTATTGTAAAGCCCAAAATGAGAATGTAAATCGGCACAAAGGCCATGTAGAAATAGCAACTGCTGGCCAATAATAATATCCATCTTTTGCTATGTGGAAGAAAGTAATAGAGAAAGGTTACAATAATAAAAAAAAAGAGAAAATGAATTGAATTAAAAAGCATTACTAATTGGTTATATAGTGTTGAAACGAATTGCGAATTATTACAAATTCAGCCGTATTTATCATCATGTTATTGATTATAATATATATTATTTCCTAAAAATAAACATTACTTTTCAAAAATTTATTTGAGAATAAAATTATTTGCAGAGTATATACTTTTATAAATAATAATTTCATTAAAAAAATATAGATTTTATTAGTAATTATTAAAAGGATCAGAATTGATTTATTAATTAATTCTCAATAACGTTTCATTTTTTCCAAAATTGTTCTTCAAAAAATAGCCTCCGCAAATTCCTTTACTTTGTTTTACAGCTAGTTAAGTTATTAAACTAACTCATCTTCAAGCCATTCCTTTATATCGCAAAACCTTGATTATTTTATAAGAATGTTACTGGATACCATATAGATCAATAAGTATAGGCGTTTAGATAATAAATAGTTTTATTGCTGTCATTGGCTTTCAAGGGAACTGGATGAAATAAATTAGGGGTAAGTAGATTTTAATAAAGCTTCGCTTTTTAATTAAATGAATCTAATTCGCTGCCAAATACAATATAATCAGTAACCAAAGCGAATTCTTGAATTGCAACCTAAAGGACTATACCTATAGATCAAATAAAATTAGTTATTCACACAGAAAACTTTATGTGAATAAATTGCGGAATTACTTTTTCACAAGAATGCCAATTGGGCATGGTATTTGTAAAAATCAACAAAGCAAAATTAAGTCCAATATTTCCTTTTCCATTAGTTTAAATGAAGTCTAATTTTTCGAAAAAAATAGTATAATTTTTTATATAACATTTATATCATCAGATTCTGAGATTTTTTCGTAAAAAATCGACTTTAAATACAAATTTAGAACTAAAGATATAGGTGAAACTATTTAATAGAAATCTAACGCATAAGAAAAAAGTTAAAAAATCCATAATGCAAAAAAAAGCCACCTTTCATCTTAAAATTAATACATCTGTCCTTAAAAGCTTTTGTATTTTATTACCCTTACTTCTTTGTTTAAGCACACTTAGCCGGGCAACTAATTATTACTTCTCCAGTTCAACAGGAAATGATTCTTACACAAGTACACAGGCACAAAATCAGGCAACTCCATGGAAAACTATTGCAAAATTGAATTCTTTTTTTAGTAGTATCGTTGCTGGGGATAAGATTTTCTTTAAAAGAGGAGATACATTTTATGGGGGCATAATACTTACCAAATCTGGTTCCAGTGCCTCTGCGCCAATAACATTCGCCGATTATGGTTCTGGAAGTTTACCAATTATTTCGGGATTTACAACTATTAGTTCCTGGACCAGTATAGGTAATAATATATTTCAGGCTAATATTTCTGCTGCAACAAGCACCTTAAATATAGTTTCACTTAATGGTGTACCTCAACGTATGGGCCGTTACCCTAATAATACTGCAACTGGTGATCCTTATCTTTACTATGAATCTTTTACAAGTAATACAAGCGGTGGTACTATTACAGATAATCAGTTAACAACAAGTACAAACTGGACTGGTGCAGATGTTGTAATCAGGAAAAAGAGATGGATAATGGACAGGGTTAAGATTACAGGGCATTCCGGAGGTACCTTAACTTATTCTCAAGCAAATGGGTATTCTGGGATTAATGGTTTTGGATATTTTATTGAAAATGACCCTAGAACTTTAGACCAGTTAGGTGAATGGTATTTCAATACGAGTACAAAAAATCTACAAGTTCATTTTGGAGGAGGTCTCCCCTCTTCATATTCATTAAGGGTAAGTACTATTGATGTTTTAATGAATTTGGGAGCACAAAGATTTATCACAATTCAAAACCTTGCGTTTGAGGGTGCAAACATAACAGGATTGACTGCCCCTTATGGAAGTGACATTACAATTCAGCAATGTACTTTTAATCAAATTGGGAAAAATGGTATTATAATTTCTGGTTCTCCTAATACATTACTTGATAATGTAAGTCTTAGTTATGTGCTTAATAATCCAATAGATATTTTAAACAGCAATGTCAGCAACACCATTGTTAAAAACTGTTCTATCAACAATTGCTCATTATTTGCGGGCATGGGAGATAATGGGGATGGAAATTACGAAGCATTAAAAGTGCAGGTAAGTTCTGGAGGCACTATAGCGTTTAATAACATAAACAATGTTGGTTATACTGCTATTGCTTTTCAGGGTAATAATTTTACAATAAATAATAATTTTATAAATAATTTTTCTAGTGTAAAAGATGATGGAGGTGGTATATATACGGCAGTTAGTAATACACTTCCAATTACAAATTTTTATAATAGAAAAATTTACAGCAATATTGTTATTAATGGAATAGGTGCACCAAATGGTACTGCCGGTAAAACTGGTGAGGTTAATGGAATTTATATGGACGAGGCTGCTAACAACGTAGATATTTACGACAATTCGATTGCCAACATTGCAAGAACTGGTATATTACTTAATAATACAACATATGTCAAGGTACTGCGTAACACCATATATAATTCGAAATTAGGAATAGAAATGAATAAACTGATGGCAACAAATAATGTACGCAATATGGAATTAAAAAGAAATATTGTTTATCCGACAGCCGGGAGTCAGAGTGCTATTTATTACAAAAACTTTTATCTATCAATTCCTACATCATTAACAATTGACCAGGATATGAAGCTAGTGGGTAAAATTGATAGCAATTATTATTCAACTCCAAGTACTATTGGATTCTCATATTATGCTTGTCAGAATTATTCCACTAATCCAGGCTCCTTAATTATATCTCCAGGTTTTGCCCTGGAAACATGGAAAACAATGACTGGACAGGAGAACACTTCTAAAAGGCCAGCCAAAGCAGCTACATCTATAACTGATTTAAATTTTCAATACAATGCATCCAGCACTTCGAAAGTAGTCGCATTTTCAGGCTTAAGTTATATGGATGTTACAGGGAAAGTTTATAATAATTCAATAACAATTCCTGCATGGAGCAGTGTGGTATTAGTTGCTAATGGAACCGCAACTACAACCAATAAAGCGCCGGTTGCAAATGCCGGTACTGATAAAATTATAACATTACCAACAAATACGTCATCGCTAACAGGGAGCGGTACAGATGCCGATGGTACAATAAGCAGCTATTCATGGGTACAATTATCGGGGCCATCCACTGGAACTATTGCTACGGTAAATACCTCTACAACAG
>JANXSR010000327.1 GCA_025352625.1 Ferruginibacter sp.
AGAACACCTCGGGCACTGCATTTATGATGGTTTTTATGTGGGCGATACGTCTAAAATACCCAACACAAATGGTGTGCGTAACGACATTATTGATGCACTGAAAAAATTGAAGATTCCCAACCTGCGCTGGCCGGGCGGTTGTTTTGCAGATACTTACCATTGGAAAGATGGTATTGGTCCAAAAGATAAACGGCCTGCCATGGTAAACAAATGGTGGGGTGGTGTTACCGAAGATAACAGCTTTGGTACGCACGATTTTTTAAACATGTGCGAACTGCTCGGCGCCGAACCTTACCTCTCCGGTAATGTGGGAAGTGGCACTGTGCAGGAGTTAGCCGACTGGGTACAATACACCAATTTCAAAGGTAAAAGCCCCATGAGTGACCTGCGTACGCAAAACGGCAGAACAGAACCCTGGAAAGTAAAGTTATGGGGCATTGGAAATGAAGCCTGGGGTTGCGGTGGCAATATGAAACCGGAATATTATGCAGATGAATACCGCAAGTACGCCACCTTTATTTCAGACTGGGAAAATACCGGCGGCTTATTGCGCATTGCATCCGGAGCTAGTGATGCAGATTATAACTGGACAGAAACGCTGATGAAAAATATTCCGCTAAACATGCTTGGTGGTGTAGCCATGCATCATTATTCTGTGCTTGACTGGAACAAAAAAGGACCCGCCGTTGAATTTTCAGAAGAACAATATTTTGGTATCATGAAACAGGCATTGCTGATGGAAGAACTGGTAACCAAACATGCTGCCGTGATGGATAAATATGATCCCGCCAAAAAGATTGCCTTGGTGGTAGATGAATGGGGCGGATGGTATGATGTAGAGAAAGGTACCAACCCTGGGTTTTTATACCAGCAAAATACCATCAGGGATGCGATGATTGCCGGCGTTACACTGAACATTTTTAACAACCATGCAGACAGGGTTCGTATTGCAAATTTGGCGCAATGCGTAAATGTGCTGCAGGCTGTTATTCTTACCAACAAAGAAAAAATGATCCTTACGCCTACATACCATGTAATGGAAATGTACAATGTACACCAGAACGCAACGCTGCTGCCATTAACGGTTACAGGCAACGATTATACTTTTAACGGACAAAAATTACCGGCTGTTTCTGCTTCTGCTTCTAAAGACAGTACCGGCGCCATTCATATTTCAGTGGTGAACATTGATCCATCACATGCACAAAAAATTGACATCAATATTGGCGATGAAAAAGTAAAAACTGTAACAGCGAAAATTGTTACCTCAAAAAAATTACAGGATTATAATTCATTTACTGAACCGGAAAAAATAAAGCCAACTGTTTTTAAAGAGCTTGCGCTGAACAAGAATATTTTGACCATCACATTACCTCCTACAGCGGTTGTTGTGGTAACACTAAAATAAGCAGGTTTTAAAAAAATAAATGATGAAGAGATTAAGATTACCGGTAGTTAATTCACTATTGCTGTTATGTGCAATCGTGTGTATCAACTCAACTTTTGCACAGCAAACTAGCAAAACAAATGTTGCCGGTAATCCTGTCATCAGGGATAAATATACAGCCGACCCCGGTGCATTTGTGTACAAAGATTCGGCTTACTTGTATACGGGTCATGACGAAGCACCTCCCGGAAAAGAAGGTTATGTAATGCATGAATGGCTTTGCTTTTCTTCTGCCGATATGGAGCACTGGAAAGAACATCCGGTACCACTTACGGTAAAAGATTTTACCTGGGCCAAAGATGATGCATGGGCTTCGCAGGTTATAGAACGCAACGGCAAATTTTACTGGTATGTAGCAACAGAACATGCAACGGTGCCAGGAAAAGCAATCGGTGTAGCAGTAGCCAATAATCCAACAGGACCTTTCAAAGATGCGCTGGGAAAGGCTTTGATAACAAATGATATGACGAGCCCGGACAGTAAAATGATGTGGGATGATATTGATCCTTCTGTAATCATTGACAAAGACGGACAGGCTTATTTGTTTTGGGGCAATCATAAATGTTACTATGCAAAGCTGAAACAAAACATGATTGAGCTGGATGGTGATATTAAAACGATTGACTTACAAGATTACACAGAAGCACCATGGATTCACCAGCGCAATGGCTGGTATTATCTTTCTTATGCAACCGGCTTCCCTGAAAAGATTTCCTATTCGATGAGTAAAAATTTGAATGGTCCCTGGCAGTACAAAGGCATTCTGAATGAGGTGGCAGGTAACTCCAACACCAATCACCAGGCCATCATTGATTTTAAAGGGAAGTCGTATTTTGTTTATCACAACGGCAGCATTCAAACAGATGGCGGCAGTTTCAGACGGTCAGTTTGTATTGACTATTTGTACTACAATACAGATGGAAGCATCAAAAGAATTGTGATGACGACGGAAGGTGTGAAGCCTGCAACGGCACGGAAGAAATAAGATTGATTAACAGATTTTTCATCTTTACAATAATAAAAAATAAAAGCATGCCTATTAAAAAATTGTTTGTTGCCTTTTTAATCACAACAGTCTTGTCATTGCCCTCCACCGTAAAGGCGCAAAACAATACTCCCATCATAGTACAGGTGAATAAGCCGATTGCTGAAGTACAGCCAACCATGTGGGGTGTTTTTTTTGAAGACATTAACCTGGGAGCTGATGGGGGCATTTATGCAGAGCTCATAAAGAACCGTTCGTTTGAATTTTATCAGCCGTTGATGGGCTGGAAGGTTACGCAGAATACATTTAACGAAGGCAGTGTGCTCATTGTAAACAGGGAAGAAAAAAATACCAATAATCCCCGTTTTATCCGCATCACCAAAGAAGCTGCCGCAGATACATTGGGTATTACCAATGAAGGCTTCAGGGGCATGGGAATCAAGAAAGGGTTGCGCTATGATTTTTCGGTAATGTACCATCAGCCTACTGCCGGTTTGACATTGCACATTGAACTTGTTAGTATGGCAGGCAAAGTTATTGGAACTACCACTTTAAAACCTGCCGCTACAGTAGATGCAGCGTGGGGAAAAGCAATAGCCAGCTTTAATGCTACAGACTCTTCTTTAAAAGGTAAACTAAATATCTGGTTTGAAGGTGCCGGTAAAATTGACCTGGACATCATCTCTTTATTTCCGGAAGATACCTGGAAAAAGCGCCCCGGTGGGATGCGTGCAGACATGATACAATTACTGGCCGATATGAAGCCGGGCTTTATCCGCTTTCCCGGTGGCTGTATTGTAGAGGGACACGAACTCTCCACAAGATACCAGTGGAAAAAAACTATTGGGCCCATTGAGGAGCGCCAGTTAAGTATTAACCGCTGGAACAGTGAATTTACACACCGGCCAACACCAGATTATTTCCAAACATTTGGTCTTGGCTTCTTTGAATATTTTCAACTGGCGGAAGACATCGGCGCATCGCCTTTGCCAATATTGAATTGCGGCATGGCCTGCCAATTTAATACAGCAGAAGTTATACCGATCGATCAACTGGATACTTATGTACAGGATGCCTTGGACCTGATTGAATTTGCCAATGGTGATGCTACTACACAGTGGGGCAAGGTTCGTGTGCAGATGGGACATCCGGCGCCATTTAATTTAAAGATGATGGGTGTGGGCAACGAGAACTGGGGCCCCCAATACCTTGAACGCTTAAAAATATTCAGCAAAGCCATTAAAGCAAGATACCCTGATTTTAAAATTGTGAACAGTTCGGGTACAGATCCCAACGGCGAACGGTTTGACTTTCTTAATACCGAATTAAGAAAAATGAATGCAGACATTATTGATGAGCATTATTACCGGAGGCCGGAATGGTTCCTGGCCAATGCCGCCCGCTATGACAATTACCCAAGAAATGCATCCAAAATTTTTGCAGGAGAATATGCCGCACAAAGCGATCATACGGTAAGCATTGACAATAAAAACAATGCGGAAACAGCCATTGCAGAAGCAGCCTTCATGACAGGGCTTGAACGCAATGCGGCAGTGGTAAACATGGCATCTTACGCACCCCTGTTTGCACACATTGATGGCTGGCAGTGGACGCCGGATTTGATCTGGGTGAACAACCTGCAATCGTACGGCACGCCTAATTATTATGTGCAGAAATTATACAGTACAAACAAAGGAACCAATGTGGTACCAGCGTTAATGGATGGCCAATCAGTGTCAGGACAAGACAGCATTTATGTATCAGCGGTAATTGATAAAAATACGAACGATGTAATTATTAAAGTGGTGAATGCGTCGGCCAATGCCATCAATAAAGTCATCACCATTAATGGTGCAAAAAAAATAACACCTGCTGCAACCGTAACCGTTTTAAAAAGCAATTCGGTGCTGGATGTTAATAGTTTTGCAACCCCTGAAGCAGTTATTCCTGTTGCTTCAGCAGTTCAGATAAAGGGAAGCAAACTGGCGGCTTCTTTACCAGCTCATTCATTCAGTGTGTACCGCATTGGTATGAAATAAATTGTAGGATTAAGCATTAATGAGCTAGTTAATTGTTCGGATTTTTCGCCTTCAGGGTAATGTATTTTTTTAAGAATTTTAATTGCCAAGTCCTTCAGGGTAATGTCATGTAGTTAAGAACTTTTCGATGGTGCATTCGTCCCTTTAGGGACGATAGATGGGTAGAAAAAAATATTGACATTATGTTCGTTCCGTAGGAACGGTAGGTGTAATGTTCTGTAGAATGTATGGGATTAAACCGATGCCAGGTACATACCGATCCTACGGATCGAAAATTGCAATAACGGTATTTGTTCTACCCATCTATCGTTACTATGGAACGGGTTAGAATTATTGTTTAACTAAATGATCCGGCCTGAAGCAGGTGCCGCTAAAAAAGATGGATAGTATTAAACCTGGACAACCCAATTATTAATCTCATAATTTTTATGAAATATTTATTCTCCTTGTTTTTAACGGTACAGTCGTGTTGGCTTTTTGCGCAAACAAAACCATTGATAAACGATACGCTTATCAGTGTACATGATCCGGTGATCATCCGGCAGGACAGCATGTATTACATCTTTTGTACCGGGCAGGGCATCACCGCTTTTTCCTCACCGGATAGGAAGCACTGGAAACAATTAAAGCCGGTTTTTGATAAAGCACCACAATGGGCGGTAGATGCTATCCCATCTTTCCGGGGCCATATTTGGGCGCCGGATATCAGTTATCACAACGGTCAATTTTATCTGTATTATGCGGTTTCTGCCTTTGGAAAAAATACTTCCTGCATTGGCCTGGCAACCAACAAAACGCTGGATCCTTCTTCCAAAAATTTCAAATGGATGGATCATGGTAAAGTGATACAGTCCGTTCCCGGTAGAGACATGTGGAATGCCATTGATCCTAACCTGATCATGGATGAAAATAATATACCCTGGCTGGCTTTTGGCTCATTCTGGAACGGCATGAAACTGGTGAAATTGGACAGCGCATTAACCGCCGTCGCACAACCTGAAGAATGGTACACCATCGCAGCCCGTAAAAGAGACTACATTTTGCCTGATTCAGTTGCAGGCGATGCAGCCATTGAAGCACCATTCATTTATCGGCACGGAAAATATTTTTATTTGTTTGTATCCTTTGATTATTGTTGCCGCGGTGAAAAAAGCACTTATAAAATGATGGTGGGCAGAAGCGAAAAAGTAACAGGGCCTTATACAGACAGGGACGGTGTACCAATGAATTTAGGTGGTGGCAGCACCGTGCTGGAAGGAGATAAAAACTGGCATGGCGTAGGCCACAACGCAGTAGCCAATTTTAATGGAACAGACTATCTTATTTTTCATGGATATGATGCTTCGGATAATGGAAGAAGTAAATTGCGGATAGAAAAAATAGGCTGGTTTAATGACTGGCCTGTGGCGGAAAGAAGGCCCAGCTAAATAATAACACGAATTTTAAAACACGAATTACACGAATTAAAATATAATTTCGCTAACTTCCTCAAAAAGACTGTAACAAAACATAGTCTTCAAAACACCCCTTTAGGGGATGGGGGCAAAAAAAACATATGAAAAAATCAACACTCTTAAGCATTGCAATTATTGCTGCAATCTTTATTACATCCTGCAACAATCAAACAACCACTACTACCGAAAAAATGGAAACAAAAGCTGGTATTACAAAAGCAGCCTGGGGCACTACAGATGGCAAGGAAGTATTTTTGTACACACTTACCAACGCAAAAGGCGTACAGGTAAAAGTATCCAACTACGGCGCAACAGTTACCTCATGGGTTTCACCTGATAAGAATGACAAACCTTCCAGTATAGTGTTGGGGTTTGATAGTTTAAGCGGTTATCTTGCCAAACCTCCTTATTTCGGAGCGGTGGTTGGACGTTACGGCAACCGTATCGCAAAAGGTAAATTTAAAATTGATACTGCTCAATATACCCTGGCAACCAACAATGGCCCGAATGCTTTGCATGGTGGGTTAAAAGGCTTTGACAAACAGGTTTGGGAAGCTACACCTGCAAGTGATTCTACTGCAAGTTTAGAACTCAGTTATTTGAGCAAGGATGGTGAAGAAGGCTATCCCGGTAATTTAAAAGTAACTGTTCGCTACACATTAACTGATGACAATGAACTAAAGATTGAATACAGTGCTACAACTGATAAAGCAACTGTATTGAATGTTACCAACCACAGTTACTTTAATTTAACAGGTGATGTAAGCAATACCATACTCGATCATACGCTGATGATTGATGCGGACAATTATACACCTGTTGATACTACGCTGATACCAACAGGAGAAATTAAATCTGTAAAAGGAACACCGTTTGATTTTACAAAAGCAAAAAAAATCGGTCTTGAAATTGGCGCTGTGAGCGGTGGGTATGATCACAACTTTGTATTGAATAAAAAAGATTCTGCCCTGTCAAAAATTGTTGAATTAAAAGACAGCATTTCGGGAAGAACGCTTGAGGTATTCACCACAGAGCCCGGTGTTCAGTTTTATACCGGTAATTTTTTAGACGGAACATTCTCTACTTCTGATGGTAAGAAAATTAATCAGCATGCGGCGCTGTGTTTAGAAACACAACACTTTCCTGATTCACCCAACGAACCAAAATTTCCTACCACTTTGTTATTGCCCGGTCAGCAGTTTCACAGTGTTACGGTGTACAAACTTTCTGTAAAA
>JANXSR010000336.1 GCA_025352625.1 Ferruginibacter sp.
ATCCTCTGGCGCACAGAGGCAATAACATGTTGGTTACTCATCTGCAAATACATTGTAGCAGCTTACTGGAATTTTTTTGCCCCAAAATTAAAAACGACTTTTTGAGGGACGACTAAATATCGAAGGCTGTTTCCAATAATAGCCATCCTGCATTATTTTGCTTGCCAAATTCTTTTGCCTTATTAAGCAAAGCTGTAGCAATACCAAGTTTACGGGCCCTTTCGGCAATATATAAATCATTTAGTAACAAAGCTGGTCTTAAAGATACAGATGAAAATATGGGATACAATTGTGTAAAGCCCACTGCTTCGCCGTTAATAAAAGCAATAAAAAGAGTTGACTGATTTTTTACTATTCTTTCGTATAAAAAGTTAGTTGCACCAGCCATATCACTCGCCTGGTTATAAAATATTCTGTACGCATTAAACAATGGGGCAACAATATTTATATCGTCAATACTTGCTTGTTTTATTTGTAATACCATAAAAATTATTTAGTTTTCAATATTACAAAATACGTTGCAGGTAAAACTATAATTATGATTAATTGGGATGATTTTGAAAAAATAGACATGCGGCTGGGAACTATTTTAGAAGTGACTGATTTTCCAAATGCAAGAAAACCAGCCTACCAACTCAAAATTGATTTTGGTAAATCAGGAATCAAAAATTCTTCTGCACAAATAACCAACTTATATTCAAAAACGGAATTGATTGGTAAACAAATTATAGCGGTAGTCAATTTTCCACCAAAACAAATTGCCAATTTTTTCAGTGAATGTCTGGTGCTGGGTGTGTATAACAAACAAAATGAAGTGGTGCTGCTGCAACCGTCACTGCCTGCTGATAACGGCTGCCGTATTGGCTAAACCTCATAAAACCTTTCCAAAAAAATGCTTACTTTTTTAAAATTATTTTTATTAAGCGTAAAAAAATGATTGCGGCCTTCTTTGCGGCACTCTACTAATTCGCTATCTGACAATAATTTAATATGATGTGAGCAGGTAGGCTGAGAAAGCCCTGTAAGCTGCTGTACATCACCACAACATATTTCGCCTTTGCGGGAAATTTCCTGAAGTATAGATAACCTGCATGGATCTGCAATGGCATTCATCGCCTTTTCTATAAACCTGGTTTCAGTTTTAACGGTACTCATAATTTGTAATTTCTTTATCAAAGAAATCGTATTTTTTTAGTTTGGCAATATTAATTCATTTAAATTTATCAATACATTTTTATGACCAGAATCATCTCTTCTTTCCACTCTCCCGTTGGTATTATTTTAATTGAAGTAAATGGCGAAATGATCACCTCTTTGGTATTTGAAAAGGAAAAAACAGTCACGCCGCCAGAAGAAATATTTGATGACGGAAATATTTTAATTAAAAATTGTAAACAACAGCTTACAGCATATTTTAATGGAACAAGACGAGAATTTGATTTACCAATTCAGCAAAACGGTACTGCTTTTCAACAAAAAATATGGACTGCTTTACAGCAAATCCCTTATGCAAAAACAATTAGCTACCTGGAATTATCCAAACGAACCGGAGATATAAAAGCAATAAGAGCGGTGGGCACAACAAATGGAAAAAATCAATTAAGCATTGTAGTTCCTTGCCACAGGGTTATTGGCAGCAATGGCAATTTAACCGGCTATAGTGGCGGGTTATGGCGTAAGAAATGGTTGCTGGAACATGAAAGAAAATTTGCTTATGGTGTACAAACCTTGTTCTAAATACTGGTAATTCAGTTGCTACTTTATATCCAACAAACTAAAAGTTAACGGTAATAACTGCTGTGCCTTCTCAATAATATAAACTTCGCCACCTAAGCCACTTAATATAATTCTTATTGGCTGATTCGTCCTTTCTTCATATTCTGATAAACTCTGGCGGCAGATACCGCATGGCGAAATGGGATGCTTACTCTCTCCTTTTAAATTATCATAACTAATGGCCATAGTTATAATACCAACTCCTCCAAATTGTGAAGCTACTGTAGAAAGTAACACTCTCTCTGCACATATGCCAACAGGATAAGAAGCATTTTCCTGGTTGGTACCGGTTACAATGCTGCCGTTCGATAACAGCGCTGCTGCACCAACTTTAAAATTTGAGTAAGGAGCATAAGCGGCCGAAGTAATAGCCCTGGCACTTGCTAATAAAGTAGCATCAGCGATTGTTAATTCTTCTGAAGTTGCATAAATTTCTACCGTAAAAGGAATTTCTTTCTTTATCATGGATATTAATTTTTGGTTGCCTTATACCAAAGCATAAAGGCACTTATTAATAAAAGCAATCAGATAAAAATTCCTCCCAACATTGCTATTGGGAGGAATTTTATATTTTTAAATTAAACATTAAATAGTATGCTAAACAAATTATTTTATCCATTTAAAAATCCTCTTCCAGCGTGGACCACCTTCCCAACTAAACCAAATTAGCGAAGCCTTGCCTACCACATGGTCTTCGGGTACAAAACCCCAATAGCGGCTATCTAAAGAGTTGTGACGGTTATCACCCATTAACCAATAATAATTCATTTTAAAAGTATAATTGGTAGCTTCCTTACCATTTACAAATATCTTACCCCCCTTATTTTCCAGTTCATTGTTTTCGTATGTTCTGATACAACGTTCGTAACGGGTATAATTATCGGCGTTCAATTCAATGGTAGCACCTTTTTTGGGTATGTATAAAGGGCCATAGTTATCGGAACTCCATTGCCTCGTAGTATCATAATATGGGAATAGCCTGTTTTCAACAGGATATAAAAAATCTGTAATTGTGTAACCGGGGGTAATTTTTACCTGTTGTTTTTCTTCATTGGTGATATTTACCAGGTAAATATTATTACCTATTTGTTGTATATCTCTCTGCTCCCAACGCACATGTATACCCATAGGTAACAGCACTTCCTCTGCATTTTCTTTACTATCCAATGCGGGTGTATTGGGCGGAATAGTCATTTTATAATAACGTTGCGCTTGTGGAAAATAATCCTGCGGCTTTCCGTTAACCATCAGGGTGCCATTAATAACCTGTATCGTATCTCCGGCTATACCTACACAACGTTTAATAAAATTTTCTCTTTTGTCAACAGGCCTTGTAATAATCATATCGCCATATTTATTCCACACATCTTCTCTGGCCTTTTGTTCTGTAAGATGCCCCAGGTTCATTTCATCTCTAATTTCCTGGTAGTAAGTAGTCTGCGAACCAAACTGCTGCTGTCCGTCTACAATAGGATCATTGATCAATGTGTCATTGGCAGGAAAATTAAACACCACCGCATCATTGCGCTGCACCGGGCTTGCAAACCACCTTGTGTAAGGAATATGAATGGCTTCACTATAACTTTTTACATTTACAAAAGGCATCGTATGATGTACAAAAGGCATTGCAATCGGTGTATTGGGAATACGTGGTCCATAAGTCCACTTACTTACAAATAAGAAATCGTTTACCAATAATGTTTTTTCTTCGGAGGGTGTTGGAATGGTATATGCTTCAAAAACAAACGTACGAATAAGGGTGGCTGCTACTACCGCAAATGCTGCAGCATCCACCCACTCACGTGCGCCGGATTTTTTATAATTATTTACTACCAGTTCTCCTGCATATTTTTCATCTTTTGAGTAACCTAGGTAGGGGAAATAAATAAAGGGAATTAATACAGTTGCAGCGTGATGCAAAAATCCGAAGCGACCAAAATGCTCTACAAATTTGATGGTAATCCAGATGGAAATAAACTGCCCTGCTATAGGTATCAGTTGTAAAAAAAACCACACTTTATGCAACTTCATTTTCTCCACCATGCACCAGGAATTATAAAATGGCACCAGTGCTTTCCAGGGTTCTATGCCTGCCTTTTTAAACATGCCATACAAACCAATGTGCCAGCCTATAGCAGCCACAATAAAAATAATCCAGCCAATACTCATAAGTAAAATTTTAACAGTGCCAAAAATACCATAATTAACCTTGTGATAAGGTTTTATACAAAAAATGTTTTGAAATGTTTAACACAAAAACTATCTAAATAATTGAATAGTTGTTGTTAAACACTTTATGTAAAAAATTATTGTACGGGCTTAGTCACATCATGACAACTAATTACGACTTGTCCGCCGGAGCGGATAACCATCTTTACTCCATCATTTCAATCAGGCCCGGGGATTTGCACTACAATAAAATTTATGTCTAAATAACTCCATTAATACATTCACTTATTTCTGCTGCTTTGTTCATAATCATAAAGTGTCCTCCACCTTTTATAATATGAGTAGGCGAAACATTTTTAATAGGAAACATTTTATCATTGTCTCCATGTATGTGAAAGATTGCTGGAGGTTGCCAACTGTTTTTCCAGTTAAGCACTTGGTTGATGGCCCAGTTGGTATAAATTTCAGGTGCATTTTTTCGGTAGTTCCGTACCATCTCAATTTCATCTTTATCCTTCACACCTAAGAATCTGTTTTGGATGGGTTCCAATATTTTATACGACCGCATAGATACTATTTTATTTAGCCGCAGTTTACCAGCACCCATCATCCACCAGGGTAATTCAACGGCAGATTTAATACTTGATATAAGAATGATTTTTTCAACCTGCAATATTTTCGAAATTTCAATACTCATCATTCCTCCAAACGAAAGCCCCATAAGTATTGGATTTTCCTCAGTTATGCCCACACACATGCGGGTAGCATATTGCTCAATGGATTCATTGTTGTGTGGCAATAACCACGGTAGGTAAACCAATTTATACCCTTGTATTTTTAAGCGTGAAAAAGCCATTTCATCTGCTCCCAAACCACTAATGCAGTAAATAGTTTTCATGGCAACTCAATTATTATTTGGGCAAAACATAATTGTTCACATCCTCCAGACTTATATTTTTCCCCGATAAAATTATAAGCCGTTCTACCACATTTCTCAGTTCACGGATATTACCCGTCCAGTTATAATTTTTTAATACTTCCATTGCATCTTTATCAATTATCTTTTTTGTCTGGCCATATTCATCTGCAATTTTTTCAATATAAAAATCAACCAATAATGGTACGTCTTCCCTGCGTTCATTTAAAGATGGAACGTGTACAATAATAACTCCCAGCCGGTGGTAAAGATCTAACCTGAAGTTTTTATCATCAACTTCCTTTAACAGGTCCTTATTGGTTGCTGCTATTACTCTCACATCTACATTAATATCTTTATCCGCCCCTACCCTTGTTATTTTCCCTTCCTGCAAGGCACGTAATACTTTTGCCTGTGCGCCTAAACTCATGTCTCCAATTTCATCTAAAAACAAAGTGCCGCCATTGGCCTGCTCAAACTTACCTATGCGTTGTTTAATGGCTGATGTAAAAGATCCTTTTTCATGACCAAACAATTCACTTTCGATCAATTCTCCCGGAATGGCTGCACAGTTTACTTCAACCATTGGCCCGGTATTGCGGTTACTTTTTTCATGAATCCATCTTGCCACAAGTTCTTTACCTACTCCATTTTCTCCCGTTATCAAAACCCTTGCATCCGTTGGTGCAACTTTTTCAATAGTATCCTTTATTTTCTTAATGCCGGGGCTTGTACCCACCATATCCTGCACTTTAGAAACCTTGCGTTTCAATACTTTGGTTTCTGTTACCAGGGTTTGTTTATCGAGCGCATTGCGCAGCGTAATTAATAAACGGTTAAGATCAGGCGGTTTGCTTATGTAATCAAATGCGCCCTTCTTAACTGCTTCAACAGCAGTTTCAATATTACCGTGTCCACTTATAACAATAACGGGAACGTCACTATTAACTTCTCTTGCTTTTTCTAAAAATTCAATGCCGTCCATTTTGGGCATTTTAATATCACACAGTACAACATCATAGGTAGTATTGCTAAATTTTTTTAAGCCTTCTTCGCCATCTGCAGCTTCATCAATTTTATACCCTTCATAACTTAGAATTTCCGATAAGGTTTTTCTTATTGCTTTTTCGTCGTCGATAATTAGAATATTAGCCATAGTTTAAACAAAAATTTTATATGGTAAACTGCTGAAGTGCAATCCACAGAAATATCTGCAAAATTAACGAATTAAGCACTGCAAATTACTTATGATTAAATGGCTTACCAACATGAAAACAGAAGATTAATTAATAATATATCAAACCAGCGAATACAGCATTCATCATAGCGTTTAAAGAAGCAACCACAATGGTTTACTATTCTTTTAAATCAATAACGATTTTAGCATTTTTTTGCTCAGAGGAAGAAATGAAAATTTCATACCTTTTGGCATTGGCAGTAATAATCATCAGCGAAGTGTTGGGAGGTATCGAACCAAGATTATCTGCCACCATTATTAATTCATGATGAGGATGTTCTTTATCTACTTTAATTTTTACCCTTACAGGCTTTTCCGACAGACCTGCATGAGAAACCAGTAATTGATTGTTATGATAAATGGTAACAGTATCGCCATCAATTTCACCGTTGTCGTACAACTCAATAAGCAATGCTGTTTCTTCCGTTTCAATTTGTTTTACCAAAGGGCTAGCCCTTGCAGCAATGGGTGCAGGTATTTGATACCCGGAAAACTTTTCCTTTATAACAGTAGATGAATTATTTGGTTTAACGGTGGTGGTTAACTGAATAGTTTCAGGAATGGTTTTATTGATACTTTTTTGCTCAACAACCGGTTTTAAATCTGGCTGAGACCTGGGTAAATTCTTTGCTGCAGCTTTATTAATTGCAGGTGATGTATTAACCACAAGTGGTTGAGAAGGCTTGGCGGTAATCACTTTCGGAGGATTGAGTATCCTACATTCCCTTATCATAATATCATCAATAGCAAAATCATTACCGCATCCGCCGTTGGTAACATCATCCATTTTTATCACTACTACGTTTGCGCCGGACGGTACTGTAAAAGTACCAAAATATTTTTTCCATAAGGGTGCTGTCCCAGGCATTATCTGGCCTGTTTCAAATTGTGCAATTTGATTTTCTCCTGACGAAATAGAAATACTAATCATTGGTGGCGTGGGTGCATCACTACAGTTACCATCCCTGCAAACATTTACTATCCAAACAGAAAATTCATACGTTGTGGATTGTTTAAGCCCTGATACATATTGTTCAAAAAAAGTAGCCGGATCTAAAGAAGCATTCACAATCATCATCCTTCCATTGATATCATTGGGTGTATGATCTTCGTTAAGTGTATACCAGAAGCCGGCAAAGCAATCACCGGTAAACGATGTAAAACTATAGTTTCCATCATCCGGGCAAAAGCCTTCCTGGTAATTGTAACTTTTTAAAGAAGAAAGATTTGTATTTTTTTCGTTGGCATTGGTACCAAAATCAATATTAACAGCAGGTGTATTAAAATTACAATCGTATTGTTGAGCTATTGCATTATTGAAAATAGTGCAACTAAAAATTAAAAAGCAACAGATTATTTTAAAACAGTTTTCAATCTTCTTCATGAATGATGACTTTATAAAACAGCAATTACTAAAGTAAGATGCCAACAGGTTTTATTTACACAAATTTCTTTCATCTTTTAAAAGTATAATTAAAAAGCGGGCAACTTTAACCGTTTATCATAATTAAAGAGCAGTACCCAAAAAATAATAGATTTTTATTTTGAAATAACAATACAGCCAGTTATTAGGATGGTAATAGAAATGGGCAAAAGACATACTATTTAAAAATTAGTTTTAAATAATAAGAGCGCTTCAATCTTTAATTCTCGCAGGAAGATAGGGGCGTTTTAAAAAACCCCACTTTTTACTAACCACATATTTTTCAAGAAAAATACAACAAATGATTAATAGAATAATTATAATCAGCAGTTCTATAATTGTTAAAGTAGTTTGTTGTTTTAACACCATCAACAAAGGATAATGCAGCAGGTAAAGCGCATAACTACCTGTTCCAATTTTGTAAAACAGAAAATTAAAAAGCCTTTCAAAAGGAACTAAAATTGAACCAGGGAATTTATGTCTGAATAAATAAAGCCAATAAAATAAACCCGTCATTGCTGATCCTATAAACAGATGATAACAGGTTGCTGTTGGATAAACATAATAGATAGCCGCTGCAAGAACGGTAAGCAGCAACTGCAAAATAATATCACTAATATTATCCTTTACTCTCTTTAAATATAAAACTGCAATAAAAAAACCTCCATACCAAACATAAAAAAGGGAGGAGAAAGCTATGTAGGGTATAAAAAAACGCTTGTTGATAAATCCACAAACGTAGGATAGAAAAAAAGCGACGACCAAGGCTCTTCTGTTTATAAGTGTAGTAAAATTGCTGGATTTGTTCAACCGAAGCATAACAAATAAAAATACCGGTAGAAAAAAATAATAAAACACTTCAAAAGATAAAGACCATAACGGGCCATTATCGCCGTAAGGGGCAAACCAATTTCCCTTGTATGATTTTGCACATTGCAAAAAGAAGATATTTCCTGCAAGGTTCTTTAAACTAAAATCATCAGTAAGGAATGCTGTTTTAATAATCAATCCGCAAACAAACGTAAAAAAAATAGCAAAGTAATACAGTGGCAATATGCGTTTTAATCGTCTGTAGGTATAAATATTAAAGTTGATTTTGTTGACAGGCAAATCATTCTTTAAACTTAAACAAATACTAAATCCTGAAAGAAAAAAGAAAAGCAACACTGCCTCCATATTCAAATCCGAAATAGATGTAAAAACACTTTCTAACCACATAGGAAATTTGCCTGCAAACAAATGCGGGAACCTGGTAAATATATGGTGAAACAATACAGTAGCTGCAGCAAGCCCCCTCATACTGTCTAAAGTTTTTATCCGCTGCAATGTTTTTATTAATATGAAAAAAATTACAAAATTATTTTACTGCATTTACTTCCAGTAACACACTTGCTCTCCGTCCGTTTACATCAGGATTAATTCCAATAGTCATTAAAAAATTACCGGAATAAACCATTGATGCATTCACAGTTGAACTGGTGCCCGGATAAAGATTGATTTCCTTTACCGTGTAATTTTTTGTTGCAACCAATCCTTTTAATTTAACGGGCTGCTGAGTGGCAGTTTGCATAAACCTTGTATTGGTAAGATAATTGAAAATTACAGCCCTGCTTTTATCGGCACTGCTAAACATTAAAGATGCCAATGGATTTTCTTTTGGGTCTGCCAAACGATACAGGTCGCCCTGCCAAACTAAATCGCTAACGGAGCGATAGGTAGCTACAGCCTGCTGACTAAACTGAAGATCTTTTTCACTTAAATTATTTACAACTATGTCGTATCCCATTTTGCCCATCATAGCAACATCTGTTCTAAATTTTAAAGGAAGCTTGCTCCAGTCAGTAACATGGTTACAACTTGCAATAGCAGGATAAAAATACGAGTACTCCCATTGAATTAAAATACGTTCAACCGGGTCTGTATTATCGCTTGGCCAATATTCTGTAAAGTACTGCAATGCACCATAATCAACACGGCCGCCACCGCCACTGCAAAGCATCATCGGCACAGTTGGATATTTGAACCGCAATCTTTCCAACACTTTGTATAGCCCTTTTACATAATCAACATATAACTGAGATTGTGGTAAACCCTGCTTTTGGAGGTAAGCAGAATAAGCATTGTAAATAACAGCATTGCAATCCCATTTTACAAAAGCAAGCGTTGGGTTTTTAGTAAATAAAGTATCTAACACACCAAATACAAAATTCTGCACTGCAGGATTGGAAAGATCCAATACCAACTGGTTGCGATAATATTTTTCAGGGCGGTCGGGCTGGCGAATTACCCAGTCCTTATGCTTCTCATACAATTCACTTTTAGGATTCACCATTTCAGGTTCTACCCATATACCAAATTTTACGCCTGCAGCCTGCGCCTCTTTTACCAGGTATCCAATACCATGAGGCAGTTTTTTTACATTCTCTTGCCAATCGCCCAAACCCGCTGTATCAGCGTCTCTTGGATGTTTGTTGCCAAACCATCCATCATCTAATAAAAACATGTCTACGCCTAAAGTTTTAGCTCCTTTAAAAAGACTCACCAGTTTATTTTCGTCAAAACCAAAATAAGTGGCCTCCCAGTTATTGAGTAGTGTTAACCTTGATCCACCACCATCTAACAACCTGTATTTTGTTGCCCAATGATGCAGGTTGCGGCTTGCTTCTCCTTTGCCATTTGTTGAGAAAGTATAAATAAAAGCAGGTGTTGTAAACTCCTGTCCGGCTGCAAGCATATATTCAGATGCATACGGATTAATGCCTGCAATAAGGCGTAAATTTTTATACGAGTCAACTTCAAAATCAATTTTAAAATTGCCCGACCACGCCAATTGCCCCAGCAACACATTGCCTTCATCTTCTGTTGTCGGCTTATCAAAAGATACCATAAAAGTCGGTGGCTGATAAAGATTGGCCCTTGTACCCAATTTGGAATCAATAGATTTAATGCCATGGCTTAAAAGATCTTCCTCGGGTTTCATTTCAGCTCCCCAACCGCCGTTGTAATGCATCAGGTAATAATCATGTGCTGTAAAATATAAATTGGCAGATGCATATTTTTGCATCCTGACCGGTTTCTTTTCTGCATTTTTAATTACACTCCATTGCTCCACTACATTTTCTTTAAAATAGGTTTTATAGTAAAGCGTAATTTCATCTGCATATAAAGGGTCTTTCAACAAAATGCTGATCAGGCTTACATTTTCATCTATTTTTTTTGTTTCAAAACTTATGTATTTTAATTCAAGCGAAGTATTACCATCTGCATGCGTTACCTGCACTGCGGGCTCAACAAGGTTAAAAGTGCCCGCCGGGGTATAGGCTCCATTGTACCTGCCTGAGTTATCCTGTACAAAATTATATTGTTGTGGTAAAGTGGCATATTCTTTACTATTTAAAAGCCTGGTGCCAAAATAAACAATACCCAGCCTTCCCTCTTTGTCCGTCTGTAGTATCAACGCATTTTTTTCTGTTTCAACAGGAATCGTAACAATTGATTGTGCAAAAACTTTACCAGCACCAACAGCAAATAAAACAAGTAAAATAAGTATCAACCAGGGCTTAGTACTGCTATTAAACTTTTGTTGCGTCGCACTCTTGTACGTCAACAATTCTATTGAACTATTGAAGGCATTGATAGCATGTTTGAACTTTTTTGTTCTTTCTTTTTCTTTAGGCATAATCATTTTCTTTTATTTTGATCCTTTTTTCAATACTGTAAATAGAACTGGCTTAAGCCACAAGTTAAGAAATTTGGTGTAGCGATATGATAATTTGCCAACATAAAAAAAGTAAAAAAGCGACCCTGTAAATAAATAGTTTTCCAGGAATTTGTTCATCTTAGTTAAAAGGAAGATATAATTTGATTAGCAAAATAACCAAATTCACTTTTTATGCAAGTGTATTCTTTTCTATAAAAAAGCTACGGAAGTCTTTTTATTTAAACACTATTCAAATTTTCTGGTGCGGCTTTTAAGAAAAGCTATGATTGCGTCTGTAGTTTGTGGTTCTCCCAATTGTACAAAACTTGTTGCAAGTTTTTTGTAATTTTTTATCATTAATAAAAACCAAATCTGGAAATAATCAAGGCCCTTAAAAACAATGGCATTATTTTTTTTATAAGTGGGGAGGTTTTCTATAAAGTTAGCAGGCATCTCTGTCCAATGCATATAGGGGCGCAGGTGATGGCCAATATGGTAACCGTCGTTAAAACATTTTTTATTGTAAATAGTATTAATGCAGGTAATACTATTACCGTAAATACTTTCAGGCTTTGCCGGATCAATAAATGCATGTTGTGCCCAATTGCCCGCCATCATAGCAAAACGAATAAATACCAATGGTAAAATAAACACAGTAAGCGTTGCTTTAAAATTTGCAAAACACAATGCCACGCAAAGCATAGTAAAAAATAATTCACCAACCATTATCCGCAACGCATATTTATTTCTTGCCTTATTTTTAAAATATAATATCAGGTTAAGAACCCCGGTAAAATAAAAAGAAATTAAGTAAACTATAAAAGCACGGGAGCTATCCCTGTTGTATTTCATGGTACTGCTCAAATCATCGGGCTCATTATTTTCCGGATGGTGCATGGTTACATGATGATAAAAATAAGTTTCTGGCGTTTGACCAAAGAAGATGCCCAACACCCATGGAATATACCTATTCAGGTAATTGAATTTCTTTTTAAAAAATTTACGATGGCAAACATTGTGCAGCATCAATACATAAGGCCCTAGAAAAACAATCAGCAAAATAAGCAGGTAGGCAACGTACCATGCCCAATGCAAATTGGTGATGGTAAAAAGTAAAACGGCAGAAGGGATAACAATAAAAGTAATTTTTAATGATAGATAAATAAATGGCAAATCTCTTTTGTCATTTATTAGAGGAAGAAAAAACTGGTCAATGAAATTTAATTTTCCCTCTTTCAAATCTACCCGGTCTGTTAAAATCACTTCCATTAAATAGTTATTTTAGTTTATTAACATCACTGCCATTAACCTAAAATGGCAATTACAATGGATAAGTATTTTCGTATTGGTACTGATTTTATCAGGTAACCAATATATGTGTTAGTATTTAAAGGTAAGGTTATTAAACTTTAATAGGGTTACAAATTATTTTAAATTATAAAATAATTTTTTCGCCTGTTTGCCTATTCATTCAACAATTGTACATTTATCTAAACAACCTATGTATGCTTTATAAAAGAATGGACATTGAAAAAGAATCTCCCGAAGAGATTGGTTATGACACTATCAAATACAATCTTTCTGAAAGTTCAGTTACCGATCTAAAAATGAGTGAATTAGGTTTGTCGCTTGATAACCTTACTTTAGAATACATCGGCCACCGGGGTAAACCTGCGCTGAGAGCCGCCATTGTAAGTGATTATCCCAACCTGAATAAAGAACATGTTTTACTAACCAATGGAGCAGCAGGAGCGTTGTTCATTATCAATAGTTCGTTACTTACCCCTGATGATCATTTAATTATTGTTCGCCCAAACTATGCCACCAATATTGAGGTACCCAAAACAATAGGTTGTAGTATTTCATTTATTGATCTTTCGTTTGAAGAGGACTGGAAATTAAACCTTGATAATATTGAATCGCTCATTCAGAAAAATACTACATTGATAAGCATTACCACGCCACACAATCCAACAGGTATGTTGATGAGGGAAGAAACAATTGACAGGATTATCCAAATAGCGGAACAATATGACATCTTTTTACTGATAGACGAAACTTATCGGGATGCATGCTTTAAAACACCCTATCCTGTTACGGCTTCTAAAAGTAAAAAAGTGATTAGTGTTTCTTCCCTGTCAAAAGCATTTGGATTACCGGGTTTAAGAATGGGGTGGCTTATAACGCAGGATGAAATAATAATGGAACGTTTTCTTGCTGCCAAAGAAATGATCTACATCAGTAACTCGGCTTTAGATGAAGAAGTGGCTTACCAGTTTTACAAACAGAAGGAATTATTTGCCTTAACCATAAATGAAAAAGCTTTACAAAATTTTCAGTTACTAAAAGCATGGTTGCAAAATGAATACCGGATAGAAGCTGTTTTACCGCAAGGTGGTGTTGTTTGTTTTCCCCGTTTTAAAAAAGAAATAACAGTTGATACTCAAAAATTTTATCAGGTTCTGACGAATAAATACGAGACGATGGTTGGACCGGGGCATTGGTTTAATTTACCTGATACCTACATGCGCATTGGCTTTGGCTGGACAGATGAGTTGATTTTAAAAAAAGGACTTGAAAATATCAGCCTTGCTATTGATGAGTGTATTTGCTAACACCATCTGTTGAAATTTCTTTCATTAAACAAGCAATGTGGCAATACTTATTTTTTCTTTGTTTTCAATAAATTCTTAAACAATGCAGGTATTTACTTCTTTCGTTCAGGGTATCGACACTAAAAAGTTACCAGGTAATTTTTTTGAAAGGAGGAAGGAGCAGGAGTGGAATAATTTTTATTTTTTACACCCCGCTAAAAATGGAGAACCCACCATCAACATTTATAACAGTTCCGCTAACAAATGCCGATGCATCACTCAGCAGCCATATTAAGGCACCAGTTAATTCGTCTGCATGGCCAAATCTTTTATAAGGTGTATTTTGAATTACCAGTTTTCCCCGTTCTGTAAAACTCCCATCTGCATTGGTTAATAAAGCCCTGTTTTGTTCGGTTAAAAAAAAGCCCGGAGCAATGGCATTCATTCTTATTTTATCTCCAAAGCGATTGGCCAGTTCTACTGCAAACCACCTTGTATAAGCATCGATAGAAGCCTTTGCCATGCTGTATCCCAACACTTTGGTTATTGCCAATTGTGCTGCCATAGATGAAATATTCACTATGCTGCCGCTACCGGTTTGCCTGATGGCTTCTCCAAAAACCTGGGTTGGCAATAAGGTGCCAAAAAGGTTAAGGTCCATCACCTGTTTTAGTGCACTGATATCTAATTTAAAAATATCAGCATCAGGTTGAACAACTGCTTTGGGCATATTACCACCAGCCGCATTTACCAGTCCGTCAATTTTGCCGGTAACAGAAAGCAATTGTTCACAAGCACTTTGCAAATCATTTTCATTTGTAACGTCAGCAATCAATGCAATTGCTTTTCCACCGGTTGAAAGAATCTTTTCGACCCGTTGTTTAGCAACACTTTCATTCCTGCCCAATATTACTACTGTTGCACCTGCGGCTGCAATTGCTTTTGTAAAAGCGTCACCCAACACACCTGTTCCTCCTGTTACAACAATTACTTTAGTTTCTAAAGAAAAGGATGCGGTCATAATTTCAATTATTTTATTTGTTTATCTTTTTACAATAACGCAGGCATTCCGCAGAAACCTATATGGAGTGGTTTTTACTTGGTGGCAGATAAATTTATTTTGTAAAACCTACAAATACCTATCCCTGCATTTAAAAAACATACCATCCATAAAAGCAACTACTTAAAGTATACTTTTAAGATCAGCCGGAGAATAGTTTACTGACTTTAAAGTTTTATGATCATTTTCTCTGAACACCAAAAACAACGCTTCCTCTTCTTTAAAATAAGCATCGCTTTGCTCCTTTAGTTTATAGTGTTCAATTGTTTGATTTGCCTCTTCTAAAGATTTACAGGCTTTACTCATATTCGACCTGTGTACTTCATCAAAAAGCTGTTTAAATTTATCTCCTAAACCAAATTCCAAAATGGCTCCGGCCAGCACATATTGAATATCGCATAACGCATCGGCTACTTCAACCAAATCGTTTTGATTGATAGCTTCCTGCAATTCCTTCATTTCTTCTAATAAAAGAGAAACCCGTAAATCACATCTTTTCTTTGCCGGAATTCCAGGTGTATCCAAAATTGGATGCTTAAATGTTTTATGAAATTCTGCCACCTGATTTAATGGAGTTGCTTCGTGCATTGTAATTAGTTTAATGTAAAGACTGTTATTACGCTAAAAGTACTTCATTTTTGTATTGTATTTTATTAGCTATGGAAATTATAGTTTACAGTATAGTTTGAATTGGCACAAAAAGTATCGTTTCCTTTTGTACCTATAGGATGTTTATAAATCAGGCAGCGCACTGCCCTTGGCTGGGTTAATTTTTACCAGATGCCATTATTAAGCTTTATCTAAGCGGAATACATCGTTGCAACTAATGCCATTTATAGGAATGCAATTGCGGTTGGAAAAAAGTGTTACAATTTAAACGGCACTGTAACCAATGTGTTGTCCCAGGCAAGTTTCATCACACCTTCATTTACTCCTTTCTTTTCAAATTGAATAGTGAAATTTTCTACCGTTTCGGTCAAAGCGATAACAGGTGCAGTTATCCGTAACACATCATGCGATGCATTGTAACTGTAGGCACCCCAATAGTCGAGGTCGCTGTTTAAAATAATGGTCCATTCCTTTTCACCCGGAATAGTAAAAAGAGCATACGAACCTACTTTTATTTTTTGCCCCGCCATCTCAATTGCTTCGTACAATTTAATTTCTGTTGCTTCATTAGCACCGGTACGCCAAACCGCATCGTATGGAACAAGCTGGCCAAAAATCACTCTTCCATTTTTTGCCGGTCGGCCATAGGTAACCCTTATGATAGCTTTATCACCGGCTTTTCTATCGTGTGCAAAATTATCCGGATAATAAGCCATATCCATAGGGCTTTTATCTATTGCTCTAAGTTTTTGGGCAACTGATGCACCTGCAAACAGCAAGATAAAAATAGTTGCGACTAGTATTTTTTTCATAAAAATCAATGTTGGTGTTTAAGGTACAATACCCTATTTTTTAGGCATGCACCAGGTGAATTAATTTTAATAATAATAAAGTGATGTATTTCAATTGTATTTAAATGAGAAAAACTTCCTGCCTTCAGGAGTAATTATTCTGATAGATTCAGCCATAGTTTTTGTCATCACCAATGATTAGCGTACGGCAACAAAAAACAGCAACTGGTTGTATATCTCTGTCATTGCGCCCTTTTTCTCCATGCCTGCCATGCACCTGTTGACCATAATGCTATAGCAATAAGAACGGGTTGAAATGGAAGCCGGAGCCATCTTTTCAAATCTGAATCAAGTCCAAATGCATCTCTGTGTTCAACCAATTGGGCAATATTGCCAGGAAAAACCAGTACAAAAAACAATGCTACAATCCATCCTACTTTTGTGCGTTGTTTGTAAAAAAGCAGTAATGATAACCCCAGCGCTATTTCCACAAACCCGGAAAGCAGCACCACTAAATCAGGGTTTAGCGGCAACCACGGCGGCACCTGTGCTGCAAACGCTGTTCGTTGAAATGTTAAATGGCCAATGCCCGCCAATGCAAGGAATACACCCAGTACATAACGTGCAATATTTTGTGCTGTACTCGTTTTAATCATTTCTTAATAAATTAAAATGGTTAGATTTTGTTATGCTTATTTTAGTAATTACAAACTATGTCAGATTGTTTAATGAGTAAAATTGAGCTCATAAATATTGGGCCACATTTTTCCTGTAACATAAATTTTATCAGTTATAGAATCGTACGCTATTCCATTTAATACATCAGCACGGGGGTTCTTATTTCTTGCTTCAAAAGCTAATGAACTAAGGTCAATTTTGCCAACTACTTTACCATTGGCAGGGTCTATTTTAACAATGGAATTATTTTGCCAGATATTGGCGTAAATAAAACCTTTTATAAATTCCAACTCATTTAAACTGTCACGGGGCAGCCCATTTTCTGTTACTTTTAAAACACTTGCCGGCTTAAGCGCAACAGCATCTAAATAAGTTAATTTATCTGAGCCATCACTCATAATTAAATGTGTGCCGTCTGTTGTTAAACTCCACCCTTCTACATTACTATACTTAAACTGGCCTGTTTGTTTAAATGTGTTGGCATCGTAAATAAAACCAACCTGATTTTTATAAGTTAGCTGGTATAATTTATTGTTTAAGAAAACAATGCCTTCTCCAAAATATCTAGATTTATCGAGTTCTATTTTTTTATCAAATTTACCTGTAGCCAACTCTGTTACCCCAATCATTGATTTTGTTTGAGGTATATCATTTGGCGAGCCTGTGCTTTCAAACAGTTTACCATCATGAAACAAAAAACCTTCTGTAAACAAACTTGTATCATGTGGATAATATTTCGTGACTGCATAATTAATAAACGGTGTGGCAGGAGCCACCACTACATCATCAGATTCCGGAGGTATTGGATTATTGGAACAACTAAAAATAATACTTACCATCAAACCGAGTAATAAAAACTGTTTCATTTAATTTATTAATACTACAAAAAAGTAGTTGTTATAAAAAGTGAATTGCAACGAATAAAAAAGATTAAATAATCATTGCCGACTCTTCTATTTGTAGTGCTTAAGTAATTCTTTGTACGTCCACTCGTTGCCTTTTGCAAAAAAATCATAGGTCTTGTCCCAATCATTGCCTGTTCCCCATCCTGTCATTGATGAAATAATTTTTGTTTGATTTTTTCCTGTTTCTTTAAATTGAATAATCTCCTGTAATTGTACATCTTCATTTCTTACACTTTGCACAAAGTTGCCATTGAGGTTAACTTTAAGGACTAATAACTCTTTATCAATAAAACTTAAAATGGGTAATGTAATACAACTGCTATCTGTTAAACTCTTTGCAGTGTCGTAGTTTGTAATAATGTATCCGCCTGCTTTTAACTCAATATGTGCTACCGGAGCAATCCAGTTTTTTAACTTTTCGTCTGTTGTAAAAAGTTTCCAGGCCGTTGTTATATCAACCGGTAAAACTGCTTCTAACCGTAAAACCTTTTCCCCTGAATGATTTATGTAAGATGTATTTAGTACGACCTGGCTTTTAGCTAAAATACTTTGCAGCATAAGAATAACAACAACAATATAATTTTTCATTGACTCTATTTTAATTTGATAAACGTACAGTAGCAGTATTTATAAAGAGCTACAAGTTAACATATAATTTCGCTTCAACTACGCTTTACAGGTATGGCATAAAATTAGGGTTGTCAACCTTTACAAAGCTTCTCTAAATATTATTACTATATAAAAGGTTTGCAAAGCACTGAGTTATCGGGGAAGCAATAACTTTTCAATTTCCCGCCAGGTATTAACCCTTTTATGATGAAGCGAATCAGCCAGCTTGTTATGAGGTTGTGTAAATAAGATGGTTTCGCCAGTAAAGTAGTTGAGGTTTTTAAAATGATCATCAATCATAATATCGGCTTTTATAATTTCCTTCGATCCACAAAAAACTATTTGCTGCCATCCGATATAAGGAAAGTGCTGGTTGAGCCATGCCTGCTTTTCAATTAAACTGGTGGGAAATTCCATTGCAGCAGACACTATAAAAAGCTTGTAGTGTTCGTTCAATTTAAGCATCACTTCCGCTGCATCTTCCATTACCGGTGCTGTTCTGAAAAAGCCCGGACTGGTTACATACTTTCTGGCATTTTCAAAAGCTGCTTCTTCGGTTTTTCCATCTACATCCCCGGCTGATAAAATCTTTCCAAATTCCGCTGCATGCATGGTAATAAACTGGCTGTATACGTTGGCAATTACACCATCCATATCTACTGAAATTCTTTTCATATTTTATTTAAATGAGTTTTTTTGTTTTTACCATTACTCTTTTTTATGCACAATCCATCAGTAAAAAAATCAAACATTGATTCCACCACTTACTTCTATCCGTTGGCCGTTGATCCATTTAGCATCGTCAGTGCAAAGAAAAGCAACCACACTGCCAATATCATCGGCTGCCCCTACCCTACCCAAAGGTGATAAAGAACTAAGGATTCCTTTCATTTGAGGATTGCTGCGAATCGCTGCATTATTAAAATCTGTTTCTATGGGGCCCGGTGCCACTACGTTTGCACCGATACCTTTTGTACCAAGTTCTTTTGCCAGGTATTTTGTAAACGTTTCAATGGCTCCCTTCATAGAGGCATACACAGCATAACCGGGGTTGGCAAACCTTGTGGTACCACTTGAAATATTAATGATGCGGCCACCCGAATTTAGATAAGGAACAAATTTCTGTGTTAGAAAAAAGATGCCTTTAAAATGTACATTCAAAAAATCTGTAAACAATTCTTCTGTAACTTTTTCAAAAGGTACTGTTGC
>JANXSR010000343.1 GCA_025352625.1 Ferruginibacter sp.
ACTGCAAGTGGCGCCGGTTTAGATCCACACATTTCAGTACAGGCTGCAAATGTGCAGGTAAAAAGAATTGCAAAAATAAGAGACATTGCAGCAGGAAACTTACAGCAATTAATAATTTCAAATACAGAAAAACCATTACTGGGTTTATTGGGAACAGAAAGAATTAATGTGCTGAAATTGAATATTGCGTTGGATAATTTAAAGTAGAAAAATGAAACATTTTATAACAACAGTCTTGTTATTTATCACCGCAAAAGGTTTTGCTAAAACAGGCAGCACTATATCATCTTTAACCCTTGGCAATTGTATGGAAACATACTGCACGTATTATTTTGGCAACCCATTACACCGTAACCATCCAGCATTTGTTTATGCTCACAACACACATAAGGAAGCTATTTTGAATGCAGGATATATAAAAGCAGTTTATCAAAAAGAAAATATAAGAACTTTGAAAAAACTAAGTCTGTAAATATTAATTTTATTTAACAACCCCGTTAGCAATTTCGTTCTAATGCCGGATAAAGATCAAACAGTACAGCATTTTCTTGACTTGATTAAAAAATCAAGGCGTGGAAAGTTTAAAGTTTACATAGGCATGAGTGCCGGTGTAGGCAAAACTTTCCGCATGTTGCAAGAAGCACATGCCTTATTGAAAAATGGTATTGATGTAAAGATTGGATACATAGAAACACACTTTCGTAAAGAAACGCACGACCTGCTGGAAGGCTTACCGGTAGTGCCAAGAAGAAAACTTTTTTACAAAGGAAAAGAACTGGAGGAACTGGATGTGCAGGCTGTAATTAGTTTGCGGCCAGAAGTAGTGGTAGTGGATGAATTGGCGCACACCAATATTGAAGGGAGCAAAAATGAAAAACGCTGGCAGGATGTAATGGAAATTTTAGAAGCAGGTATTAATGTTATCAGTGCGGTAAATATCCAGCATATAGAAAGTCTGAACGAAGAAGTGAAAAACATTACCGGAGTGGAAGTGAAAGAAAGAATACCGGACAGTGTGCTGGCATTGGCCGATGAAGTGGTAAATATTGATTTAACAGCAGATGAATTAATTGTCAGGCTGAAAGAAGGGAAAATTTACAAAGCAGAAAAAATAGAAACAGCATTAAGGAATTTTTTTAAGAGTGACCATATACTTCAGCTAAGAGAGCTTGCTCTAAAAGAAGTTGCATCACAGGTAGAAAGAAAAGTAGAAACAGAAGTAACAAAAGAATATGCAAAAAAGCACGAGCACTTCTTAGCCTGTATCAGCAGTAATGAAGAAACTGCTAAAACAGTTATCAGGAAAACAGCAAGACTAGCTAATTATTACCACAGCAACTGGTATGTGTTGTATGTACAAACACCTGCCGAAAGTGGTGATAAAATTGCACTAGACAAGCAAAGGTACCTGATCAATAATTTTAAACTTGCTACCGAGTTAGGTGCAGAAATTATTAAAGTGGAAAACAGGTATATCGCCAAAGCCATTATTGAACAATGTGAAGAAAGAAACATAACCACTATTTGCATTGGAAAGCCGCATTTAAGTTTAATAAAAGTAATTTTAGCTTCCAACGTATTTAATGAACTGCTAAAAAAATTATCCACTAACAATATTGACCTTGTAATTTTAAGCTGATGAAAATAAAATCAAAATTGTTATTGGGCATCGGGCTTTTATTTGCCATGATTGCCCTACTTACTGCCCTGAGCAGTATTTTTATTAATAAGCTTTCTGGTGATACAAAGAATATATTGGTTGCCAATTACAATACATTGGACTATTCCCGAAAAATGCTTATTGCATTGAATAACGGAGTTTTTAATCAAGAGCAATCAAAGCTCTTTGAGGAAAACCTCCTTAAGCAGCAAAACAATATAACAGAAGAAGGCGAAAAAGAATTAACAGATAAACTGGCAACTGACTTTAAAAATTTAAAACAATCATTTACAGACACCCTTTTTTTACGAGCCCTGCACAAAGACATTACTGATATTATGTTGTTGAACATGCAGGCTATACAACGAAAAAGCGACGTGGCACAAAGCACCGCCGATTCATCTATTTTGTGGGTTACACTTACCGGAACTATTTGTTTCATTATTGCATTAACAATGCTTTTTAATTTACCCGGAAATATTGCCAATCCAATAAAAGAATTAACAACAAGTATCAAAGAAATTGCAGCGCAAAACTATTCTCAAAGGGTACATTTTGAAAAACAGGATGAGTTTGGCGAACTATCATCAGCCTTTAATACAATGGCTGAAAAATTAGAAGAATACAAGGCGGGCAACCTTGAAAAGCTAATGATGGAAAAGAAAAGAATTGAAACACTTATTAATAATATGAGTGAACCTGTAATTGGGTTAGATGATAAAAAGCAGGTTTTATTTATGAATAATATTGCGCTTAAAATAGCAGGCCTAAAATCGGAGCAGGTAATTGGCAAGCCTGTTCAGGATGTTGCAGTGCAGAATGATTTAATCCGCACGCTGGTACAGGAGTTATTTAATACTGATACTATACAAAGCCCGGATAAGCAGCAGCCAGTTAAAATTTATGCTGATAATAAAGAAAGCTACTTTGAAAAAGAAATCATACCCATTAAGATTATCCCGACAGGGGAAAAAGAAGAAAAGCAAATAGGCACTGTAATCCTGTTGCAAAATATAACGCCTTACAAAGAATTGGACTTTGCAAAAACAAATTTTATTGCAACCGTTTCGCATGAATTAAAAACACCTATTTCCTCCATTAAAATGAGCTTACAACTATTGGAAAACAAACAGGTTGGCGACTTGAACCATGAACAGCAAACCCTTGTTGGCAGCATTAAGGAAGATGCAGCCAGGCTTTTGAAGATTACCGGTGAACTGCTGAATATGACACAGGTAGAAAGTGGAAGCATTCAAATGAATGTGATACCAACTGATGCAAAAGAAATTGTTGAATACGCTGTTAGTGCAAATAAATCAGCGG
>JANXSR010000380.1 GCA_025352625.1 Ferruginibacter sp.
ATGTGTAGATACTGGTTGTATTATTCCAATTATCATTCAACTGATATACATGGCTAAAGCCTGCATAAAACGTTTTTACAAATAAGGCCGCCTGCTGATCTTCTGCACTTTTAAAAGGACCGCCTGCCGGCCTTGACTGTCTTGGATTGACAGCCATTTGTGCAGCTGTTAAACCGCCTGGTGTTTGGTAATACAGATCGCTGTAAAAAATATTGGTGCTGATGGTTTGCTTTTTATTCACCTCAAAAGAAGCGGTGTAGTTGGCCACATCCCTGCGCATGTTGGTATGGTTACGCCAGCCATCACTTTGCTGGTGAGCGTAACTAAATGCCACGTTTTGATTGTCTGTACTTTTTTTATATCCAACATTCGTTTCAAACATTCCCCAGCTACCTGCCAGTGTATTAATGCTGATGCTGTTTTCATTTTTATCCGCAGTACGGCTGCTTAGCAATACCACGCCACCAGTGCCTGCGCCATATAAACTACCGCCTGGCCCTTTTATGATTTCTATTTTGCCCACATTACCAAAACCCAGTTGATTAAGATAGGTGTTGCCATTGGCATCCGTAAAAGGTATGCCGTTCCAGTACACTTTTACGTTTCGTACGCCAAAGGGAGAGCGTAATAAATTACCACGGATGGACAACCGGTAACTACCCGGACTGCGTTCATCCATCTTAACGCCTGGCACTGTATTAACAGCCTGTAAAATAGAGGCGTTGCTGTACCTTTCAAGATCTGTCTTGCCCAATACCGTTACTGAAACCGGGATGTTTTTTAAAGTGGTATTTCTTTCAAAAGCCTTTACTATCGCCGGAGACAAAGTAGTGCCCGAAGGGTTTAGCGTAACCACAATTGTTTGTGTTGCTGTGTATTTATTTGTTTGGGATAAATAGCCAATATGAGAAAAGCCAATGGGTAGTTTACTACTGCTGTCACTAAATTGAAAGGCTCCCGCCTCATCTGTAACTGCAACAGGCTTATTTGCTACGCTGATTGTTACGCCAGCTAAGGGTTGATCATTTTCCGCACTCAACACAATCCCTTTAAAATTATTTTGTGCCATTAACCAGCTACCCGAAAAACTGAATAAAAAAATAACAATGAATTTAAATCGCATAATCGCTTGGTAAAATTTAAGGGAGTAAGTTAAATCAGATATGCATCAAAATTATGAATATAAAAATGGAGTATTCTTTACCGCTTTCAGGCGTTGGTTGTGAGTGTGAGTTGTCAGCAGCTATTGTCTTGTCTCTTCACCATTGATCATTGACCATTTAATGTCTTTTTTCAGCTTTGTTTAATCCCTGATCAACCGCCGACGGGGCTAATAGCCGCCGTCGGGGTTAGACCTAACCGCCGTCAGCGGTTGCAAACCCTGACGGCGGTTATAGAAGTAAACGACATTGATTGACCATCGCCAATTCACCACTCACTATAGTGTCTCCGCCAATGTTAACACTATTCCTTATTGGATACACCGGCTGCTTCAAAACTTGCCATCTCATTTAAAAAAATAACTGCACTTCTAATAAGGGGTATTGCCAGTGCCGCACCTGTTCCTTCTCCAAGACGCATACCCAATTGCAGCAAAGGTTTAGCGTTTAAATGCTGCAACATTTTTTGGTGACCCTGTTCATCGCTTGCATGTGCAAAAATGCAAAAAGGTAGTATCTCTTCGCTGATTGCTTTAGCTATTAATAAAGCTGCGGTTGCAATAAAACCATCTACTACAATCAGCATTTTTTGTTGGGCTGCCTGCAGGTAGGCACCCGCCATCATAGCTATTTCAAAACCGCCAATTCTGCTTAACAATTCATACACCGAAATAGCTTCTTTCTGTAAGTGATGAAAATTACTAACGGCCTCCAATGTCTCCTTTTTTTGTTGCAGTTGTTTGTCGTTAGCACCTGTTCCCCTGCCAACGCAATCCGCCAAAGGAAGCTGCATTAAATGATGCATGATGAGTGCGGCAGATGAAGTGTTGCCAATACCCATTTCGCCAAAGCCAATGGTATTACAACCAGTTTCTGCAATGGCTGTTACAATATTTTTGCCTTTCTCAATGGCCCTGTTTACCTCTTCCAGGCTCATGGCATTTTCGTACACATAATTGCCGGTGCCCATTTTTATTTTTGCATTGATGATGGGTAAGGTTTTATCAAAAACAACATTCACCCCCGCATCTGCTACAGCCAATGCAATATGGTTTTGTTTACAGAATACGTTTATAGCAGCACCGCCGTTCAGAAAATTTAATACCATCTGCGCTGTAACTGCTTGCGGGTAAGGGTTTACCAAGCCAGTAGCGGCTACGCCATGGTCTGCTGCAAAAACTACTATATGCGGATTGATGATTTTTGGCGACAGGGTATTTTGAATAAGGCCTGCTTGTAAAGCAATGGTCTCCAGCATACCCAATGCCCCCAAAGGTTTTGTTTTATGATCTATTTTGTGTTGAAGCTGTTGTTGTAAAGCTGTTGCCATGGAGGTTATATTTTATATTAATACAAATCGCAAAACCAAAAACCGTATTGCGTTACAGATGGATTGGTGGTTTGATTGCAGGTGTCATTTGCATTTGTGGGTGCCTTGTACTCTTTATAAACAATATCGCCTTTGGCAAAAGTGACAGGCGTTTTAAATATCGGGCCATCAAAAGCAAATGTATGAAACTCGCCATTTTCGCCTCATGGATCTACATTAGCGGGCAGGTCCTTTATAAATTGTTCATCAATAACTCTGCCGCAAAAACTTTTATCCAGGTATTTTTCATTTACGCAAACCACCATTGTTTTAAAGCCAAGTTCTATAAATTGATGTATCAATTGAAGGGTATCAATTTTCCATAGTGGAAACAATGCGGATATTTCTACAGCCTTTAATTTATCTTCTCTATACTTCCTAAGGTCTTCTAAAAAAATATCACCAAAAATAGTGTGGGTAAAACCCTCTTGTTTTAGTTCTTTCATTTTAACATCCAGCAACGCTTCATATTCCGCCATGCCAGGTTGTTCGGGCAACTCGATGGTAGTAAGTGGTATGCCGATAGATGCTGCCTGTGCCTGCAATAATTCTCTTCGTACCCCGTGCATGGAGATGCGGTTGTGCACTGCATTTACACTCGTGAGTAATTTTTCAACTGTATATTCTTTTTGTTGCTGTATGTAATACAATGCCAAAGAGGAATCTTTACCACCGCTCCAGTTGATGTAGGTAAGGGTGCTGCTACCCCCATCCCCTAAAGGGGAGTTAATCGGGGAGTCTACTTTGTTCCACGAATTCATTGTATATCTTTTATTGTTACCGGTATGCCACTTACCATTAGCACCACTTTAGTGGCTTTGGCTGCAGTGTATTGATTAGCCCATCCCTGCAAGTCTGTAAATTTTCTGCCCATTGCTGTTTCCGCATGCAGGCCCATGCCCAGCTCATTGCTTACTATTATTAAGGTTGCATCTATTTTATCTAATGCATCTATCTGCTCTTTGTAAGCGGCAAGGCTTTTATCAATATCATTTTTATATTCCACAAAAAAATTGGTTAGCCAAAGCGTTACGCAATCAATTACACATATCCTGTTTTGTAAGGGCAAAACACTTACTTCCTTTTCGGCTTCAAAGTTTATCCAGGCAGCCGACCGGTCGTTTTGGTGGCGTTTTATTCTGTCTTCAAAATCTCCACCCCAATGTTTTGCTGTGGCTACATATACGGGTGCGGCAGATAAAGATAAAGCCATTTCCTGGGCATATTTACTTTTGCCGCTTCTGGCACCACCTGTTATAAGAATGATCATGGATGTTTAAAATCAGGCAGCGATTTCCTGCTCGTAAGCAATAAAATTTACCAGTTTTTTATTGATGTTAATGATGGGCTTTATAATTATTTTGCAAAGGTAGAGGTCCCCGTTTTTACGATAATTTTCCAATACTATTTCCGTAGTTTCATAATCTTCCAATTGCTTTTTTATTACCTGTGTATTTTTGGTATTGGTCAAAGGCCCTTGTAAAAATTTAGGGTTTCTGCCTTTTGCTTCTTCAAAAGAGTAACCCGTCATTTCCTGAAACCCTTTTCCTGTAAAAGAAATACTTTGCGAGGGATCGGTAATTATTATCACAGAATGCTGTATATTTTCCAGGGCTTCGTCTGTTTGTTGTTTGCTCCATTTATTAAGCCGGGCAATTTGCTTAATAGCCACTACAGACTGATGGTACTTTTCGGCATCTGCCAACAGCGCATTGTATTTAGTGCTAAAAATATCCCAGCTTAACAGGGGTGCCTTTCGATTTACCGGTGGTTGAAATTGCATACAATGTATTTTAATGATCGAAGGTTTTTTAATTTGGGTTGTAAATTTTTCCGTGTTATAATCAGTACGTAAAGCCATGATGCAATTAAAACAAAGGCAATCATTAAATTGTTTGCTGATGTATTGTCGCTCTTCATCACCTATTGTTATACAATAGCACTGGCATTGCAGTATGTTACCCACTTTGCACTCAAATGCAATACCACAGCGGGGACAATTTTTATCTTCATGGCTACACATATTCCACTACGCTTTTAATATTTACATATTTATGTTGCAAGTGCGCCGGAACAGTAAACAATTTAGGATTAAAAATGGCGGCCAGTAATTGAATACCGTCCACCAATGTACCGGCCGATGGCTGGGTAAACAAATCGTAATCGGCAATAAAAACGTTATTGTCCTGCACGGCACGCAAACCGCTCCACCCAGGTCTTCCGGTAAGCAGGTGCAGTTCTTCCATTGTTCTTTTTACTTCAAAACCACAGGGTGCTATTATCAATAATTCGGGGTTGTAGCGCAATACTTTTTCCCACGATCTTACCATGCTGTCGCCGCCCGGATTGCCCATCATATCTATACCACCGGCATAAGCAACCTGGTATGGTATCCAGTGCCCGCAATTGTAAATGGGCTGCATCCATTCCATCAGCATCACCTTTTTTGGCAGTGCCCTTCTACGACGGATTTCATCAACAATAAAATCAATTTTACTTTGCAAACCTGCTAAATATTTATACGCCGCTTCTTCTTTCCCCATTGCTTTGGCAATTACAATGGCAGTATTAAAAACATCTGTAAAGTTGTTGGGCGTAAGCGGTATCAGCAGTGGTTGCTTTGTTAGTTTTGCCACAGCAGCGGCGGTGCAGGCGGTATCAATCTGGCATACTTCACACACATCCTGTGTAAAAATAATATCGGGTTCTATTTGCCGCAGAATAGCATCATCCACATAGTACATACTTTTTCCCTGCGCTTTGGAAGCGGAAAATATTTTATCAATTTCTATGCTGGTGTAGATGTTGCCTTCCAGTACATACCGCACCACTTTTTGCTTTTCTTCCAGGGCCTGTTTAGGGCATTCAAAAGTTACGCCGCACAGGTGTTCCTGCAATCCCATGTCGTAGATCATTTGTGTTGCAGCCGGTAAAAAGGAACACACTTTCATGGTGTAATGTTTATTGTACAAAAATTATTATCCGGGCTAAGAAGCAATGTGGTAAATCGTTGCATCGCCCTCTTGTACTTTTTAGCTATTTGGCACGCTGTTTAAATTCGCTACAGTTTCCATTTTTTTTGTTTCGGTTCGCTTCAATAAAAGTTCCACACAGGTATGTAGTACAAGTGTGCGACGCATCGATGCCAAATTGAAAAACAACTGCCCGGACAAAAAAATAATAGCAATGAAATTGTACGTTGCACCGCTTTTTATTATCTATGCCAACTGCAATTTTAAAACAGGAAAACGCTGTTTCGCCAGTTCAAAACCGCCAAACAAAATACCACTGTATACCAGGGTGCCCATTAAAAAGTTTTTCATAAAAGGAAATCCCTGCGCATAACATTGCACCAGGCCAGCCCAGTTTTTTGTTAGTGGCATCATGGTTCTTAAATCAGTTCCTCCGCCAATCCAAACAGTAAAATCCGCGATAAGCCAATGGCTTACCGCTGCTACTACAGAAGCAATTATTACATTTTTTACAGCCACTTTTTGAAGTATCCATTTACCGTAAAATACTATCAATGCAAACACGCCATAGATGACATAGCAGCCACTGTACATGGCACCATATTTTCCATCAAAAACAAACAGGTTAATGATGAGATCGCTTACCAGCAAGGTGAGCAACGGAAAAGCAAACGCTTTCCATTTGCTTGTAAAATAAGCGCCGCCAAACAAACCCATGGCACCAATGGGTGTAAAGTTTGCCCAGGGTGTTACCTGTACAGCATTGGGTATGCGCATAGCAGCCACTATAATCATTAACAACAGCAGTACTGCAAAACGGGGATTGATTTTTTTGGTTGACATGGTAATTATCTTTTGATTTATAATTTAAAACTCAGGCCTGCATTGATGTTAAAGCCCAGCGTATTGAAACCGTATACTTCGGTGTATTTACTGTTGGTGATGTTTTTAGCATCAGCAAAAAGTTTCAGCCTGCCATTCATGAATTTGTATTCTGCATACATATCCAGTAGTGCATACGATTTTAACTCCACTGTACTCGTCTCATAAGTTACCGGATCAAAAAATAAATCAGTACGCTTGCTGAAAGTTTTAAGGTTAGCACTTGCAAATAAATCTTTTGTAACCTGGTAACTGATATTGACACCCAGGCTGTGTTTCGGCCTGCGGATAAGATTGAAATAAGTTGTGTCTTTAGCACCGGCATTGGTAGTTACTTTACCATCAACAAAAGCATAAGATGTGCGAATGGTAAGACTTTTGCTTATAATAAAAGCAGGCTCAATCTCAAAGCCTTTGTCATGTTGTTTGTCAAGGTTAATGTTGGTATACGATGGGCCATAAACAATGGCATCTTTCACTCTTCTGTCAAAAGCAACTGCCCGTAATTCAATTTTATTTTCAGCAAAAACTGATTGCACACCGGCTTCGATGCTCGTGCTTTTTTCAGGTTTCAGGTTTTCGTTGGCGCCATATTTTCCGTACAGATCATACAATGTCGGTGCCCTGAAGCCGGTACTGTAATTAAAAAAAACTTTAGTGCTGTTATCAATTAAATAAGATGGATTAAAACTATAAGTAAAGTTGCTGCCGTATTTTGAATGGTTATTGTACCGGCCCCCAAATTCTACATTCCAGCCCTTCAGGTTGTGCAGGTAAAAAGAAACATAAGGGCTTGTCATAGTGATAGAAGGGTTCTTTTTACTGGCAGTAGTATCAAGCATTTTTATTTGCTGAAAGTTAATACCACCAAGCACCTGCACATATTTACTGAGGTCATTGTTAAAAAACAATTCGGCATTATCAAGCCTTCCCTTAAAAAAAGATTTGCCAAACAGGCCATCAAAAGTACGGTCTGTTTTTACATGACCATACTGCAATGTAACAGCCCCTTTGGATAATTTATATTGAGAAATAAAACCTGCGTTGATAAATTTGGAAGAATATTTTCCTGTGCCATCCGTAAAGGCATCATCATCGTACTTGCCTTTATAATCTGCCAGCCTGAAGAACGGACTTATCTTTAATTTATCCGTGGCTTTAATGCCAAGGGTGGCGTTGAATGAATTTTCTTTATAGCCATCTTTATCAAAATTACCTGCACCTGTTTTGTCAGTTGCTTCACTGATGCCATCCGTGTTAAAATAAGTATAGCCAACATTGTAATCCAGTTTTTTGGTACTTCCGTTTACAACCGCATTTCCTTTAAAAGTATTGTAGCTGCCATAAGAAGCGGTACCTGCGGCTCCAATTTTTTTGTCGCCCGATTTTTTTGTGATGATATTGATAACACCTGCGATGGCATCGGAACCATATAGGGTGGATTGGCTGCCTTTCAAAATTTCTATTCTTTCTATCTGGTCAATGGATAGCATACGAAGATCAAAAGCACCCCCTGCACCCGACGGGTCTGTAACCGGAATACCATCTAATAAAATCAATGTATATTTTGAACTGGCACCACGCAGAAAAACAGATTTGTCTTTCCCTGTATTGCTATTGGCACCATTGATGACAAGGCCTGCCTGCTCATTGAGCAATTGAGACAAATCTTTGCCTGCACTTCTTTGTAACTGGGCACTGGTAATAACGGTGAGTACTTTACCCGTTTGCGATTGTTTGATAGGGAATTTTGTAGCGGTTACCACTACTTCATCCAATGTTTTTTTTGTACTGTCCTGTGCGTACAAATGACTACTGATAATTACAGCAGTCACCAATAAAATTTTCTTTTTCATTTTTTGAAAAATTTTTTTGTGACTGCTCCCGGAAAATTGCAATGCTGGTAACAAAACGCAACACTGGTAGAAATATAAATGCCTTGCAGCTTTTACAGTCCATGCCTTTCACCCGAAAGCCGTGAATGATTAAATATGATACCTGGCAGGTCTTCTGGCTCGGCTTCTGTTAAATACCTTCCCGTTATGAATACAACAGTGGTATGAAGATTTAACAGTGTGAATGCGCAATATTGAATGGGCAGTTGTCAATGGTGAATCCTTCAAAGATTTCACCATTCACTTTTCACCATTCACTTTTTGTCAACTCACTATGTCTTACAGCTACGGGGATAGCGCCGGAATTACACCGGCTTCCCTTTTAATTCTTCGCATTGAAGCGGAGAAACCAAATTCGTTGCAAATGTAGGGAGTTTGCTTTTTACTTCGCTAAATATTCAGCAAACAGTAAAGCCGCTTATTAAAAGCGGCTTTACTTAAAATCCTAGTTTCTTAATGCGCTATTCGGCTGCTTTTTTACATTCGCCGGCAATGTGGTGGAAAATGTCATGAGCTTCGGCAATTAATTTTTTCAAATCAGCATCACTTTTATTTGCGGCTACTGCATTATTAATATCAATTGTTTTCGCAACCAGGTTTTCCAATGCTGACTTAGTTTCAGCTGGTTTGTAGTTGGATGGAATAGCAGATGCCTGCCATATTTTAGCTACAATTGCAAGGCTATCCGCTTTTTGTTTTAGCGGTGCCAGGTTACCCTCTTCTGAGGGATGAAAAGTTGCTGCCATAAAGGAGTGGAACGTTTTCATCTCTGGCCATGCTACTTTTTTTGTTTGTGCAAATCCAGTTGCTGATAAAAATAAAATGAATGCTATTTGAATACTTTTTTTCATAAAATGTTTTTTCAAAATTAGTTAAATTCAACAATTAAAACCGGCTCTTGGGGTGCATTTCAAATTGTCGCAAACTTCAGGGTTGCCAACCTTTTAAAACTACTGCTGAGCAGGAATAATTCTACAAAAGGTTGGCAACCCTTGCAACAATTTAAATTGCATCCGGCTCTTGCTATGAGGATAATTTTAGAATAAACAAGTAAATTCTTTACCGCTTTACTATTTTATAAATTGCTTTCTGTATCTTTTCATTTATGCAAGTTAAAAATAAACTGAACCTTTTTTCTTTTACCATGATAGTGGTAGGACTGGTGATTGGCATGGGCATTTTTAGAACAGCCGCTACCAGTGCCAAAGATGCGATAGCACCTTCTGTTTATTTCAGTGCCTGGATTATTGGTGGACTGGTAGCCTTGTGTGGGGCATTAACCTATGCTGAAATAGGAAGCCGCTACCCCGTTACCGGCGGCTATTACAAAGTATTTGCAAAAGCATATCACCCAAGCATTGCCTTTGCCATTAACTGTTTAATATTAGTTAGCAATGCCGCCAGCTTAAGCGGTGTAGCACTTATAGGCAGTGGTTATTTATTAAAACTTTTTCCCGGCAACTTTACTGATATTGACAAGGCCCTGGTAAGTTGTGCAGCCATCATCCTTTTTTATTTTATTAATTTAAAGGGATTAAAAATGAGTTCTGTCACACAAAATATCCTGATGGTCATTAAGATTTCTATGATATTGGTGTTGATAGCGGCATTGTTTTTCCCGGATAAATATGCCGTAAATACTAGTGCCATTGATGCAGTTCAACAGCAAACTGACACAAATTGGACAAGTTGGATAAAGAGCCTGGGTGTTAGTCTTATTGCGGTTTCATTTACATACGGCGGATACCAGCAAACCATCAATTTTGGTAACGAAGTAAAGGAGCCTTCTAAAAATATTCCAAGGGGAATTTTCATTGGCATACTTATCATTATCATTTTGTACCTGTTGGTAAACCTGAGTTATTATAATATCATTGGCTTTAACCAAATGAAGGGAGAAAAGGAAATTGCTTATGTGGTGATAGATAAAATTTTTGGTACCAGGGGAGCCTCCATTTTTTCTGCCTTTCTTTTTTTAGGCGTAATGGCTTATGTAAATGGTTTGTTGCTGAGCAATCCCCGTGTTATGTATGCCATGGGTGAAGATGGAAGTTTGCCCAAACTCTTTGCCAGGCAAAATAATAAAACACAGGTGCTCACTTTTTCTTTAACGGTATTTGCCGCTCTCTGTATCATCATCCTTTTCTTTAGTCAGCAGTTTGAAAAAATATTAACCTTCACTATTTTCCTGGATTGTTTTGGTATGGTGCTTAGCAGTGCTACTATTTTTTGGTTTCGTAAAAAAACAAAACAGTTGGATGGTACAGGCATTTACAAAATGAAGCTTTATCCGCTGATGCCACTTTTATTTATGGCTGCTTATTTGTTTGTAGGCATCAGTATTGCGATAGCTGATCCCATGGCTGCTTTAACAGGGTTGGGTATTTTAGCGGTGTTTATTGGAATTTATTTTGGGGCAAAAAAATTGGAAGGTACCAAAATCATGGAGGTTTAATAATTACAGTCAGGTAATAAATTTTGATATACAAAGGATAAAATTAAACAAGGTTCAGGCTATAATAAATTCGACATTATGGACATCTCTTACATCATTAACGAACTGGCAGAAGACAGGGAAAACTATTTTAACGCCATTGCACCGCCCATTATACAAAGCAGCAATTTTGCATTTAAAACGGTGGATGAAATGCGCAGTGCATTTGCAGATGAATCCTCTACTTATTTATATAGCCGGGGACTAAACCCAACCGTTGATATTTTAAGAAAAAAATTAGCGGCACTGGATAACGCAGAAGATTGCCTGGTATTTAACAGTGGTGCCGCTGCCATCTTTGCAGCAGTATTAGCCAATGTAAAATCAGGTGATCATATTGTATCAGTTAATAAACCTTATACCTGGGCGCAAAAAATGTTCAATGTTATTCTACCTCGTTTTGGAGTAACCACTTCTTATATTGATGGAACCGAAATTGAAAATTTTGAACGGGCAATTTTACCCAATACAACCGTTATTTATTTAGAAAGTCCCAATAGTTGGGATTACGCTATACAGGATTTAAAAGCCGTTGCCGAACTGGCAAAGTCAGAAGATATTGTAACCATTATCGACAACAGTTACTGTACGCCCATTTATCAACGACCTATAGACTTTGGAATTGACCTGACATTACAATCGGCTACCAAATATATTGGTGGCCATAGCGATACCGTAGCAGGTGTGTTAAGTGGCAGTTCCACAATGATTAAACGGATTTTCAATTCGGAATATATGAATATTGGCAGCGGTATTTCTCCCTTTAACGCCTGGTTACTGATACGTGGATTACGCACCTTACCCATGCGATTGGAACGAATTACCCAAACTACGCAACAGGTTATAAAATACCTGCAACAACATGAAAAAGTAGAAACCGTACTTTTTCCCTTTGATGAAAGCTTTCCACAATACCAGCTTGCCCGGCAACAAATGTTGGGGGCCTGTGGTTTGCTAACTTTTATTATTAAAGCGGATACGGTAGACCTAATTGAAAAATTTTGCAATAACCTGCGCCATATTTTGATGGCTGTAAGCTGGGGAGGGCACGAAAGCCTGATTATACCTAAATGTTCAGGTATGTCTGCTACTCATTTTAATCCGCTGAATAAAGATCATCGAATGTTGCGTTTATATGTGGGGTTGGAAGAAGGTGAATATATCATTAAGGATTTAGAGCAAGCTTTTTTATTAATATAAATGAATGTAACAGCATCAATATAGCAATACATTTAATAAAATTTATAGGCTGCCGTTTGTAAAATCATATCAAATAATCTCAAAACTTGCATTTTTTTCAAAAAAATTTACCGCTTATAAAATTCATCACGCAGCTTTACAAAAGGATGTTATATTTTTGACGTATGCGTTACATAAGTTATACCATTATAGCAATTGCTTTTTTATGCAATATGGCCAATGCCCAGGAAAAGTGGGACCTGCGAAAAATTGTAGATTATGCAGTAGCCAATAACATTAGTATAAAGCAGTCGGATGTACAAACTGCCATAAGTGGGTTAACCTATAATCAAAGTAAGTTAAGTCAGTATCCAAATGTGAATTACTCAGGGAATTCAAGTTTTAACAGTGGCCGAAATCAGGATCCAACTTCATACAAGTTAATTACACAAAGCTATTTTAATGCAAATATGCAATTGCAAACCAGCGTTGATATTTTTAATTGGTTTAGCAAGCGTAACACAATAACTGCAAACCAATGGCAATATGAAGCAGCAAAAGCCAATACAGATAAACTAAGAGATGATATTTCATTAGCTGTAGCTAATAATTACCTGCAGATATTACTGGCTAGAGAGCAGGAAAACATTGCCCAGGTTCAGCTAAAACAAACACAGGCGCAATTATCCAATACCCGTAAATTAGTTAATGCAGGTTCGTTACCGGAGTTAAATGCTGCTGAACTGGAAGCGCAGGAAGCATTGGATAGTGCCAACTACATTAGTGCTAAAGGTAATGTAGAACAAAGTATACTTGTATTAAAATCTAACATGAATTTTGATGCCGCTACGCCTTTTGATGTGGCGGTGCCTCCTGTTGAGTTGATACCAATTGAAAAAATTGCAGATTTGCAGCCAACGGATGTTTATGCATTAGCACTTAAAAACTTGCCTCAACAAAGAGCAAATGGCTTTAGACTTAAAGCAGCCAATAATCTTGCGGAAGCTGCAAGAGGAAGAATGTATCCTTCATTTAGTGCTTTTGGAAACCTTGGTACAGGATATAACAGCCAGGCGCAGGAAGCTATTGCATCTACCTTAATTAATCCGCCTATTGGAAAAGTAACTGTTGGCACTGTAGATTATTCTGTTTATCCAAATCAGCCGATATCTGTTTTTCAATATGGAAAACCTACCTTTTTTAGCCAGCTGAATCAAAACTTTCGTCAATCTCTTGGTGTTGCTTTAAGTGTGCCCATTTTTTCCGGAGGGCAATTGCGAACCAATTACGAACGTAGTAAATTAGATATTAAAACCGCCCAGTTACAACAGGAAGCAGATGATCAAAAAATAAAGCAGGATATTTACCAGGCTTACAATGCGGCCACCGTTGCATTGGAAAAATTTAATGCCAGCAAAAAAAGTGTAGATGCATCGCAACGCACATTAGACTTTGCTCAAAAAAGATATGAAGTAGGTATGTTGGGTACGTTTGAGTTAATTACCCAACAAAATAATTTGTTTAGGGCTAAGCTGCAGGCTGTACTTAACCAATATGATTATGTTTTTAAAATGAAAGTGTTGGAATTTTACAGGGGACAGGGTTTGAAATTGTAGAAAGGGATGAACAACAGTATTGGTAAAAGAGTGCGACGCCTGTGAAGTTGATGAAGGATAAAATGCCGGGACAACAATTATCTTTTTAAATTAGAAAGCATACAACAAATAAAATATAACATCATCTTCTGTATTGCATACAGGAGTAAAACAGAATAACATGAGCAAGACTGTAAAATGGATATTGATTGGATTGGTAATATTGGTATTGGGGCTGATTGGATTAAAAGCTGCCGGTGTATTTGGCAAAGATGAAGGAACAAAAGTTACGGCTGAAAAAGTACAGAAACGTACCATCACCGAAATAGTAAATGCCAGTGGAAAGGTGTATCCTGAGATAGAAGTAAAAGTAAGTCCGGATGTTAGTGGTGAAATAACTGAGCTGATAGTACAGGAAGGAGATAGTGTAAAAAAAGGACAAATAGTAGCCCGTATTTATGCAGATATCTACAGCATTCAGGCTAACCAGGCTGCCAGTGGCGTTGCTCAAAGCCAGGCACAGGTGGCCAACTCGCAGGCTGCATTGGACGCATTAAAAGCACAGATGGAGCAATCGGAAAAAACATACAAAATGCAAAAGCAATTGTATACTGATAAAGTAATTAGTGCCAACGAATTTAATGTAGCCGATGCCGGTTACAAAGCAGCGCTGGCCAATTATAATGCAGCTAAACAAGGCATTCGTGGTGGGCAAGCTGCAGTACAAAGTGCTCAAAGCAATCTTGCTAAAGCCAATAAAGATTTGAGCAGAACAGCTGTACTTGCACCTATGAATGGTGTGGTAAGTTTATTGAGTGTTAAAAAAGGAGAACGTGTGGTTGGCAGTAATATGATGGCTGGTACAGAAATGTTGCGCATTGCAGACATGAGTAAAATTGAAATTCGTGTAGACGTTGGCGAAAGTGACATACCAAAAGTGTTGTTAGGTGACAGTGCTATTGTAACAGTAGATGCTTACACCGACAGGAAATTTAAAGGCATCGTAACACAAATAGCAAGCAGCAACAACGGAGCAAGCACACAAAGTGCATTGGCTAATACAAGCACAGATGTAACCAATTACAAAGTATACATTCGTTTGTTACCCGAAAGTTATAGCGATTTGATGGGTAAAACGAGCTATCCCTTTAGGCCAGGTATGAGTGCTAGTGCAGATATACAAACCAAAACCCACACCAATGTTTTAAGCGTACCAATAAATGCAGTAACCACCCGTGAAAAAATAGACAGTTCTAAAACGGTTAAGAAAACTGCTAATGGAGAAGCGGTTGCAGTAACTGCAGATGATCTTGAAGTGGTAGTTTTTCTTTTAAGTAAAGAAGGTGTTGTAAGCAAGATAAAAGTAAAAACATCCATACAGGATATTAACTATATAGAAATTACAGAAGGTCTTAAAGAAAATGATGAAGTAATTACAGGCCCTTATGACATTGTAAGTAAAACGCTTAAAGAAAAAGACAAAGTAAAAGTGGTAGATAAGAAGGAGTTATTTACTCAGAAAAAATAGTATACAGATAATATAAATATTCAACAAAAATATTGCCAGCACAACTTTTCTCGTTTGAAAGGTTGTGCTTTTTTTAACCATACCAAACTTTGACTATTAAACTAACCAAACTCGTGCTGCTGTTATGTGTAGGTTTGCAGGCTACTGCTCAGAAAATACCCTTACAGCTATCCGTTTTTTCTGCCTCAAAAAATGATAGCATTTTCAGTGCAACGTTGCAATTGTATTCTTTACCTGATACTGAATTATTATTTTCGCAAACAGCCACCACAAAGGGGAATGTATTTGTGGTTACCGCTTTTAATAATTATCTGTTAAAGGCTTCTTTCATTGGGTATCAGTCAATAGATACCAACATTAATATAAAAGACAAATCTGTAAAAATAATCCTGCATTTTAAAAAGAACCTGACTGTATTAGCTGGTGTGTTAGTAACTGCAAGGAAGCCCCTTCTTAAACAAGAAGATGATAAAACCATTGTTGATGCTACAGTATTAGCCAACAGCAGTACCAATGCCTATGAAGTGCTGGAAAAAACACCCGGGGCTGTTATAGACCAGGATGGCAATGTATATTTAAGCAGCACAACCCCAGCCACTGTTTTTATTAATGGTCGTGAAATGAAATTAAGCAGTACTGATCTTGCCTCCTTATTAAAAAGTTTACCAGCTGGCAGCGTTAGTAAAATAGAGATATTGCGTAACCCTTCTGCTAAATATGATGCAGCAAGTAGTGGCGGCATTGTAAATGTTGTTTTAAAAAAGGGCGTTAAGCTAGGTAGCAACGGTAGTTTTAATATGGGTTATTTTCAGGGAGTGTATGGTACACAAACAGCAGGTTTTAATATTAATAAAAGTGTCGGTAAAGTCAACAGCTATTTTAGTTATCAGTTTACAAAACGAAATAATTTTGAAGAACTGAATTCAGAACGGTTTATACAAACAGATTCTTCTTTGCTTGCACAAAAAGCGTACACTACTTATCCTTCTTTAAACAATTATTTTAGTGGTGGTATTGATGTTGCTGTTTCAAAAAAACTAACTATTGCTTATGATATAAGACTGAGCAATACCAATAGTAAAAGCTATGCAACCAATGCCATTAATATTGATAAATATCTAACACAGCAAGCATTAAGCAGCAGTCAGTCTGATGTTAACAATAAGGGGAATGCACTGTTTATTGGTAATAACATTTCATCGAAATATAAAATTGATTCTGCCGGTAGTGAATGGACAATGGCGTTTGACTATAATTATTACAATAACAACAATGCGCAGGCTTACAATAATTATTTTTATCTGCCTGTAAAACCTGCCATATTGGGCTATGGCGAAAACAAGAATGATAAAAATATTTTTGTTGCGCAAAGCGATCTTACAATAAAGTTATCTAACAAATTTACTTTGGAAACCGGCTTGAAAATAACTACCAGTAACAGTAACAATAGTGCTGATTATATCTACGCAACCGGCACCAACCCCAGCCAGGTTGATCCTTATCAAACCAATACATTTAAATACAAGGAAACCATTAGTGCTGCCTATTTGCAACTGGCCAAAACGTTTTATGGCTTTACCATAAAACCAGGGTTTAGACTGGAAACTACTGATATTAATGGCCGGCAACTCATTCCCAAAGACACAACGCTTTCTATTAAACGGACGGATTTGTTTCCTTACATTTTTCTGCGGCACAACCTTTTTAAAATGTTTGGATTTAAATTAATCGGCAACGCCATTTACCGCCGCAGTATTAAACGGCCTTACTACGAAATACTAAACCCTTACCCAAAGTATGTTGACCAATATTTGTTTGATGTTGGTAATCCAAAACTGCAACCGCAGTTTACTACCAACTACGAGTTTAATGTAACCTTTAATGATTTTCCAGTTTTTGCGTTGGGTATTAACCAGACCAATAATATTTTCAGCAATGTTACGTACCAGGATGACGCCACAAAAATTGCATATCGCACTTATGATAATTTAGGTAAAAATAAAGAGTATTATTTCAGGCTTGTAGGTGGCATACCGCCCGGCGGAAAATATTTTTTTTACATGGGTGTTCAATATAATTTTAATGAATACAACGGCATCTATCAAAACCAACCATTGGATTATAAACGTGGAAGCTGGCTCTTTTTTATGTTCCATGAGTTTAAAGCTGCCCAATCTCTTACACTGAATGTGCAGGGTTTTATGCGTACCAGGGCATTGCAAAATTTTTATGAACTGGATAATTTTGGCGGTCTGTATCTTTCTGCCAACAAAAGTATTTTAAAGAAGAAAGCCAACATTATTCTTTCTATAAATGATGTGTTGCAAACCAACCAGGTGTATTTTAAATTAAACCAGGGTAATGTTAATACGCAAGGATCAAGGATAAATGACACCCGCAGATTAGGTATTA
>JANXSR010000388.1 GCA_025352625.1 Ferruginibacter sp.
GATCTTCCATTTAAGCAGGTAATGTTTTCGGGATCAATTGCAAGTCCTTCGTTAGCTGTCTGCAAAGCTTTTTCAAATTGCTTTTCTTCTATCTGCACCAAAGCAAGCAATCCAAAACTTTCACAAAAATAAGGGTTCACCGCAATGGATTTTTGCAAACTTTCAACAGCCTCAACAAGCCTGTTCTTTCTGTAATATGCAAACCCCAGCAAATAAAAATAATATGGATTAGCTGGATCAATTGCGATGGCACGAAGAATTGTTTTGATGCCTTCATCAAATTCCTTTTTATCAAAATAGCAGCGGGCATACATGGCCAGCGCCTCGTCATTATCCGGGTTTTGCTCCAATGCATTTTTTACCTGTGTAACAGCATCATTCACTCTGCCCTGGCGTAATAACAAATTAGCTCTTTCGATGTATGGGTCCATTGTGTGGTTTTATAGGCTGAAGGCGAAAGGCTTAAGGCTAAAAACTGGGGCCCGAGCGCTGACGGCTTACCGGTAGTGGCTTACAAATATTTTATGCTTTGGGCTTTATGACTTGCGCTTTTGGCTTTAGGCTTTATGCCTTCTGCTTTATTTCTTAATCTTCAAATACTTCAATATATCATCATATAAACCCGATTCATTGGCATACAATGCATAGTTACGGGCAGATGCAAACCATTCTGTTGTAGTGGGTTTGTGTTGCTTTACAGCAACCAGTAAATCTTTTGTTTGCAACACCTGTATGTTGCCTTTGCTCATAGATTCACGTAACTTCTCTTCTACTGCAATATCAACCACCGCATTTAAATCGGCGCCTGAATAATCTGTTGTTGCAGCAGCAATTTTCTTTATATCTATCTCCCCTACTGGCTTTGATTGCAGTAAGCTTTGTATCATATTTAACCTTGCTGCTTCATCTGGTGGAGCTACAAAAATGATCCTGTCAAATCTGCCCGGTCTTCTAAAAGCTGCATCAACACTCCATGGCGCATTGGTTGCGGCTAAAATTAATACACCTTCATTGTCAGATGCCACACCATCAAGCTCTGCTAAAAACTGGTTGATAACGTGTCGCATAGCAGATTGTTTTAAGTCGCTCCTGCTGGCACCCATGGCATCTACTTCATCAAAAAACAATACACAGGGTTTGTTGCGCCTGGCCAGTTCAAAAATTTCATGCAGATTTTTTTCGCTGTTACCAATCCACATATCCAAAATATCATGCAAACCAATGTTGATAAACTTTGCATCAATTTCACCAGCGGTGGCTTTGGCAATAAAAGTTTTACCGCATCCGGGAGGGCCATAGAGTAAAATACCACCTCCACTTTTTTTACCAAAGGCTTTGTATAATTCAGGATTTTTAAGTGGCTGAATTATTTTGATGGCAATCTCTTCCTTTACTTTTTCCATGCCGCCCACATCATTAAAACGCAGGGATGGTTTTTCCATCATATAACTTTCATCGTCATCAAAATCGAAATCATCCGCAGTTATTTCATTGCCTGTCGGTATGCGCAGGTGGCTATCAATTTCTTCATCTGCAAAACCTGGGTTTAAAGCCAGTACCTGCTGGTAACTGGCAAGTGCCTGCTCCATGGATTGTTCTTTTATCAGGCATTTAATATATAATACCTGATCGGCCAATGCAATATCCTGGTGCATTTGTTCGTACACTATTATAGCCGCAGAATATTTTTGCTGGTAATAATAGCCAGCCGCCAAACCACTTTGGGCCTTTGTATTACCATAACTGCGTTGCAACACTTCCTGGTATTGTTTGGTTGCTTCTTCGAAATTTTCTTCTGTCATTAGCATACCGGCCACCTGTAAACGCAGTGGTATATTGTCGGGCGAAACCTGCAACGCTTCCAATAAATTTTTTATGATTTCGTTCGTCATACCTGCTGTTGTGTGCTGAAAAAAATTTCTAAATGTGGTTGTGAATAGTCAATGGTAAATGGTGAAAAAATGAGTTGCCTCCTGACAATTAATAATTTCTCAACTTGTTTGTAATAATGTGCGTTGCCTATTAATTATTGCCTATTCGCTATTGCCACTTGCCAGTCCATTAGTACAGCATCCTAACCTTAATGGTATCTTTTACATTTCTTAATAATGCCAGTGCATTATTGCTTAAACTTTTGTCTACATCCAACACAACATATCCAATGGCATCGTTGGTTTTTAAATATTGACCCAGGATATTTATTTTGTGTTTAGAGAGTTGTGTATTTATTTCTGATAACACCCCCGGTACATTTCTATGAATATGTAAAATACGGTGTGTTCCTTCTTGTGGAGGAAGACTCAATGCAGGTATTGTGTGTGAGCCAAAGCTAATACCCTTTTCCAGGTAATTAAATAATTTGGTACTTACATCGTCTCCAATATTGTGTTGCGCCTCCTGTGTACTTCCTCCAATATGCGGCGTTAATATCACATTGCTTAACCCCTGTAGCGGACTGGTAAATTTATCGCCATTCTTTTCCGGCTCCCATGGGAAAACATCAATGGCAGCACCACCTATTTGCCCTTCTGACAAAGACTTTGCCAATGCATCCAGGTCTACAACTTCGCCCCTTGCATAATTGATTAATATACCACCTTTCTTAAAAAACTTAAGGTTGTTTTTATTGATAAGATTTTTTGTGCTTGCAATCTCAGGTACATGCAGCGAAACAATATCTGCCAGGCTAACCACTTCTTTTAAACTCTTTTTAGATTCTGCATTACCCAATGGCAGTTTTGTTTCGGTATCATAAAAAATTACTTTCATACCCAATCCTTCTGCCAACACACTTAACTGACTTCCTATATTTCCATAACCAATTATACCAAGTGTTTTGCCCCGCAATTCATAACTGCCGGTAGCCTCTTTTAACCAAATACCCTGGTGGGCTGCTTTATTTTTATCAATAATTTTTCTAATTAACATGATAGAAGAACCTATTACCAGTTCTGCCACACTTCTTGTATTGCTATAGGGTGCATTAAATACAGCAATACCATGCGAAGTGGCAGCAGCAAGGTCTACCTGGTTAATGCCAATGCAAAAACAACCAATTGCCTGTAATTTTTCTGCTGCCGCAAGTACTTTAGCAGTTAGCTTGGTTTTGCTGCGAATGCCCACCAGATGTACATTCTTAATTTCTTTAATTAATTGCTCCTCACTTAAAGCACCATTTAATTTTCTAACATTGGCATAACCTTTGTCATTAAAATATTTTACAGCCACATCACTTATATTCTCTAAAAAAAGAATATTAATTTTCTCTTTTGGATAACTTGTTATTTTTTTCTCTGCCATGAATATTACTTCTTATTTTGCACAAATATATTCCTTCTAGCGCTTAATATTTTATGATACCATTAAAAAAGTCAGTTTTCCATCCAGTGGCAACATATGTATGTTCAATATTGTGCTGTGCAATTTTTACTTTGCCGGTGTTACTGAGTTCCTGCAATTCAACTGCCAATAAAAAAATTATTACCGTTAATGACAGCACCGCAAATATCTCTTTAGCTGCTGCGGTACCTTTATCAAAAGAAGAAACACAGCGGCTTAACAATGCATCCGCACGATGGTACGACAGTTCATTAAAACCGGCTGCATTTAATGGCGGTATGCTGGTAGCAAAAAACGGTAACATTGTTTTTGAAGCATATAATGGCAATGGCCATTTAGACAGGCATGATGTGATTGATTCACTTACCTCTTTTCACATTGCGTCTGTTTCTAAAACATTTACGGCTATGGCCGTGTTGAAATTGTGGCAGGATGGTAAGCTAAATATTGAGGATGAATATGCTAAGTATTTCCCTGCCTTTAATTATCCCGGTGTAACCATTTTAAGTTTACTAAGCCATCGGAGCGGCCTGCCCAACTACCTGTATTTTATGGAAACCCAGGGATGGGATAAAACAAAACTAATACACAATGAAGATGTGCTTGATTATTTAATTACCCGAAAAGCCAGTCTCACTAATATTTCATCCCCTAACACTCACTTTACTT
>JANXSR010000411.1 GCA_025352625.1 Ferruginibacter sp.
GAATACCATTACAGATACAATAGACGGAACAATATGGATACGATTTTTCACAACCTGATCGAAAAAATGGTAATGAACAATCCAAAAAGAATCGGTGACAAAGAGTAAACTTTTGGGCGACCTAAACGTATATACCTATTATTTATTACATAGATCCTACCACTCCAAAAAAATGGGTGCCCTACCTTATACAAGGTATTAATGACTGGCAGGGTGCTTTTGAAAAAGCAGGTTTCAAAAACGCCATCATGGGCAAAGTGGCCCCTACCTGGGAAGAAGACAGTACCTGGAGTTTAGAAGATGCTAGAAACAGTGGTATCATCTACAAGCCGTCTCCTGTTCAAAATGCTTATGGCCCAAGCACTACCGACCCCCGTAGCGGAGAAATTATCGAAAGTCATATTGGCTGGTTTCACAACGTAATGGAACTGTTGCGTAACTGGTACATGATACAGGCCGGGGCAATTGACCCAAGGGCCCGCAAAATGGTTTTTGATGATGAGTTAATGGGGCAGTTAATTCGTTTTGTATCATCGCACGAAGTGGGGCATACCCTTGGCCTGCCACACAACTTTGGTTCTTCATCTGGAGTTCCCGTAGAAAATTTGCGTAACAAAGCCTGGGTTGAAGCAAACGGCCATACGCCCAGCATTATGGACTATGCCCGCTTTAATTATGTGGCACAACCAGAAGATAACATTTCTGCAGCTGGCATTTACCCCCGCATTGGTGACTATGATAAATGGGCAATTGAGTGGGGCTACAAATTATTACCAGACGCTGCCACAGCAGAAGATGAAGTTGCTATTCTGGATAAATGGGTTGATGCAAAAGCGGCTGACAAAAGATATTATTACGGTCGGCAGGGGCAACCGGATGATCCCCGTGATCAAAGTGAATGTATTGGAGACAATGCAATGAAAGCCTCTGCTTACGGCATAAAAAACCTCCAACGCATCGTGCCCAATTTACCGGTGTGGACAAAACAAGCCAATGAAGATTACAGCGATTTAAATGAAATTTATGGAGAAGTGGTAGGACAGTTTCGCAGGTACATTGGTCATGTATGTTACAACTTTGGTGGCATTTATGAGACCTTGAAAAAAAATAACCAGTCAGGCGATGTATATGAATTTGTAAGCAGGGCAACTCAAAAGGAAGCTGCCGATTTTATAAACAAGCAGGTATTTACTACTCCAACCTGGCTGATTAATAAAGCTATTTCCGGCAAAACAGGTGTTAACTCAACCAGCACAATTTTAGCTTTGCAGGAAGCCGCATTGAGCAGAATGTTGAATACTAACACAATGAATAAAATGCTTAATGCAGAGGCCTCTATCGGAAACCAGGCCTACACCATTAGTGATTTACTGGGCGATCTTAAACAAAGTATTTTTACAGAGCTTCCCGGTAAAAAGCCAATCGACATCTACAGGAGAAATTTACAAAAAGCTTATGTGGAAAGATTGGGTAACATCATAAATCCTTCCCCTGCATCAGGAGGAATCACGATATTTTTTGGAAATACTTCTCCATCTGTGGATACAAAAAAATCAGATATTTTATCTTATTTAAAAGGACATTGCCGCGAATTAAAAATACAAACAGATGCAGCCGCAGCTTCATCATCCGATAAAGCAACCAAATATCATTTGCAGGATTTAAGTGACAGACTAAAAAAGATTTTAGATCCTAAATAAACGTGCTTTAATACGTGTGCTCAACTTTATCTGCAAAAAATTGTTTGCATTAATATGAACATACTTATAACAGGTGCCAATGGTTACATCGGTCAGCGGTTAATTCCCGTGCTGGTGGATGAAGGTCACCATTTGTATTGTTGTGTAAGAAACCGTCTCAGGTTTGAAACGGATCATCAGCATGAAAATCTACAAATAATAGAAATTGATTTTTTAGAAAATTCAGCAGATATAATTTTTCCAAAAGAAATTGACGTCGCATTTTACCTGGTACATTCCATGAACAACAAAGACAATTTTGTGGAACAGGAAGCTGCTGTGGCAAAGAGTTTTCTTACTTTTATTCAGCAAACCAATTGCCGGCAAATTATTTACCTCAGCGGCATTGTAAATGAAAAACATTTATCCAAACATCTTGAGTCAAGATTGGGTGTTGAAAAAATATTGAGAGCCGGAACAACACCCGTAACGGTTTTAAGAGCTGGAATCATTGTAGGTTCAGGCAGTGCCTCATTTGAAATAATGAGAGACATTGTTGAAAAATTGCCGGTGATGATTACCCCAAAATGGCTCAACACCTTATGCCAGCCAATTGCTATACGCAATGTGATTCAGTTTTTAGGTGGTGTAATACTAAAAGAAAACACCTTTAATAAAGACTTTGATATTGGTGGCCCTGAAGTGCTGAGTTATAAAAATATGTTATTGAAATTTGCGGAAGTGCGAAAGCTAAAAAGGCGCATCTTCACTATCCCTGTAATGACTCCAAAATTATCTTCTTACTGGTTGTATTTTGTTACCTCTACCTCCTACCCGCTGGCTGTTAACCTGGTAAATAGCATGAAGGTAAATGTGGTTTGCCGGGAAAATGATTTGGCTAAACAACTAGGCATTGAATTGTTACCCTACAAAAGTGCCGTACAAATGGCTTTTGAAAAAATTGAACAACACATGGTACTCAGTAGCTGGAAAGATGCATTCAGCAGCAGCGGTGCACCACAGGGCATGATGAACTATATTGAAGTGCCAAAATTTGGTTGCTTTAAAGATTTAAAATGGCGGGAAATAACCGGTGAACTGAATGGTGTGCTTGCCAACATCTGGAGCATTGGTGGTGAAAGAGGCTGGTATTACGGCAATGCGCTTTGGAAAGTGCGGGGCATGATGGATAAGTTTGTTGGGGGCGTTGGGTTAAGGAGAGGAAGAACAGATCCATTGTCAATACATCCCGGCGACGCACTTGATTTTTGGCGGGTACTGATTGCAGACAAACAAAACAGGCGGCTATTGTTGTTTGCAGAAATGAAAGTGCCGGGAGAAGCCTGGCTCGAATTTAAGATCATGAAAAAAGACAATAAACAATACCTCCGTCAAACGGCAACCTTTAGACCAAAAGGTTTATGGGGCAGATTGTATTGGTATTCTGTGTTGCCATTTCACTATTTTATATTTAATGGTATGATCAACAATCTTGTGAAAGTGAAAAAAGTTATAAGTGATCAGTTATGAATGACCAATGAATCTATGTAGCATAAAAAAGAGGAAGCAATAATATAGTATTGTACTTCCTCTTTTGGTTTATTAAAGTTTTCAACTGCAACACCTACTGTGGCTACTTAAAAACGCATGACTATAAACAAACTACGTTAAAATCACTTTCTCCATCACATCACCACCACTAATATCATCAATCAAATCAATCCCTTCTGTTATCTTTCCAAAACAGGTATGCACGCCATCAAGATGCTGTGTTCCCCTGCGGTTGTGACAAATGAAAAACTGTGATCCTCCAGTGTTACGGCCACGATGCGCCATAGACATAACACCACGGTCGTGAATCTGTTTGGTCCCCGTTAATTCGCAATTGATAGTGTAGCCTGGTCCACCTGCACCGGTACCATCAGGGCAACCACCCTGTATCATAAAATTAGGTATCACCCTGTGAAAAGTTAATCCGTTATAAAAACCTTCACTAACCAGTTTTTTAAAGTTTGCTGCTGCAATCGGGGCATCATCATCGTACAATTCAAATTTTAAAACGCCTTTGGCCGTATGTATTTCGCCCGTTGTTAATTTTACGTCGCTCATGTTGTTTATTTTTTAATTATGCTGCGAAAGTAGTATTTACTGGCCAATTGACAGGACAAAAAATATAGAATGATTGCTACAGTATGTTAAAGTAACTATTATCAAAATATAGCAGAAATGATCAATTCCTTATTATTGAAACTTACGCTGTCGCCTGCAACTTTATGCAGCAATGATTTTGCAACCGGTGCATTGGGAGATAAAACATACATAGCTTCACCTTCAAATGAAATTTTGCCAAGGCCTGCTGCGATGTAAAAAGTAATGTCATTACAGGTAACAATGCTTCCTGTAGAAACCGATGTGTGGATAGTATTGCAATCAACAGCCAACAATGCAGCCAATTCATGTTGATTGGCTGTCAATTGCCGGGCATGCATATCTTTTTCCAAATGACTCATTGCCCTGCTGGTTTCATACTTATCGCCTGCACTGCTCTTCTCTTCACTGTTAGCCGCTGCTTGTGCATTTTGCATTGACTCAATTGCTGCATTGATGCGTTGTTGAATGATGGCTATGCAATGTTGGTGGAGTCTATTTTTGAAGGCTATTTTTTCTTTGATCACATTTTTAATCTATGCAGTAAAAAATATTACAAACCTATATTTGCCATCCGCCGCGGCACCATATAAATTTCTTTTTGCCTTTCACCAATGTAACGAAAACCATTTTCATCAAAATACCCATCTTCCTCCAGCATAATGCGGATGCTCTTTTTCCACTCCGGCAAATCTGATGCAGCATTGAGTTCAATGGAATAAGCAGTATTATAATGCATCGGAAAATCACCGCTGCCGGCAACACCATTCTGCTGGTCCCACATGCCAATGGTAGGGCCTGCCGCATGACCGTTGTATCCAATTGGATGAGTGTAGATGCTGGGTGCTATCCCCTCTTTTTTTGCCTGTGCCAATGCATCTGCCAAAATCTGGTTACCAGTTTTGCCTTCTTTAAACTGTCCCGTTAAAATATCCTGCAAGCGGTTGGCTTTTGCAAAAGCTTGCTGCAAATTTTTGGGAACCTTTGTTTCTCCCGGTTGTAAAATGTACGCATGTTCCTGTATGTCTGAGTTCAGCCGCAAATAGGTAATGCCGATATCAACGTGCAATAAATCTCCGGGCAAAATAATGTCCTCTTTTGGTCTTGAAGAAAAACTACGAAGGTGCTCAAAATTTTGTGAGTCTTTGCGCTGTATTGAAACAGAAGGATGAAACCAGGTATCATAGCCCAGTTCTCTAATTTTCTGACGAAACCACCATACCACATCTTCAGAAGTAGTGACGCCGGGTGTGATTACTTTTTCAGAAAAACCTTCTTCAATTATTTTATGGGTAGCATTTATTAGCTGTGGATAAATTTGCATCTCATGGGCTGTTCTTGTCTCCATCCAGCCTACTGCCAAGTTTTCGGCAGACACTACTTTACTTTTAAAAGCAGCAGGCAGTTTTTGCATAAATTCATTGTATTCTGTATGATCCAATCCATCTGCATGTGCAAAATCTGTTGAAGTATTCAGCGCAATCTTAATCGGTTTGCGGGCAGTGATAATATCCATCAATGCATCCCATTGATCAGGAAATTTTTTCATGTCCCACGATGCTTTGATATTGTTACCTACATCATAACGGGCAATCGCCAGTTTCTCATACACTTTTCTTTGTGGATCATTATAAAACACAAGGATAGTTCTACGTCTTGCATTCAGCCATTCGGCAGGCAGCATGGTTTTCAACACAGGGTCTTCATTGTACTCACGACTCATGATTACCCACATATCAATCCCTGCTTTTTCCATCAGTGATGGCAATAAATTATTAAACCGTTCGGTTAATAATTCGTCTACAACCCTTGCCTGTTCACGAACAGACAATACCTGTGCCTGCACCGTGGTAACAATAAATAATGCAACAACCAATAAAAAAATTTTCATGCATAAAAACTTTGTATTCAAATGTAAGGGAGAAAGTTTATTGTACCCGAAATGGAAGCTGTATTCTGTAAAAGATAAAAGGGAAAGGCATATGTCTTTCCCTTTATAAATTTATTTTACTGCATTAAAATTGTTGAAGAAAATTACAGAAGTACGACTACTTACCTTTTAAAACAAGGTCTTAACCGTTACTCCATAAGTACCAGGGTTTCCTAAATGCACCGCACCAAAATCATAAGCGTATTCCATGTATTTGATGTTACCAATATTTCTTGCCCAGAAAAATAATTCCAGGTGTTTGCCGCTAATCCCTACCCTTGTGTTTAATATATTGTAAGGCGACTGACGAATATTATTAGCCAAATCAAAATAGCGTTGCCCTAAATAAAACCACTCACCACGGGCAATTAATTTTACCTGGTGTTTTGCGTTTACCACATAACTGTATTGCAGGTTTAGCATTGAGGTAACATCTGGTGTAAAAATTTGTCGCTTACCGTCAAGGTTTACATTTTCTCCGTTTGAAGAAACTTTCAACGATTTGTATTTAGCATCGGTGTAGCCAAAATTATATCCTATCTGCAATCCCTTAATTGGATTTAACAACAGTTCCAGTTCTGCTCCTTTGCTGTTAAGTTCGCCGGTATTTTTTGTTATGGTAATGGCATCCGGTAAAACCAATGTTGGCACTTGTGCATTGTTTACATGCGTAACAAAAAAGGTAATATTTAAACCAAGCCGGTTATCCAGAAAATTATTTTTAATACCTGCTTCAAAATTATTGCTGTACTCCGGCTTGTAAGGATACAGGGGCGGCTGAGATGGATCAGAAGACAATTGTGTTAAACCTCCTGTGCGAAAGCCACGGCTGTAGATTACAAACAAATTACTGTTATCGGCAACCTGGTATTTTAAACCCAGCTTGGGAGATAACGCATTATAATGCGCAGACGCTGTTGTATCCGGTGTGGTAACAAAACCATCTCCGCCGTCTTTTTGGTATTCGCCCAGCACATTTAATTTTTTATTCTCATAGTCGTACCGAAGACCGGCAATTAAGGTTAATTTTTTTGTAAGCGAATAATTGATTTGGCCATACAATGCAATACCTGTGTTGTTGCCTTTGGTGGTATTGATGGTGGAAAAATCGGTGTCAGGTATATTTGGATCGACAGCCTGTGCATCTTTGCCAAAATGAGTTGCCTGTTTATTAGGGTTGTTTTGATGGAAAAAATAAGTACCTGCTGTCCAGCTTATACTTGATGAATTGTTAGCAGCCGAACTGAATTTCAATTCGTGTGTTAATACTTTTACGTTATTCCATTTTTTACCATAATCGTTGATAACGGTAACTCCATCAATGGGAGAAAAATCACCATCAAGCGGTGCGTTGTAATAACGATGGTTATTTTGCCAGGCCAGCTGGGTAGAAAAATTAACCGCTTTTCCTGAATGATTAACAGACAAAGAAGTATTGAATGTATTATCAATCATTTTTCCAGTTGCATTTTGATTTAACTGGTATGGATTATTGAATGCATCCTCAACCCCATTCACCAATGGAAAAGCACCATTGTTACGATTGTTCTGGTGTTTTACATTCAAAGTAATTCCCCAGTTTGCGGCAGGCAAATATTTAAGGTAATAATTTCCTGAAAGTTCATTTTGTTTATCAAAGGAAGTATTGTTAAACTGGTTGGTATAGTATCCATCCCGTTTACCAAAAACTGCTGATGCTCCAAAGAACAATTTGTTTTTAATGAGTGCAGAACGAATACCTGCACTGTATCGTTGCTGGTTATAATTACCAATATTCAATTCAACAAATCCATTGGTTGTGTTAGCCGGTTGTTTGGTAATGATGTTTATAACCCCGCCCATGGCGTTTCTTCCGTACAAGGTACCTTGTGGTCCACGCAACACTTCTATTCTTTCAATATCCGATAATTGAGGAATATAAGTATCCAAACTAAACTGGTTTACTCCATCAATATAAGTGGCTACAGCTGGATCATAAGAAGTAGTAGTGATGCCACGGATAGAAGTAACATTTCTTCCATCTCCCGAATTTCCCGAATACAAATTAGGTACAATGCCGGTTAGATCTTTGCTGTTCCAAAGACGATATTCCTGCACCTGTTTTGCAGATAATGCAGTAACACTCACTGGTATTTTTTGCAGTAATTCTTCCTTTTTCTCTGCGGTTACAGTTACCGTCTCTAATTGAATTAAGGAATTTTGTAACTGAAAATCAAAGGAAGTATTTTCCTTTACTACAATTTCACTTGCCTTTGTTGCAAATCCAACTGCAGACAGTTCAATGGTATAGGTGCCTGCGCTAACTCCATCAATGCTAAATTTACCATCACTATTACTTACCGCAAATTTTTGTGTGTTAAGCAAATGTGCTGTTGCACCAGCAACCGGCCTTAATTCAACATCTTTAACGCTACCTGTAATGCCTTGTTGTGCTTTTGTGTTTAACCCCATCAGCAATATCACCAAAATATAAAACACTTTATTAGTCATACTACACTTTAAATTATTTCTTCTTAATTCAAATCAGGCTACAGCCTGATTTGAATATGGGTGGTTAGTTAAAAATATACTTACTACTTACTATTAAACTGCAACGACCTTATTCCGCCTGATACGGGTCCTTGTGCCTTGTAAATAAAATAAACAGCGTGCATTTTACCATCTGTTACCTTTTCAATTGGCACAGGAATAACAGCACCCTGCTGGCCTTTCTTTGGTGCTGGTATAGTTCCACTTCCTAACAATTTACCATCAGGTGCATCAAGCCTGGCCTCTATACCCAGCCCTTTTTCAGGAGCTGCCTGCCATCCGGCCGTAAGGTTTATAGAACCCACTCCGGTAAGGTCAACCGGCTCAGTCGCAAACCAGCCTTCGGCAGAAGTTGGGAAAACCATAATATTCATTCCGTTATATTTAATGGTTGTAAATCCCTTAAATTTTTCTTTACCGGTTAATGCCATAGTACTGTTGGCAAATGAAACAGCGTTGTTTCCTGTTAAAGCTTTAATGTTATTACCACCTTTATCTGTATAGCTGGCAGATAATACCAGTACACTTGAAGGCTTGGCATTTGCCGGAGGTATGATGGTACCAGTTGCAGGCAACGATTTTTTTACAGCTGCTTTGTTAGAAAGTGATAACACCCATCCAATTATCTGATGAGCATCTTCCTGTGTTAGCGTTGGATGTGCTGCCATTGCAACTTCTCCCCAAACACCGCTACCTCCTTTAATTATTTTTTGTGTTAGGTAACTTACTGCATTGGGGTCCTTACCATATTTTTCAGATACCTGTACAAATGAAGGACCTACAGACTTATCTGCCTCTTTGTGGCAACTCTTACAATCAAGTGATAACATTACATTTTTACCACCTATGCTTGCCTGCCCTTGTTGGTGGCCTAGTGGTGCAGCTGCTTTATTAAAGCCTTCTACATAATCAACCGAAACAAAAAGATTGGCTGCATCAATTTTTGCAGTATCTGTTTTATCTGTTGCGGTAACAACATATTGCAATGGAACGCCAGGTAAATAGAAAGATTTATTTCCACCGCTCAATTCAATCGCAACTGAAGGTGCTTCGTTGCCTGCATAAATACCAACGGTATTGCTTTTTGAAGCTGCCCCCTGGTTGTCTTTTACTTCTACCGAAATTTTAAAATCGCCCGCTGTTGTGTAAGTATAATCCAACTCAGGCGTTGTTGTTTCTTTGGTTGTTCCATTACCCATATCCCAGGTGTAAGTTATCTTATCCTTCTCTAAGTCCTTTGCTTCTACTTTTGCTTTAACTGCAAAAGGTAATACACCTGAAGTTTTATCAACCGTAATGGCAGTTATAACAGGAGCCCTGTTGCCGCCATTAAAATCAATACGGGCAAGACCAGCATCCACATTTTTAGTGAACCAGCCATTGCCGTATTCAAGTAAATACAATTTTCCATCTGGTCCAACTTCCATGTCAATTAAAGAATTTACTTTAATTGATGGGAAGAATGGTTCCATTTTATCAAAGTCTCCATTGGGCTGCATGGTTACTGCTTTTATCCAGCCACGTATCCAGTCGTAAATAATTAATTTGCCATTGTAGTATTCTGGTAACCTTGTTTCTTTTGGATACAAATCGGTATAATAAACCGGCCCTGCCATTGCATTTCTGCCACCCGTTCCAACTTGTGGAAAATCAGGTGAGGCTGCATAAGGATACCAGATAAAGGCAGGTTGCGCCGGAGGCAATTCTGTTAAACCGGTATTGTGTTTTGAATTGTTGACAGGATGCGCCGGATCATATGGCTCACCGCTCTTTCCGGTTCCGTAATCAAACTGGCGGTAAGCATAGTTGTTGCCTACGAATAAAGGCCAGCCAAAAAAGCCTGCTTTACGGGCTTGGTTTACTTCATCATATCCACGTGGGCCACGGGTTGCCAGGCTATCATTGTTGGCATCCGGACCAACTTCACCCCAATACAAATTGCTGTTCTTTTGATCAACAGAAATACGATAAGGATTGCGGTTACCCATAACATAAATTTCAGGTCTTGTTTTAGCAGTACCTTTTGGAAACAGGTTTCCGTCCGGTATCTCGTAGGTTCCATCTTCTTTTACCCTAATACGCATAATTTTTCCGCGAAGATCATTCGTATTGCCGCTCGATCTTCTTGCATCATATTGTTGATTGGGAGAAAAATCATTTGCAGGTCCAAAGCCACTGTTTACATATTTAGCACCTGGTTCATCAAAAGGTGTTGAGTTATCGCCGGCAGAAAAATACAATAATTTATCAGGACCAAATGCTATGGAACCACCTGTATGACAACAAATCTCCCGTTGTGATTTCACTTCAAGAATTACTTTTTCTGTTGCATTATCAAGCGTATCATTTTTAAAAGTAAACCTTGATAAACGGTTAACACTACTATCAATAGGGCTATAATAAATATATACCCAATTATTTTTAGCAAAATCAGGATCTTTTGAAAGCCCCAGTACACCTTCTTCTGCATTTACTCCACTCGTAGTTGTTTTAAAATAAGCTTTCAAAAACCCAACCTGTTTTACTTTTTTAGTATCATTTTTATACAACATAATTTCTCCCCGGCGTTGTGAAACTAAAATATCAAAATTGGGAAGGATAGTCATTTCTGTTGGTTCATAAAACTCACCTTGCGAAAGTTGCGTTTTTGTAAACCGGTTATCCTCAGGAGGTATTTGTGTTTTTACTTTTGAATAATCCAGTTCCTTATTTTCGCCAATGGCATATTGAATGCCCCCTAAAATATGCTGCAGGTAAGCCTCTTCAGTATAGGATTCTTTGGTATGCCCCAGTGCTGTGTAAAATGCACGTCCACCATCATATTCATGGTACCATGCCATCGGATGATTGTCGCCATTTTCTCCTCCATGGTAAGATTTTTCATCAATCTTCAGAATTACTTTTGTGTCTTTATTGATTTTTTTATAGCTGTAAAATTCATCTGTTCTTTTCCATTGTGCAGGTAAATGTTTGGTAGCAATATTTTCTTTATCAACTACATTTAATATGCCTTCCTGTACATTAGGAAAAGTGTCGTGAATACCGGGATGACTTAAAAAATAGCCGCCTACTAAACGGCCGTACCAGCCCCAATCGTATTCGCAATCAGCTGCTGCATGAATACCCATATAACCACCGCCTGCCTGTATGTATCTTTCAAAGGCTGCCTCTTGTAAATAATCCAACACATCGCCGGTAGTACTTAAAAAAACTATTGCTGAATATTTCTTCAACGTATCTTCCTGAAACATAGCAGCGTCAGAAGTTGTATCTACATCAAAATTATTTTTGCCGCCAAGTTTTTGAATAGCCTCATTGCCATTGGCAATGGATTCGTGGTGGTAGCCGCTGGTTTTACTAAAAACCAAAATTTTGGGTTTGCCTGCCTTTTTAGAACAAGAGAAAGTAGTCAGCACAACCGTTAACAATAACAAGTACTTCAAGATGGCAATTGAAAGTTTCATATTTGTTTTATTTTTTTGATAATCAAAGAAGGCAAAAGTTAAAAATTAAGAAGGCATTTTATTATTGCGTTGCAATAATTGTCAATATTACATATTTTACCTCATTAGGAAATGAGAAAGACCCGTTTTGATTTTATTTTGCTGCTTTTCTTTTACAGATTTAAAAATTAAATATTTGTAAAGTAACATTTGCAATAGATGAATAATTATTGCAATATTGAAGTAGGGATTTTTAAAAGGAGAAGAGTAATTTTTATCATCAAATAAATGGCTTGCAAAATCTATAAATGCAATTTTTACAGCGACATGTTTTTTACCTGATTTTTGCAAATTTTATCAAAACACTTTGCTGGCATTAACGGCATGTTCCCAGCCTTTTTACAGGCCGGGAACATAGCGTTACAAAACAATAAAATACTTGCTAATAGATTACCAATTTAAAGTTTTGGTTGATATTATTTGCTGTACAAATAACTACATAAGTACCTTTTGCCAGGTTAGATGAATTAATAGCAGTTAATCCCTGCCGTGCAGTACCATGGCTTAAAATGCTGCCCCCAAGTGAGGCAAGTTGCCATTTGTAGTTGATGTTAGCGTAATTGCTAAGCCTTATTTGTTTAGTTGCAGCATTATACATTGCTGTAATTAAACGATCATTATCTCTTTTTAATTTTATAACAGGCGAGTAAGTAAAGGCTTCATTTATATCTACCATTTTCAACCTGTAAAAACCTCCTGTATTAAGTAAAGAAGATTGAGCAAAACTATAGTCTTTATTACCAGGAGTTGTTCCAGCAGCTTTTATTTTTGTCGCCATTTTAAAAACTGATCCATCACTACTTTGTTCTACAATAAAATAATCGGTATTTATTTCATTGGCAGTTGTCCATTTTAATAAATCATTGTTTTGTTTTACTTCGCCGGTAAAGGAAAGTAAATTTAACGGAAGAGGACCGCTTTGACCGAGGGTAAGTCTAACTGGTTCAAAACCTCCGGTAATAGTAAAACACCTGCCCGCAAAATAAAGATCTGAATTGTACTCTGTAAAATTAAATCCCTGATCCGGGTTGTACACTGCATCAATGGGGAAGCTGACGTTTTGAACAGCCGCATCTTTTGTACCCCCCGATGTTCCATCACTTTCTTGTAAATGAATGATATTTTGGCCATCTGCAAGATACATCTTACCGTTCCATATAGCTGCAAAGTTTAACGGGACAAAAGTATTTTTAACTAATACTGTACCAGCCTCTGTACCATCTGTTTTCCATAATTCATTGGTATTTGTGGTAGAAAAGTATAAAAAGCCATTGTAAACTATACTTGCCCTCGGGAGGCTGCTATTGGTTCCAACTAATATATCTTTTACCAGGTTGGTGCCAGCTTGTGTACCATCTGTAACAAATAACTCCTCACCATGCGTATCATCACTGGCCGAAAAATAAAGTTTACTGTTGTAAACCGTCATGCCTTTGGGGTTGCCACTATTAGTACTTAAATTTATTACAATGTGCGTACCGGCTGTAGTTCCATCAGTCACCCATAATTCTGTTCCGGTTGTCGCATCAGCTACATTCAGATAAAGTTTGTTGTTCATTACTGCAAACCATCCCGGACGTTCCACGTCAAGAATATTATCTTTAACCAATACGGTTGTGGTACCATCTGTTTTCCATAGCCCATATGTTCCGTTCAAATTATCCTTACTAAAATAAATATCAGCGCCAAGTATAGGATGAACACCGGCAATGCCTGCAGGACGGATAGCTTCTTTTATTATAACAGTTCCTGCTGCCGTTCCATCGGTCATATATAAATTAAAGAGACCATTGTCCCCAATTTCGTCAAAAAATAATTTTCCATTATTTACAGTCAGGGCTTCCGGAGCTGAATAGGGTGGATTACCCCCAGTATAGATATCTTTTAATAATACTGTACCGGCCACTGTACCATCGCTTTTCCACAATTCTGATCCATGGATACCATCGTCATTGGCAAAGTATAATTCATTATTATACGCTGCTACAACGGTATGTGCATTGTTAAAAGACGGATTAAAGCCCAGCAATTGGGTAGAGGCTTCTGTACCCGTGGTAACCCAAAGCCTGCGGATGTCCGAATTATCCTGAGCAACAAAAAATAATTTATTGTTACACACAGTAAAACTTTGTGGGTTAGAACCAGCATTAACATTTGTATTGATTTCCTTTACTAACTGTATTATTTGTGCATTGGATGCAAGTAAAAAAGTGCAGACAAAAACGAAACAAAAAAGTATATTTTTTTTCATGATCAGCTATTTTTAAGTGTGTCTCTAAAGATAATTTATTTAGCATGATATATTATTATTTTACCTTATTTTTTTATTGGGAAGAATCCTTCATTTAGTCTTCGGTAATATTTCCTTTATAAACGGTATATATGTTTTTAACCAAAGCATCTTTTAGGCACTATAGATAAAAGTCTTGTCAATACCAAGTATTAACCCGTAGCCAAAAAAAATGCCTTTTACATTTAAATAGATTGCAGGAAAAATTGGCTTCCTCTTGGTTATTAGATTTACAAATGATTGTGCAGGTAAGGTGATTATAATGGGCTTGCTTTATAAGTATTAGCACTGAATATTTTTATTGAATAAATATTTTTAAACAGTGATTGTGTTGTTGCTAATCTACCTAACCACATATATGCGGGGAAAATTTATTATACCATAAGAGGCTATTAATACTAGCAATTGTTTGATTCTAACATCCCTATATCCTAATAACTTACTGAATATGGATGAATAAAAGAAGTGTAAACAATGTCAGTTGCTGAGGGAGTATACAGGAATAGAAACACTAATCATTTTTTTAAATAGGCATTGGGAATGTTCTGTGGCACATAGTTTATGCCGTAAGCAGCTTTTAGCAAAATGGATACCACTTCATAAATCAATATTTCTTTTCTTTGAAATTGCCGAAGAAGCCCCATCATTGCATAGCTGATTGGATTCACCGATGGAATAAATGTTTCCCATTCATACCCTTTGCCCCAAACAAGTCCTTTTACTGTTACATGTAAGTCGACCGATTTTGAAATTAGAAAATTCATAACGTCAATACATTTATTTTCATGCTGATTTACGGTATGAAAAATCGGCGTTTGCCCACCAAAACCATGTTCGTCAATACCTGCCCTGGCATTTATATCAGCACCACATTTAATCAAAATTTTTGCACAATCAAGATGATTATATTCTGCACAAATATGAAGCAACGTAACTTCAAACAAAGGTGTAAACGCACAATTAAATGAGTATCTATTTTTTATATTTTCAGGATTATTACTTAGTTCAGTGTTTAGTAAAACAGCGTCGTCCAGTAAAACTGCCAGCAACACCTTTTCGTCAAACTTTAAATCATATTCCACAAAAGCTTTTATGCATTCTTTAAATTTCGGCCCTCTTGGGTAGAAATTTATCAATTCATAAATAAGTGGTTGGTTGTTATAATAGTCGTTGGGATGAATGCCGTTTCTGAAACATTCCTTAATTCCCTCCACATTTTGAAGTTCAAAATCAAGTATAATTTTTTGTAAATAATCCAACAGGTAAAGGTTTAACAGATTATAAACTCAGGTAAAAGACATTCGGTATTAAATTTATTAATGCTGTTTATGATTTCCATTTAACATCTTCTGCCAAACTCTCCTTAACACGAAACTTTGTTATTTTACTAATTAAGGTGAAAGGTAAGGGCTGGTTCAGCGGAAATTGAATTGAACCTGCTGCCGTTTTATATTTGGCAAGTTTGGCCGAAAAAGCCTTTACTGCAGAGGGGGTAGGATAGAATCCGACATGATGTTTAAACACCGCAAATGTAACAAGTATTCGTTTGTAAGAATACGCCGGCATACTCCATTTCAAACCCTCTACAGCTCCGGGTGCAGCTGCAATTATGCATGCATGAAGTTGTTGTAATCTTTCCTGCACTTCTGGAGGAGCCGCCGTAATGTAGGCTTCAATACTGGTTGGTTTTAGTTTTTGGGGAATCACAATTTTTCTTTTTTCGATTAATTTTTTTAAGAACCTAAACACTCAAACTAACAATCGTTCATGCTAACAGTCTTAAGTATATTTTTTACTGTATAACGATATCAATAAATTATTTAGCCGCCAACTCGGTCAACGCTTTTACCAACACATCCAAATCTTTTGGTGTGGTGTATATATTGGGTGTAATACGACAGCCATGCACATTTGCATAATCTATCGCCACGGTATATATCTTATAATTTTTAAGCAATATCGCTGCCAGATCACCTGGCTTTATATTTTTAATACCTACGTTGGCAATAGCGCAGGATCGCTCTACAGCTACTGGTGTATTTACAATTACATTCGGAATATTTCTCACTTTATCTGTCCAGTAATGTTGCAGGTAGCGAAGCCTTGCTTCCTTTCTTTCTACACCTATTTTTAGATAATAATCAATTGCATTTGCAATGGCAAGATCTGTATGAACAGGATGTGTACCGGTATGGTTTAGCCGATATATATCATCGTCTTTGCTATCAGAACCTGAACCTAACAGCGGCCAGATATCTTTAATACTCTCTTTCTTTACATACAAAAAACCTGCACCAAGTGGTACACTCAGCCACTTGTGTAAGCTGGTGCCGTAGTAGTCGCAATGCAGTTCGGGAATAGTATAGGCAAATTGTGCAAAGGCATGTGCTCCATCCACAAGCACCTTTACACCTTTGCTATGCGCCATATCGCAAATCTTTCGTACCGGTAAAATTTGGCCGGTAATGTTGGTCATATGGCACACCATCAACAGCTTTGTTTTGGTTGTTATGGCACTGGCATATAAATTAACGATCTCTTCATCAGAAGACGGATGATTGGGAATTGATAAAATTTTGTTGACAACACCAAACCTTGCAGCTACCTGTTTAAACATATCCAGCATGGCACCATAATCCTGTTCGGCCATAATCGCTTCGTCACCTGCCTGCCAATGAATCCCGCCAATAACCATGTTCAATGATTCTGTAGTATTTCGGGTAATAATCAGTTCTTCTTTTGAACAACCTGCTAATGCTGCAAGTTTTTCTGCCATGGCTCTCTTATCATCCATTTGTGTTCTACGCATGTAGTAGGCTCCCTGCTTGTTAACTTCCCGTACATGGCCGATAAAATTCTCTAAGGTTTCCTGCGGCTGTATGCAATAGTAGCCGTTTTCGAGATTGATGTAAGCTGGCTTAAGCCGGTAGCCTTTGCGGACACCTTCCCAAAAATCTTCATCACTTGCCAATTTTGCAGGCAAAATATGTTGATACTTTTTCACCCATTGATCTAAATGATCAATGCCGGGAGCAGTTCCCAACAATGAAATATTTTTTATAAATGTCCGCTTATCCATACCTTAAGTTACATGAAATTATTATTTTTTGAAGTGATTCTTATGCTCGTACCATACTACTACTTTCTTTAAATCTTCAATTGGTACTAATTTGTAAGTTCAAATGATAAAAAATAAACTTATTCTGTAGGGAAAGATTAATAAAAGTATAATTGCTAAAATCTGTAATTGTGCTTTGTTACCAAATAGATGAACCACAGGGTAATGTATCCCTTTTTTATAACACAAAAAATAATTGATAGTAAAAGTTAATTCATCTATTAAAACAGCACTATTTTTTTCCTGGGAATATTTATAAAGAAACTAAACTGTACTAAATATTAATTTACCTTCATCCTCTATTCATCTAATTAAAAAAATCTATACTAATTAAAAAATGAAAAAAGTAATCCTTGTAACTGGCGCTTCTTCCGGAATCGGTTTGGCCTGTGCAAATGCACTACAGGCAAAGGGGCATATTGTTTATGGCTCCGCACGTAATTTAAATCGGATACAATCAGTATCGTTTAAGCCAATAGAATTAGATGTTACAAATGATGCTTCTGTAAACAATGCCCTTAGTAGCATTATACAAGCCGAAGGCAAACTGGATGTGCTTGTAAACAATGCCGGCAACGGTATTGCTGGTGCTGCATATGCCATGCCTGTTGATAATGCTAAAAAGCAATTTGAAGTTAATTTTTTTGGAGTTGTGCGCATGTGCAGTGCTGTATTGCCTGGCATGATTGAAAATAAAAAGGGTTTAATTGTAAATATGAGTTCACTGGCCGGTCTTTTTGGTCTTCCGTATCAAAGTATGTACAGTGCATCTAAATATGCTATCGAAGGATATTCTCAAAGTTTGCGGATGGAGTTACGAAATACAGGAATAAAAGTGGTAGTGATTAACCCCGGAGATTTTAAAACCGGCTTTACACAAAGCCGTGAAAAATTGCCCTTTACTATTACCAATTCAAAATTACAATCAGAATATAATGCAGCAGTGGCAAGTATAGAGAAAGATGAAAGCAAAGGACAAAGCCCGGATATGATAGCTAATAAATTATGCAAAATTGTTGATGCGTCCAATCCATCGCACCGCTATCTTGTTGGTGCATTAGGACAAACAATTGCTCCCACTCTTAAAAGTATATTACCAGGATCGTTGTTTGAAAAGTTAATGAATGATCATTACGGTATAAAATAAAATTACCCTTTTCCGCTCTTCCTTCAACATTTACTAATCATACTATTGGTTAGGTTTTATATAACATGTATTTGATGGATAAGGAGAGCAGTATAATTTATTATGCAAGCTAAAAACAATAAAAAAACAATATGGGCATGGGCAATGTTTGACTGGGCTAACCAGTCTTATAACATGGTAATTACTTCCACCATATTCCCAGCCTATTATGTAGCCATCACGGCCAATAAGCAACAGGGAGATATGGTTTCTTTTTTTGGTCACAAGTATGTAAATACAGTATTGTCAAATTATGTATTAGGGCTTTCTTACCTTATTATAGTTGTATTGCTGCCAATATTAACTTCCATTGCTGACTATAAAGGCCATAAAAAATTATACATGCAGGCATTTACCTGGATGGGAAGTTTAGCCTGCGCAGGATTATTTTTTTTTACAATGGATACATTTGAATTCAGTATGATTTGTTTTGGGTTGGCCTCCATCGGTTATTGCGGTGGGTTTGTATTTTATAATTCTTACCTGCCGCAAATTGCTACTATTGACCAGCAGGATGCGGTTAGTGCCAAAGGATTTATTTATGGCTTTGCAGGCAGTATTGTGGTACAGATTATTTGTTTTATTTTTGTTTTATCTCCGGCAACATTCGGCATTACAGACGAAGCTTTACCTGCACGCATATCCTTTTTAATTGTAGGTATCTGGTGGATTGGTTTCTCCTTTATTTCTTTTTACCTATTGCCAAAAGGCTTGCCCAATGCAGGTTCGCACAGTTACAATGTTTTTACGGGCGGTTTTAAAGAACTTGGCAAGGTATGGAAAAATGTACAACAACTGCCGTTATTAAAACGTTTTCTCCCTGCTTTCTTTTTCTATTCGGTAGGGGTACAAACTATTATGTTGGTAGCCGCTAATTTTGGCGCCAAAGAGTTGAATATGCCCGAGGAAAGCCTTATCAGCATCATCCTGATTATACAATTGGTGGCCATTATTGGTGCTTCCTTTACAGCAAAACTCTCAAGTAAATATGGTAACACAAAAGTATTGGCCACCATTGTCGCTATCTGGTCGCTGATATGTGCAGGCGTTTATTTTGTTAGCAATGCACAACAGTTTTATGTAGCTGCAGTGTTGGTGGGAATCGTAATGGGCGGGGTTCAATCTTTATCCAGATCTACCTATTCAAAATATATTCCGCAAAATATTCCTGACACGGCTTCCTATTTTAGCTTTTATGATGTTACTGAAAAATTATCAATTGTGGTAGGCCTATTCACTTTTGGTTTTGTAGAATCATTAACACATGAAATGCGGGACGCTGCATTGGTGTTGGATGGATTTTTTATTATTGGTTTGGTACTGTTGTTATCATTGTCAATTTTTGAGTCGGGAGTTAAAAAAAAAGCTCTTTAATAGTTTAATAATTACCATGACTATCTCATACCACCGCTCCTTAAACTAAATAGTAAACTGCAAGGCAAAACGCACTTTGTATTACCGCACCATTTATATAATATATGCATATAAAAACCAGGCGAAACGCAATGGCTTTTATAATTTTATTTTTCACATTTTTTCTAATTCTTTGCTTTTTCTTCCAGCCATTTGTTTTTACCCCACCCTTTAATAACATGCTTTTCACTATGGTAAGACGAACGTACCAAGGGGCCGCTTTCTACATAATCAAAACCCATTTCGTATCCAATTTCTCTGAGTTCTTTAAATTCATCGGGATGAACAAAACGTTGCACCTGCAAATGCTTTTTACTTGGTTGCAAATATTGCCCAATAGTAATTACATCTACCTTACTATCTACCAGGTCCTGCATTGTTTGCACTACTTCTTCTTTTGCTTCTCCCAGCCCAAGCATGATGCCGCTCTTGGTACGCATGCCACCCTGTTTTAAAATGCGCAGCGTTTCCATACTGCGCCAGTATTTGGCTTGTATGCGTACCTGCCTTGTTAATCTTTCTACAGTTTCAATATTGTGCGACACTACTTCCGGTGCGGCATCGATAATGCGTTGTATATTTTCAGTTTCAGCCTTAAAGTCCGGGATCAATGTTTCCAGCGTAGTATTGGGATTTAATGCCTTGATAGCTTTAATGGTGTTGTACCAAATGATAGAGCCTCCATCTTTTATTTCATCCCTGTCAACAGAAGTAACAACGGCATGTTTTACTTTCATCAGGTTAATGGCTTCTGCAACCCTTTGTGGTTCGTCCCAATCAACAGGGTCCGGTTTACCTGTGGCAACTGCACAAAAGCCGCAACTTCGGGTACATATATTTCCCAGAATCATAAAGGTGGCGGTTCCCTCTCCCCAACATTCGCCCATATTAGGGCAATTACCACTCTCGCAAATGGTGTGTAGTTTATGCGTATCTACTAAATTTCTAACGTGTTTATAATCTTGCCCTATTGGCAATTTAACCCTTAGCCAATCTGGCTTTTTTATTTTGGTTTCAACCACTCCATCAACCACCGGTAACTCTATCATGTAATACTATTATAAAATTAATAATTAACAACTATGGGTGTATTTCAACCTGCTGCTATTTTCGCTTGCCAAACATAATTGAAACATATAAGTTCACAAATAAGCTTTTGGGGTCAGTATAAACAAGCTGAGGAATTTTTTTTGCATAATATTCTGCAGTCATGCCTACTTCTATGGCGCTCACTACTTCATTATATTTACCATAATCAAACCGCAACGCTGCCTTTGCATAAGCTCCGGGAGTTAGTTTTAAATTACCCCAGCCTTTACCAAAGGATGGTCCTGTTGCCTGCAGGTAGTAGAGCTGACTATTATCTGCAAATAAATTACTGTCTGCACTTTCGTAACGAATAGATTTTCGCTGAAGCGGAGTTTTAGTGGTGTCATATACATCAACAAAATAGGGTCTTAACAGGCCAAGCGAAATACCGCCACCAAAATTAGCGGTGATGCTAACGCCATTTTTATTGCTTTTATTACCTAGGAGAATTTGTTGCTGCACACCCAATTTAACAGGATAGAAAAAATTTATCTTTCCATAAATTAATCTAGGACCAGAGTAATCCGGATTAGACTGTTTTTGCTCTTTGGGATGTGTACGTTCTGAAATATCCAGTTGAAACAACAAAGCCTTTTTAACAGATTGAGCACGACCTATTTCAAAAAATCCACCATACCCGTCATTAACAAGCTTGAAGCCAAAAACAGTATGTTTCTGATAGGTAATTACACCTTCTTCTTCCTGCTTAATTAATTGATTAATGCGTTTACGGTGTTCTTCTTTTTTGTCCTTTTTTGTTTGTTGGGCAAATAGGGTCGGCGTGGCAGCTACTGCCAGAAGAATAAAAAATAATTTGCGCATAGTAATTTTTTACTTCAGTAAATTTATGCAAAAATAGTACAATGACAGCAACCATTCTTTACGAAGGTAATTTAAGATGTAATGCAAAGCACCTGCAAAGTAATTCCGTTATAGAAACCGATGCTCCTACAGACAACAGAGGCAAGGGCGAACGCTTTTCTCCTACTGATTTGGTATGCACCGCACTGGCAACCTGCATGATAACCACAATGGCAATGAAAGCCACTGATATGGGTATTGAACTAAAAGACTCCATAGTTGATATAAAAAAATATATGGCAAGCGACCCAAGAAGGATTTCGAAAATTGATGCGGTAGTTACCCTTCCCAAAACACTTGGCCTGGATGAAAAAGATAAAACTATTTTACAAAGAACAGGCGATAATTGCCCCGTAATAAAAAGTTTGCATCCGGATGTAATAATAAATACTAGGTATGATTGGCAATAACTGTTTTCAATAAACGGTTACCCACGGCACATTCCAAACAACGTTTTTTGTTACAATATTCATTTTTTAACTGAATGAGGGCTTGCGAATCGAAAGCGTTTTTGTTTTCAGTTTTCAAGTCGGCGAATGCGTTGGTAATATTATTTTTCTCTGCCGCAACCTGCTCCAGCCATTGCAGTGCTTTGTTTTTATACACTTCATTTTTATGGTAAAGCCCGAATGCAAAAACAATTGGAATAATAGTATTGATTAAAATATTATTGACCATTTGAGATCCAAGACGTTTTTCTTTAAAGGCCGAAGCTTCATCTAAAATATAATGATAGTGCCAGTAGTCGTTGGCCGTAACATTTAACAATTCTTTAATTTCTTTTAGTGTTTTGGCCTCCTTGATAATTGAAAATAAATTAACGCTTTGATGAATTAAAATAGCCAGTTGCGCTAACCTTACAGTAGGGAAGTTTGCCGGCCGCATGCGTAGAAAAAATAGTGGTATAGCAGTCGGCTGAAGTTTATATTTTACTTTGTAAAAAGCATATTCCTTTTGTAGCATTTGGGGATATGCCTCTGTAAAATTATTGTTTAATAATCCTGCCTGCCCAAACAGCAAAGCTTCCACCTGCTGAATTTGATTTTTGTGTTTTGCTAAAATATTCAATGGTAAAGAGCGGGCAATTTTTTCAAAAGCATCGCTGTTAACTTTTATACCAAAATTGTTTGCTATTAACCACCAAAAAGTTTCTTCCCAATGATTTTTATTGATGGCCAGGTGATCAAAAATCACGGCAGCTTTATTTTGCAAGCGTTCTGCCAGCAGGCGATCTTTCCAGCTTTTCCAAATTAGTAACTCAACCTGATGAATACTTTTTTCGCAGGGGATAAAAGCTGCAGCACTCATCAATTCATCATACCGGCTTAATAAAAATTTGGAAATTCTGTTTTGCAATTCCAGCACTGGAAATGGCAATTCTACATCAGTATTTTCCAGCCAAACAACATGCAAAATAATATTTTTGTAATTTTTATCATCACTGTGTTTATGGGCATGCCAGTCTGATGATAGCATATGCAATTCAATATTTCCTGCCCAATTCGTATCTCCAACTTTTATTTTTGCTTCTAAAAAATCGGGGCCCTGGTTGTTATTTAAATACCCGGGATAAATTATTTGTAGTGCTTCCCCCTCAACGGTGGTTAAAGCTGTCTTATTAAAATATTGAAACTGCCAGATGTATTGAAGAAGCTTTTCTGTCATGGGTGCTGGTTTTGATATTGTTGGTAAAAGAAGAACGATTAATATTTACCAAACTACAAAATCAAATTCAACATTGCAATAGTGCCTGCACTACCCTGCTAACAGGCAAGCCCATTACATTGTAAAAATCACCCTTAACAGATTTTATACCAATCACACCAATCCATTCCTGTATGGCGTAGGCACCGGCTTTATCGTAGGGTTGATATTTATCTACATAAAATACTATTTGCTCCAATGTTAATGGATGAAATTCAACTTCTGTTGCGTCTGCAAAAGCAATTTCTTTTTCGCCATGCCTTATAACAACACCTGTTATCACGGTATGTTGTTGACCGGATAATTTACTTAAAATAGCGATGGCATCAGCCCTGTCTACAGGTTTACCAATTACTTCATTACAGAGTACCACAATTGTATCCGCCGCAAGCACTGGAATGGTTACTTGTGTAGCCTGCAGAACAGCAAGGGCTTTATTGCGGGCTATATGAATGGCAATTTCTTCAACAGATAAATTGGCAGGATATGATTCGTCTGTTGATTGGATGATGATTTCAAAAGGAATTTCAGCCCATTCAAGCAATTGCCTGCGGCGGGGAGATTGTGATGCTAAAATTATTTTTTTATGTAAGGAAGAAACCGGTAATTTATTTTCAGTAAGTGAATTCATCCGGCAAACTTACTGTCAAAATTTTAAATGAAATATAACTACACATGTATTTTAAAGAAAATCATTGACAAGATACCGCTTAACATTACCAGTTTAATTACACTGCTTAACTGGTGATACTGCGAAATACTTTGTGCTGTATATAATTTACGAAGTATCCAAACAAGCGGCAGTATAACAAGCAATAAAGAATACATTGCTGTAAGCCACCAGCCTAATTGAAACACATAAAATTGTATAATGGCCAATGCGCCAATTAACACCACCAGCCAAACACCTGCAAAAACTTTAGAAGCCGGAATACCCCAAACAATTGGCATCGTTTTGCAATTGTACCTGGCATCTCCTTCCCTGTCTTCAATATCTTTTATAACTTCTCTAATCAATGAAATAATAAATGCGAAGCCACCATACAAAATAATAAATTTAAAAATACGGTTCATGGCAGTAAAAATCTCAACAGAAAAATTTACCCCAAAATGATAGGTATTGTTGGTAGCAAAATAAAGCACTAGTACCGTCCAGGCTGTTAATAAAGAAATGATCACATTACCCGATAGCAATTTCTTTTTAAAACTCGTGGAGTAAACCCAAAGTAATAATGTACAAAGCACATTTGCAATAATTACAATAACACTTGTTTTAAAAGAAACATAGAGGCTTAAAATAAGGCCTGCCGTAGTAATGCTCCAATGCAAAACAATTGCCCAGCGACGTTTAATTATTTTTTCAACCACCATTTTTTCAGGCTTATTTACCTGGTCAATATTTATGTCAAAATAATCATTAATAATATACCCTGCCGCAGCAATAAAAACTGATGCCAGCATTAATATAAAAAAAAGAGGTTGTGTAAATGTATATTGAAGATGGTAATAGCTTTCAGGCAACGAAGGGACAATGATGCAGTAATAAAAAAGTGATTGGGTTAAAGCAATAAAAACAAGGTTTGGCCAGCGTATCAATCGAAAAAAGGCAAATAATAATTTCATGCTTTATTGCAGTTATGAAATTAAGCATCACCGCAAAAGATGAAATACTTAATATTTATTTAGACGCTATAGTTGTATCAAGATCCCAATCTCCGTTTAGCTTAAGCACTTTTTCAATTACATCTCTGCCACATCCATATCCGCCATTTATTGTTGAAATGTATTTGGATATTTTTTTAATCTCATCAGTAGCATCTGCAGGGCAACAAGGCAACCCCACTAACTGCATTGGGCTATAATCAGGGATGTCATCGCCCATGTACAAAACCTCTTCCCATTTTAAATTATGCTGTAACATATATTCCAGCAATATTTCTTTTTTGTGATGTATCCCTAAAAAAATATCTTTTATCCCAAGGCCAGCCAGGCGCTCCCTAACAGGTTCTGATTTACCGCCTGAAATAATTACAACCCTATACCCTTTTTTTATGGCAAGCTGCAATCCAAAACCATCCTTTGTATTCATGCTGCGAGCCATTTCTCCCTGTAAAACAACTACCAGGCTCGTGGCCAATACGCCGTCCACATCAAAAACAAAAGTTTTTATGGGTTTAAATAAAGATAAAATATTCATTGTATTAAGGTAAGTCGTAAAGGTTAAACAGCTAAATAAAAATTACCTTTTAAAAAAACACGGCTATTTTTTTTGACTGTCTCTCCATTCATACACCCAGGTACTTTGTATCATTTCCAAATGCCCTTCATTACTTTGTTCGGCAGTACCCGCAAAATTGGGAATTTCCAATATCCATTTATGTAAGTCTGTAAAGCGTATGCGGTATATTCTACCTTCATTAAAATCATCCCCAAAACGTTCATACAACTTCATTGCTATATCTTCATAATCGTTCCAATGTATTGGAGGTTCAAAAGTCATAATACTCATTTTTGTGAATTGCTCATTAGTGCAATACTAATGTTTCAAATTAATTTGTGTTTTATTTTAAGGAAAATTGCAAATTAGCTATTGATAAAATAAATTCAGCTAATTAGCTGAATTTATTTTTATTCTCCTAAAAACTGTGTTTGGTCAGGTAAGGTTAGCACAATGTTTCCGCTGCCACTTTGCAAAACGCACTGGCATCCTAACCTCGAATTAATACGGGGACTAACTGCCCTGTCAATAAAATCTTCTTCCCTGTCATTTAATTCTTCTAAAAATTCATCTCCCTGTTCTATATAAATATGACAGGTGCTACAGGCACAAACGCCGCCACAATTGTGATGAAGATTAATGTCGTTTATTAAAGCTACTTCCAGTAATGACTGTCCATCTTCAACACCGGTAAAAGTTATTGGTTCAAGGCCTTTTTGTTCGAATTGATAAGTAATGTTGTACATAATTTGTAAAGATCGGGATGCAAACCTACTGTAGAATTACCAATTAAGGAAAACTTATCCTTAGATAGATATATTATTATTATTGAATGATACGATATAAGGAACCAAACCTTCACTAACGGTGTAAATTATTTGCAATTAAAAAAGCATTTCGCTATTTTTCACTTTCTTAATGTACAAACACTGTTATATGAAACACAAGAAGATGCCTGCGGCTACATTTTTTTTCGCTGCAATATTCCTTATCCTAAACGCCTGTAATAACGCATCGGAGAAAAAAGTTGAACCTCAAATAAAGAAGGATAGTGTTATAAAAGAAGTTGCTAAAAAAGAAGAAAGCATACCTGCAAAAAAAGCACCTGTAATTAACATAATGGATACACTGTCCACTAAATACACACTACTTTGTATGAAGGACAGTGCTGCTAACAGCGAACGTATTGCCATTAAATTAGGTGCTATTTATAGCGTAAAACTGGCAGC
>JANXSR010000443.1 GCA_025352625.1 Ferruginibacter sp.
CTTTAATACTAAACGAAGCCGAAGTATTAAATTACCATTGTTAATGTGTTTAGTAAAAATAAAAAAAGCCTAACTATTTGATAGTTAGGCTTTACAATTGTCGTCCTCCCTGTACAATTTTCGAACTTATTTATAATGGACTTAAAGCGATTGGCAGGCATTGTTGCTTAACATTCAATTCTTTAGGTTCTTTTATTTTTTATATCAATACTTGACGCCATCAGGTTTTTCTTCTAAACAACCTCAAATTAACACGAATTTTTGCACTGGTTTCTTTGCCGAGTATTTCTGATAGATTCTTTTCGCAAATAATATTGGCTGTTGTTTTATTAGAAAAGAAAAGGGTGTTACCGGCTAACCTGATAGACATACATTCGTCCGCAACCCTTTCTTTGACAAAAATATTAAACACCCGTTTTGATTGTGATGCCTTTTGGAGATACAGCAGTAAAGAGTGTATTTACGGCCCGGCAAATTTTAGCCAAAATATTCTTAGTTTATGGCCATTTATTTTTTCTTGCGTTATTAGAATGAGTGTATCTCCTTTAAATTCAAAATCCCTTTTTAAAGAAGTACCCCACTCTGCAGGATTGGTTGCGGAAAGCTTTTTATGTTCTATTGTTTTGTTTTCAATTGTATAGTTCCCAAAATAGACGTAGTTAGACCAGTAGAGACGGGCTATCTTTTTTAACTCCCGGTTATCCATGCTGTCAATATTTTTGCTTACGTCAAATTCTTTATAACCTGGTGGGTTTTGCTCTACACCCATGTGTCCAAAGCCATCATACAAAATATATCCGGAGTAACCTGTCCTCGTTGTATCTGCACTCCATTTGCCGGATAAACTATCTAACGTTTCAAACCTGTATAATTTCCACATGCCCCTGAATTTTCTGTTGATGATAATTGATATGCTGTTTTGCAACCACTAATTATCAAAAGAAGCAGTGCAACTGCAATCATTTTTTGAACCATCATAGTACAGTAAGTTTAATTTTATTTGACTGATACATTTTGAAGATTATACCGGCACTTAAATATGGCTTGAAAAAATAGCATAGTAAAAGATAACTGTGTGTTCTTAAATTTTTCTAACCCAGGTAAATTTTTCTTTTACGATGGGCAAATTATCTACATCAATATTGTCAAGCAGCACCTGTACAGTTTCCCCATTCCATTTACCCTTCAATAACAATTTGTTTTTAGCAGGCTCAGTATAACTGAAATAAAATTTCCTGGTGCTATCGGGATTATCAGTAAACGTAATTATTTTTTTAGTGCTGTCCACCTGGTAAGCGTATCCATCCCGTTCATCCTTCATTTTGTAGACAATGGCAAACCTTCTTCCCTGGTAATCGGTAATGGCAAGCCGCTTCCAGCGCAGGGTATCTGTAAGCAGCGGAGGCAAAGTGTCATTGCCTTTTATAAAACTACTTACTTCATATAGCCGCTGTTCTTTTCTGTTAAAGATATTTTTCGCATTCATGTCAACCACCCTGGTGATAGTTTTAAAACTCATCCATGCAGGCACCAGCATCAATGCTATGATTGCATATTTTTTCCAGGGCGATGAAAAAGTATACTGCTTTTCTGCCAGCGAAACCGGTTGCAAATAATAAAAGAACCTGAATAGTTTTGGTATATAAGGCACCAGTAAAAATAAGTTGATCAGCAACAACAGCATGCAGTTTAATTTTACGCCGATATTATAAAATACATTTAAGGTCACTACATTTAGCAAAACCGTCAGCATAAATAAAGTACCAAATACCCTGGTGCGGCGGCAGAGTAACAGCAATGATCCGGTCAATTCGCAAAGGCCTGTAAAAAAACTATAGGATGGACTGATACCAACAAAATCCCAAACAAGTGCCATCTTATTTTTTTGTCCAAACGGGGTTAGCAAAGAGGCAATGTTTGGATAAGGCATTTGGGTGGGGATCATTTTTTGTACGGCATACGATATCATTGCTATAAAAATATAAAAGCACAGGTAAGTGCGAAACCAGTAATGCAGTTTATTATAATTGGTCCGTTTTCTGTCGGCAATGGCCCAAATAAATGCCCCGATGATGGATAGTGAAAAAACGGTTGGTAATAGCACCCATCCAAACCTTCCATCACCAAAAAATGGTGTGTTTGTCTCAGGATTGTAACCGATATGAAAAAAATGTACATCAATCCATTGTACCGGTTTACTTAGTATGCCAAATAATTTATGCGTTTCTGTATAATGGCTTTCTGTAAAAAAAGTATCCATTACCATAAAGAAAATATTATACGCCAGCAGCGAAGTGGCGGATAAAAAAATAAAGAAAAAACGGAAAGCATTTTTTTGCAGGGCTGTCCATTTCTGGTTGGGTGTATTTATTTGTTGGGATAAAGTTTCCATTTTGTTATGTTTGTCTTACTTTATTTTGAATGAAATATTTTTATTAGCCTGTATCGTTACTTATTGGAGGAATCGCTTTCATTTTTATTTCTTTTTACCAATTATCTCGTTCGTTGTTATATAGTACATTTTCTCGATTGCCGGTACACTAAATAAAGTTGCTTCACCTGCTGTAATTTCCATGCTGTTCCATTTTTTTACCGGAATAATCCTAAGTTTTGCAACGTTATTTTTTAATACCAGTGGAAGATTAAAACCATCTATGCAATCGGTATAATGATAGAACAACTTCTTTTTATTTGCGCTAAAATAAAATTCAAATTTGGGCAGGCTGATATTTCTTAAATACTGGTCGAACACTTTACTATAGTTATAACCCGATTGCCTGCTGATATAATTTTCTATTTGGGTAGAATTAACCGTTTGATGATAGAAAACTCTAGTAAGCCCTCTTAATATTAACCGGAAAGCCGAATCGTTATCCATACTATGCCGGATGGTATGAAGCAGGTTTGCGCCTTTGGAATACATATCCTGGTTTCTTCCACTTATATTATCATTCACACCATAGTAACCAATTACAGGAAAATTATTTAGAATACTTTTTCTTAACCCATAATTGTATTCATTACCGGCTTCTTTACCAAACCAATACTCTGTGTACAATGTTTCGCTATAGCACCCAAAGCCTTCATGCACCCACATATCGGCGATATCGTTCGTGGTTATATTATTACCAAACCATTCATGGGCGCTTTCATGAACAATGATATAATCCCATTTAAGCCCCCAGCCCGAGCCCGAAATATCCCTGCCTTCCGCACCCGGCTGGTAGCCATTGCTATACGCAATCGCAGTTTGGTGTTCCATGCCAGCCGGTGCTTCTACCAGTTTGTAACCATCTTCATAAAATGGATAGGGGCCAAACCAATACTCAAGTGCCTTTAGCATCTTGGTAACCGCGGGCAACATATAATTGCCTGCTTTTGATGCATTATAATTTAATACCCAAAAGTTAAGGTCCAGTTTACCTTTCTCCCCGTTATAGTGATCTGTAGCATTTACATACTTACCAATGTATGGAATGATATCGTAGTTATTAATGGGATCAATTACAGCCCACTTGTATGTAACAGTGCCGTCATTATTTTTTTGTGTTGAATGCAAACGGCCGTTGGCTACTCCCACTAAAGTATCAGGGATAATCATTGATAAAGATGCGCCATTATCTGGCTCATCACTTTGATGATCTTTGCAGGGAAACCAAACACTGGCGCCTTTACCCTGGCAGGTTACTTCCATCCACGGGTTACCCAGGCGGTCATTTCTCCATATCCAGCCGCCATCCCAAGGCGGGTTGATGGCCTGGTGTACTTTTCCGTGATAATAAATTACTAAACTATTGAGATTGCCCTTTTTTTGCGCAGGCACTGCCACGTGCCAGGCATTTCCTTCGGGTTTGAAGGATAATTTTTTGACTGCATTAAAAAGGATGCTGTCAATCTGGAGTGGTTCCTGTAAATCAATTTGCATAACCAACGGATGGGCATCGCTTACCACTTTATATTGTAGCTTATTTTCCCCTGTGATTGTTTTATTGATGAAGTCCGGCTTTACGGTTACGTCGTACCGCAACACATCCCACCAGGCTCTTTCCGCATTGATTGTTCCCCTTAAGGTATCTGCTTTAGTGAAATTTTCTGCTATCAGTTGATTCGCGAATTTAGCCAATGCAGGCCCGGCAGTTATTTTAAACTGAGTGTAAACGTAACATTCAATGAGTGTAAATAAAGCAGTGTCTGCAACAAGCGGTTTTGTTTTGATTCTTTTTAATTCGGTTTCGTAAATGGCAGGAAAAAAAGAAGACCGGGACGACAGGCCAAACATAATTTTTTCTCTGTCAGCGTTGCTAAAAGGTTGCAGGTATGCCGTTAAATACGGAATAAAGTTTTTATCAAAGTCGGGCGAAGCGCCCAGTTTTACTTTTGCATAGGCGGCAAATTCCATTAAGCCACCCTGTCGCTTATATATTGGAAAGTCAGTTATCGGTTTAAAGACGGTGTCAGCATTTGTCAGATCTTTCCAGTTTTCAGCTACAAAACTGCAAAAGACCTTCGTCATTATTAAGCTGCTTTGGACACGGGTATTGCTGATTGTATAATTATTAAATATACTGTCAATATGCAGTACTATTGCACCTGCCACCTGCTCCATCCATACATTTGTACCAACTGCATCGCCCCGCTGCAACAATTCGGTTGAAAACGTAATTAAAGGTGAATCCGCAGTGGATTTTATTGCTTTTTTTTGTGCACAGGTTTGTTGCACATAAAATATAATGACTAAGAATAAAAAATAGTTGGTTATTTTTTTCATGATTGATGATTTCATTTAAAAATTTCTCCGCATTACCATATTTACAATACGGATTTCTAATCTATTCTTCCACTTTGATTAAATCCATAGAGTTGATACTATGGTGATTAACGCAAAAAATTAAATGGTAATACGGAGATTTAAACAACTCAAAAATTCGCCTTATCATATTGCGATTTCAGAAACCTCCCTTTACACAGTAATTCAATATCAGCGATAATTTTTTCCTTTTTCAACCAGCTCATTTAATATTTTGTAAAACTCCTCCGGTTCATCAAACATGGGAAAATGGCCGCAATTCTGAATCCAGAAAAGCTCTACTCTTGGAACTGCTATTTTTAACTCGTAGGTTACAGATTCACCGGGGTCTTGCCGCCCTGCAATAGCAAAAAATGGATTATGATAAGCGCCAAATTTATTGGTAAGATCAAAATGAATGTTCCATAAATCCTGCCACATTAAAGCTGCCATTTTTTTATTCATGATGCCTACCGCGTATCTTGGATAAACACTTTCTAAACTATCTACGTTAGAGAAGCGAGCACGAAAACCCAGTTTTCTTCTTTGTGTAAACTCTGCCTCCGTTATTGTTCCATTTCTTTCTTTCATATCAATCGAATCCATGAATAGCCTTTCAGATTTACTCAATCGTGCATTCATGTTTAGAATTAAAGTTCGGCCTGAATTATCTACTTTAAATGGTCCCGTAGCCGTTAAAATAAGTGCTTTCACCCTTTTAGGAAAATTGGTGGCAAACGCCATTGCCAATGTGCCACCCCAGGAATGCCCGTAAATGATCGCTTCCTTTAAATGAAGATGATCTAACAATAAATTTAAATCACTCAATGCCGCCTTTAGATTTATTGTGGTAGAATCAAATGGCTGCGGTATTGATATCCCAGTTCCTCTTTGTTCCAATAATATCGCCCGGCAATTTTTACTAAGTTCAATGGCAACTTCCTGTTCCTGGTTGCAGGAAACACCAGGACCACCAGATAATAAAATTACTGGTTCCCCTTTGCCATACTCGTGGTAATAAAGATAACCGTATGCATATTTTATTGAATCAAGTGTTTGCGAACAGGCATTGGTTAAAACAAACATTGTTGTGATAAGCAAAATATATTTCATGATATAGTTATTTGATTATTTATTCGGCTTGATCATTTCATTCATGGTTCACTAATGTAAAAAAATAGTTGGCATTTTACGTAATACCTAAACTACGTCATAGCGCAGCCCTTGCTGCAACAAGTGGTTCATGGCAATTCCAACTCGATATAACATCATTCATTCATCAGGTATTTTTTTACAAACTCAACTGTTGCATAAAAAAGAAAATCTGAGCTATTCTTTTTAGCGAAACCATGCCCTTCATCATTTGCCATTAAAAACCATACCGTGCCGCCCTTGCTGTTTATTTTATCTGCTATCTGTTTTGATTCGGTATAAGGAACACGCGGATCATTTTTGCCTGCTACAATAAATAGTGGTTTTGTGATTTTATCTGTATTATTTAAAGGTGCAGTTCTTTCAAAAAAAGCAGCCATAGCGGTGTCGCGTTCATCACCCAATTCAGCACGGCGAATATCACGGCGATAGCTTTCTGTATTTTTAAAATAGGTATTGAAATTGGATGGGCCAAGCAGGTCTAAAAAACATCTTACTTTATCGCTATAGTGTGTGGCGCAGGCAAGCGACATATAACCACCGTAACTTCCCCCGGATATCATCACACGGTTTGCGTCAAGCCCCGGTTGTGCAGCTATCCAGTCAAGCAATGCGCCAATATCTTTCAACGCATCTTCGCGTTTCATGCCATTATCAAGATCCATAAATGTTTTTCCATAGCCGGTAGAGCCGCGTACATTAGGAACAATGAGATTAATACCCAATTCATTTATAAAATAATTATAGTCTCCCTGGAACACTGGCCTTATCTGGTCTTCAGGGCCTCCATGGATAAAAATGATTGCCGGTCTTTTGCCACTGAATTTTGCACTTGCCTTATACAGAAAACCTGATATTTCCCTGCCATCAAAACTTTTCCATTTAATTAATTGCGCGGGCTCTAACGCAGCAATCTCCGTACTGCCTAATTCGCTTTCTGTCCATCGTATAAGTTTGCCAGTTGCCGTATTCCATTCAAACACATCATCACTTGCGGTGGACGTTGTAAAAGAAAAGGCAACGGACTTGCTATCATTATGCCATTGTAAATCAGTAATGACACCTGCCCGTATGGCGGTTACGGGGGCAAATTTATTTGTAGCTGCATTCATGATATACAGCTTTGATATACCGGCTTCGTTGATAACAAACGCGATTTGCTTTCCATCTTTTGTTATCGCCGCAGCATCAACATCCCAGTTTATACCGGCTGATAAAACAGACAGCTTGCCGGTTGCTATATCATAATAAGCAAACTTGAGAAATTCATTATCCTTATTGGTGATGAGATATATTCCTTTTCCATCTTTACTAAAAAATGCATTGGTATAAACGACCCGTTCATTCTGTTTTGGTAACAGCCTTAGCTTTTTTCCTGCTGTAAAATCGTATAACCACAGGTGCATTTCGTTTGAAGAAATATGTTCTTCAAGTAAGAGTTTCTTCTCATCTTTACTCCAGTCGTCCACACCCCATCCCCCACCGGTATTTTCAACCAGCAATTTATTGGAAGCAGTATCAAGCGGGTTCATGATGTATATATCACGGTCTGTACCGTTGCGGTGCGTAGATCTATACACGATCTTATCGCCTTTTTCATTCCATACCATATTATCATTTATGGCGCGTTTACCATCAGTAAGCAATGCTGATTTTCCGGTAGCAACATCATATCTGTATAATTGTGTAAACTCATTGCCGCCTGCATCCCGTTCATACAAAAAACAATTTCCATTCACGGGATTAAAACTTGCAGTTCTAACAGGCTCATTAAAAAATGTAACCTGCTTCCTGTCGCCGCCGGGCATTTTTACCCAATGCAACTGGTACGTGTTTGCGAACCTTGTGGTGATAAGCATTTCTCTTTTTTCAGGGTGCCAGTTTGCCATAAATGCGCGGCGGTAATTAGTATAAGGCAATACATCTGAAATGATTGATGCAGGTAATGGAGGGATACCAGTTGATATAAGATTTGCGGCAATTGGAATTGTGTCTTTTTGAGCAACCAATAGGTTGTGAAAAAGGATTGCTGCATATAATAATCCAAGCCTTAAGTATGTAAACTTTTTCATGAGCCTTTTAAAAAATTATATATTGAAATACCGATATTATTATTTCTTTTTCATCATTTTATCTGCCACCTTTACCGCATTGTACGCATTTACTATGCCACCGCTTTTACTTATTTTGCTGAATGGTATTTTGTCAGTAAACCCAGCATGCGATGGCGGAATAACCCTCAAATCGGGTTTGTACACCGATTTCATCAATATCTCCTTTAGTTGTCTTGCGGTGAGTTTAGGGAAATAAGACTTTAATAAAGCGGCTACACCAGTTACAACAGGGCAGGCAAAACTGGTTCCATCTGCACTATTATATTTGTTACCTGAAGTTGTTGAATATATTGCTGAGCCGGGAGCGAAGATATCTATGGTATTGCCTCCGAAATCTGAAAAGTAAGATACGAGGCTATCGTTCATTAAATTTGTTGTTGCCCCTACCCTTATATAGTCATCATGTTCTATACCATCTGAACCCTGCCCCAAAAGATATTTTTCACTATCAAGACATACTCCATCATTCCCTGCAGCATTCACTATTAATACATTATGGTTATCTGCATAGTCAAATGCTTCTCTCAGTTCCTTTTCATGCTCATCAATCCAGGGCGTAGTACCCAAACTCATATTTATAATTGATGCCCCATTATCTACAGCATAGTGAATAGCCATTACCATGTCTTTACTTATTGAGCCACCACCGGGAACTGCAGTAACTAAAGGCATAATCAGTACATTGTCCGCTATTCCTTTTATGCCAACTGCATTGTTTCTGTCTGCGCTAATGATACCGGCAATCATAGTGGCGTGTTCTCCTCCAATATCAGGTAAATTGATAGACGGAGTGCCATACACTTTGTCATTAAAATTGTCAGGATCATCTCCTATGATTGCCCTGTAATTAATAGTGGTATCATATTTATCTCTTTGTATGTAATTATTTACAAAGTTTATAAATCCGCTAAAGAATCCGGGAATGGTTTTAAGCCTGTTTTTAAAAATACTTACTGTTGAAGTTGTTGGCACAATTTTTATAAAGTATGCAAAAAATAAGTTGGCAACAGAATCATAAGCATTAGAAGAAAGAAGTGATGAAAACGGAATGTCTTTTAATTTAATATCTCTATAATTTGGTAACAAATTATCAAAGTATTGAGCGAATTTAACAGAGTCTGTTTGAAGCAGGGTTATTAATGGAAAGAAATGGTATCGTTCAAAAACCATTTCTTTTGCAGTTTGATATATATCATATTGCGGCCTTGTTTCTTTATCTAATTTGGTTGTATCTATATTTTCGAGTTTATTTTTCCAGGCTATATAAACAAGCGTTTCGAGCGAAGATTGTTTGGTTTGGGCAATATTGTTTTTGTTGGCAATAAAACACCACCCATGTACATCATCCACATAACCATTGTGGTCATCATCAATTCCATTGCCTGGTGTTTCTACTTTATTAGTCCAGATAAAGTCTTTTAACTCTTCATGCGCTGTATCAACACAATTATCTATAATGGCAACAATCACCTGTTTTGATTTTCGGCCTTTTAGATAATTGTATGCTTTATCTAAACTTATTCCAGGGAGAGAATCTTTTTGCCAGTCTGCCTGCCACCAGTCGTTGGGCCGCTCAGCAGTATTAGTTACAAGCGATTGTGCATATGACTGCATACAAAAAAACAAGAAAGTAAAAAGCCAGTATGTAGAAATAGTAATAGCCTTTTTCATTTGAATATTTTAATTTATTGTTCGTGATAGAAAACCGAAGCCGGAATATATATTTTATTTTTCTCGTCCACATTTTATTGCAATGAAAGTGCGACATCACTTTTTGATTGTATTTGTGCAATTCTAAATGCATGATTTTTTTTACTGCAATTTGTCATGATGCTTTGCCTACTGTATTTCAATTCATTTGAAAGTCCTTGTGGCCACATTGCCATAGCAGGAAGGCGTATTTCAAAGCTAGTTCCGCAAAATGTTCATTTACGGTACTACCTCCAAAATGGCCGCCTTTATAATTCACAAACAACAATGTAGGTGTTGATGTATTATTGGCTGCCTGCATTGCAGCAGCAAATTTCCCCGGCAGCCAACTCGCTACACGGGGATCATTAAAGCCTGTTGTGATAAGCTGTGCAGGATATTGGCTGTTAGGGTTAACATGATACAGGGCATCCATTTCTATTAATGCTTTGGCTTCAACAGAATCCTTCATAGTGCCATACTCGGGTATTTGTGATGTACCGCCGGGAGCTGTTTCAGAACGTATTGCATTAAGAAGGCCAACTTCGGATATAGCAACTTTATACAAATCCGACCGCTCGGTTATGGCTCTGCCTATCAATATACCACCTGCGCTGGCACCCTCGCACCCTAATTTTTGCTTAGATGTATATCCATTTGTAACAAGCCAATCTGCACACGCATTAAAATCTTTCCAAGTATTTGGCTTGGTAATTTTTCGGCCGCCCAATTGCCAGTCGCTGCCTTTTTCGCCACCACCGCGTACATGGGCATAAACCGTTATAACCCCCCGGTTAAGCAAAGGCAGGATCTCATAGCCAAAAGCAGGAATATAGGGACTAATGCCGTAGGCCCCGTAACCGCGGATAAGACAAATATTGTTGCCGTCTTTTTTAATATATTTTTTATTATACACAATGCTCAGTGGCACAGGAGTGCCATCATAAGAGGGCACTTCTACTTCTTCCGCTACAAGGTCATTCATGCCGGGATAATTGAAATTAACATGAATAGGTCCATTTGAAAATTTCCGTGATTCGAGATTGTACTCATAAAAATTATAAAGAACATTCCAACCTAATGTAAATACCTGGCATTTATTTGTAAAAGGGGCGTATGAAGAAATATAGGTGTTACCCGGCAGGGTTGAATGAATTTCTTCCGTTTTACCGGAGGCATAATTATAACTGATAATTTTTCTAACAAGGTCATTTTTGCTCAGGCTGATCAGCATATAGTCTTTTGCAACATCGAAAGATTTTATTTTCCAATCCTTATCGCCCGCATAAATTTCCTGCGCTGTTTCAATATTGCCATTGGGCAATGTTAGTTTCATCAAACGGTAATGATTATTTCCTTTGCTTGTGCGGCAATAAACATCTCTTCCATGTGCAGCAATATCAAGTATTTCGTCGGAGGCTTTGCAAAAAAGCTTCCAGTTTATTTTAATATTTTTTAACTCGCTTAAGCAGGCATAATACATTTCATAAATTCCCCAACTCGTTTGTCTTTGAGTAAACATATAAGGGCAGCCGTAAAATGTTTGCAGCACGGCAACATCAGAAGAATCGTAGTTAAGTTCGGGGTATTTATCCCGGCTTACTATTTCCCTATCGGCGCTTTGAGCTGTGCCAAGAACATGGAGCATTGTTTTATTATTTAACCTGGCATCCTTACTTCGTATATCACTATTTTTTCCTTCCTGGTATATTACCTCATTGCTGGAGTTATACATAAAACCTACAAACCACCCTACATTTCTAATTTCATCGGGCAGCCATTTACCTGTTTGCACTTTCATAATCTTAACTGAACCACCTTCTTTGCCCTGTTCGCTTAATTGGAATAATACATATTTTCCGTTCACACTTACAGCAAGATGATTTACATCCATCACTTTACCTTTTTGATAAGCTGTAGGGTCAAAAAGCAACACATCTTTTCCATTAGGAGTGGAGCGGTAATAATATTTACTGGTTTGCTGGCCAGGTAATCTTTTAGTTATTATAAATCCATTTCCGGCAATCCACTCATTGTAGGTTTCTGCATTTTTTACTTTATCAAATTGTTCCAATTCATTTATAATTGTTTGCTGCCCGCGCACTTTGCTCATTACATTGTTAGTATAGTCGGCTTCGGCTCTAAACCATTTAATAACGCTGCTGTCGTTGAGATTTTCAAGCCAGCGGTAAGGATCCTTTACTATGGTGCCAAAATATGTGTCGCTGCTGTCAACAGTTTTTGTTGATGGGTAATGGTATTGGGCAAAAATATTTTGTCCGAATATCAGGGTTGCAACTAATAACAAATTTTGTTTCATACTATTTTTAGTCTATTAAATGTAGTTGAATAATGGCAGGCGTTCTTTGTTGTTGTTTTGCCAACGATAAATTACTTATACGTATCGGCGACTTTCTGCCCTATTTCTAATTTGTCTTTAATTATTATATTTGATTTATTGCTGTCGTTTTTCTGTAAATACTTTCCATTTATATTCTGTAGTTTATTTTAATTTTCTTTTCTGATATTGAATCGAGTTGTTGTTACGAATATTTTTAATAGCAACCAATAAGCATACTGCTACCTGTACTTGCTTTCCATTCGGGTGGAATCTTTGATTCCAGAGTATAGTGGCTTTAGCCTAAAATACGCCCTATATGACTCTTTGCTTTCATCAATAATATTCCGTCCATCTTTCCCTCTTAAAAATTCCAGCAATGAACATCATCAACATAACCATTGTGATCATCATCAATACTATTACCAGGTATTTCTTTTTTATTTAGCCAGATATGCCCTTTTAAATCTTCGTGTGCCGTATCCACGCCGAGGTCAATAACGGCTATTATTACGGGATAGCTTTCTCTTCCTTTGAGTAATTCATTGTCATTGAATGCCCTGTTAACACTTGTTCCATACACTCCATCCTGTTGCCAGTCCATCAAGTGCCAGTTGATGGGAGGGGTTGCTGATTTGCTTTGTGCTAGTGTTGTTATTGCAACAAATAGAATAATACAACAGATTAATGCTCGCATATCGAAATTTGAAAAATGAATAAGAGGAAGGGAAATTGGTACACTTAACACAAATACTATACTCAAAATTACTTCCCTTTAAACGGGCTGGCAATCACCTGAACTAGTGATTTTATTAATACCGGGAGGAATTATCAGATTAACTTATAATTAATCGCTTTTGCCACCGCTTCGCTTTTTGAATGTACATGCAGCTTTTCGTAAATATGCCTTACATGCGTACTTACCGTATCAATAGAAATAAAACAGGCTAGAGCGATGGCTTTATAAGATTTTCCTTTTACCAACAATGCTAAAATTTCCTTTTCCCTTTCGGATAAAATAATAAATTCATTTTTTGTATCCGTTGAGGAATGCAGGCGAAACATTTGCAATACTTTAGTGGCTACCGATGCAGTCATAGGTGCACCGCCATTGTGGGTCTCATAAATAGCTTCAATCATTTTTTGCGGGGAAGTTTTCTTGAGTATATAACCCGATGCCCCTGAACAAATAGCCGCAAATATTTTGTCATTCTCATCAAAAACAGTTTGCATCAGTATTTGTATATCAGGAAATTTTTCTTTTATAATTTGTACTGCTTCTATGCCTGAGATTCCTGGCATATCAATATCCATCAGCACAACATCAGGGTTGGCCATTTCCATGTTCCTGATTAATTTGTTAGCATCGGCAAAGGCGCCAGCACAGGCCAGCCCCGCCTCACTGTTGATGAGTTGCTGTAGACTTTCACGCAGTAATTTATTATCCTCGAATATGGCTACTTTAATTTCCAAGAAACAAATTTATGATGTGAAGTAATGATTTTCTTTTACATAAACCAATCACCAGTTCAGGTGATTTTAAATTTCAATACTATGGTTGCACCTTTATTGGGAGCCGAAACAATGTTCATTAAACCTTCAAGTTCTGCGGCACGTTTTTTTAATGTTCCCATCCCATTTCCATTGAGTGATTCATTACTGTCGAATCCCAATCCGTTATCTTTAATGGTCATTTCAATTTGGTTATTTTGTTGCAGAATGTTTACTAGCACTTGTTTTGCATTTGAATGTTTCGCCACATTATTAATCACTTCCTTAAAGAAGAGATAGAGATTTTTTCGTTGCCCCATGGATAGTTTTGAAGTACTAAGTGACTCGTCACATTTAAAACTATACTCGATATTTTTAGCTTCCAGTATTTCAGCTGCAAACTGGTTCATGCGCTGCAATACATTTTCAAATCGGTCGTTTTTAGGATTAACGGCCCATACGATGTCACTCATGTTTTCCTGAATTGCAGCGGCGTTTTCTCCAATAGTATTAAGTACCGCTGTAGCATCGGGAGATTTACTTTTTGCAAGTGTACTCATAATAGTGATACTGCTGAGTGTCGAACCAATGTCATCGTGCAGGTCGCCGGCGATACTGTTGCGCATTTTTTGAATCTTTAATAACTGGTTTATCCGGTAACGATACAACACATAAAATACAGACAGTATTAAGAAAATCAGCAGCATATAAAACCACCAACTTTCATAATAAGGAAAGGAAATGTTGATGTGTATTGAAGTGGGAGCTATACTCTCTGTGCCATCAGTCAAAATGGTTTTTACCTGGAAAGTATAATGACCTGGTTTAAGATTGGCAAAAGTGACTGTTTTTTGCTCGCCAATATTAATAAATGCGCCAGGCTTGTTTTCAAAAAGGCGGTAAGCATAGGTGTTGTTCTCACCATCATCATAATTAATACCAGTAAAATCAACGCTGAAAGAGTTTTCTTTATAAGAGAATGACAATACAGTATCACCAGCGTAAGATAGAGAATCGCCTATTTTTTTTATGTCTATGATACTGGTCTGCACTGGTTTTCTTTCTTTCAATATATCATAGGGATGAAACCAGGAGAAAGCGTTATCGAAACCTGCAAACAACCTGTTAGTGGATGTGTCAAAGTACAGTTTGCCGCTAACTTCACTATCATACAAGCCATCTGATTTTTTTATAAGCGCAAATTGCTCTGTTTGAAGGTTGAATGATAATAAGCCCCTGTCAGTTGGTATCCATAACCGGTTGTCCCATGGGCCGTTAATAAAATTAGGTATTAAAGGTGGAATGGCCGGAAACGAAAAGCTGGTAATTTGCCTTTTTGTCAAATTGTATTTTACCAGGGTCGGACCCTTTTCAATCAACCAGATATTATTATGTTTGTCAATTGTAAAATAACTCCAGTTGCCTGTAATGTTTCCGATGCCTGGTAATGCCGTTATCAATGTATCAAATATCTGCTTCCCTTGGTTCCACCTTGTAATGCCCTCTGCTCCGGCCATCCAAACATTTCCATCACGGTCTTCACCTATACATACTGGGTAGCGTAGTTTAAACTGAGCACCTTCATCCTTTGGAGAAAAAAATTTCCAGGCATGCGTTAAAATATTCATTCTAAATACACCATTACCACCACCTACACCTGTCCATAACTGGTTGTGACTGTCTATAAACGAACAAGCAATTCCATTGCTGTCAATTACATCTGGAATACCAGGTTGCCAGAATTTTTTTATTGTACAATCAATTGTATTTAATAGCAAAGCGCCATAGCCGGTTGTAATTAACAGGGTATCTTTTTTATAAAGGCTGATATTCCAGGGCAGGTTTCTTTTGCCTGCTTTATTAAAACTGATATTGCGGATGAAATGCAGGTTGTCATCATACACTAAAACACCCCTCAGGTATTGGTTGATGAAATATTTTTGTTGGTAATGAATGATGCCTGCAATTTCTTTATTAGCATCATAACTATCCTTATCAAGTGGTGGGAATGTTTTATCATAAACCGGGGGAAATGTATTATTAAAAGATGCTTTGGTGAGCGACTGCTTAAAAATACCTCCATCACCAACAGCCCATATCCTGTTATTTTTATCAACCATTACATCTCGACAAAAAACCCCGGGTAAAATCCTGTTTAAAGGGGCAGTTTGTAAATTGCTGCTGTTAAACTTCAAAAAATAAATCCCATTTTGGTAGTTAAGTGTAATAGCTAATGTGGTGTCATTTAAAGGTATAATACGGCTTGGCCAATGTATAAATCCCTGAACATGAAATGGCAATGCAGATGAGCTTAATTTTTGGTGGGGCAAATCAATTATAAAAAGGCTGTCTACCGGCTTATTATACCTTATAAAAAAAAATTGTCCCAGGGTGTTACTACCCATTACATAACTTTCATTTCCATTCCAGGGTTTAAATAAATTGAATTCATTAGCGGGAACATCGTTGATACTTTGCAATGTACTTTTTTCAATATTCAAAAGATACATTAGATGGTAAGCGTCTGTCATGAATATCCTTCCATCAGGGAGTAAATGAAGCTGGCCTCCAAACGACAATCTTTTTTTACCAATATCTTTTATTGTAAAAACATCATGCCTGAAAACCAATTGCAGTGCCGTATTAAAAACGTAAACTCCGCCTGCGGTACTTACAATAAGATTATTTTTCCTGTCTTCTATTATATCCTCAATCCAATTAACTGGCACTCTTAATTCTTCTATGGCGGAAATTATTAATTGCCTGGCAACGCCTGTTTTTGTATTTAATATTGCCAGCCCTTCACCGGTACCAACTGCTAACCGGTGTTGAGAAAGGGATACTAATTTATTTATAGTATTGGAAGGCAATTGGTTGGGGGGACCGGTACTGTAATATTTTACAAAATCCTTTCCGTCAAAACGGTTGAGGCCACTTGCAGTACCTATCCAGATAAATCCATCTTCATCCTGCACAATACTAAGGCAGTTGTTGTTGGAGAGACCGTTATCAGTGTTGTATTTATCAAATATTACTTGGGCTACTGTACTGACAGGTATACAACTAGCAAAAACAATTATTATAATTATAATTAATTTTTTCAGTTTACAGTGCATTTTCCCAAAGTTACTAATAGAA
>JANXSR010000455.1 GCA_025352625.1 Ferruginibacter sp.
AATACAAATGCCAATGCAGAATCATTTAATTCTAAAATAAAACTATTCAGGGCCAATCAAAGAGGCGTAGTTGATACCAAGTTTTTTTTATTCAGACTACAAAAACTTTTTGCTTAGTCCCCACTTAAATGACGTGAGCCCATTAAAGGAGAATTTTTAAACTGGGTAAAACAGGTAACATTTGCTAAAGATATTGCTGAAACAACTTTTGTAAGCCAGTCTTTAAATGAATTGGTTGTAAAGGTTCCTGTGAATGCCCGTACAGGTACGTTGTTTCTTTCTTCCGGTGGCACAAAACCAGTAACATTTGAAACTGATAGTGTGTTGATGGTTACCTTGCCATCCCTTACAACTTTAGCGCCCAACCCGGTAAAGCATGCAACAAATTTAACCATCACAGGTAAAGATCTTGATCTTACTTCAGGTATATTATTTAAAGGAGTTACTGCACCTGTTACCACATTTGTAAGTCAGTCGCCTTTACAGATTGTAGTTAAAGTACCCGCAGCAGCAAGCAAAGGAAAAATAACATTGATTGCACCTTCAACGGTTACTGTTGAATCAGCCGATGAACTGGTTTTATTGTTACCTGCTGTTACAACCCTTGCACCTAATCCCATTGCACAAGAAGGGAATCTTACCATTACCGGTACCAATCTTGATCTTGTAAAAGGGGTGTCATTCACTGGTATTGTTGCACCTGTTACCACATTCGTAAGTCAGTCTGCTACGCAGATTGTGGTAAAGGTTCCTGCTGGTGCCTTAAAAGGAAAAATAGTATTGTCTGTACTTAATTCAACACTTACGGTAGAGTCAAGTCAGGTATTGGATTTTATTGGAGGCCTGCCTCCACTTGCTGATTTTGCGTATGCTATTTATACGGATGCTTTACAAAATGGATTTCAGGATTGGTCATGGGCGGCAAGAGATTTTAACAGCACAGCAAATGTTCGGCAGGGCGATAAATCAATTAAAGTTACTTATGGTGTTGGTGGTTATGAAGGGATCACTTTTCACAATGATGCAGGACCTGCTACGGGAGCGTACACAAAACTGGAATTTTCAGTATTTGGAGAAGCAGGTACAGCCGGTAAAAAAATAAATGTAGTAATCAATGGCGGCTGGGGCAATGCTTATCCCGTTACAATTGTAGGGGGTGAATGGACAACTTACAGCATCAATATCGCTGATCTTTCAAGCCCCAATCCTTTAAAAGAAATCGTGTTGCAGTCAGCTGGTTTTTCAGGGGTAGTGCATGTTGACCATGTAGGGTTAAGATAATGCTTACCTTTTTATATAAATAACACATCCGCTGCTTCAATAATTTATTTGAGATAGCGGATGTTTTAAAATGACTATCCGGTTTAAACCGGCACTATCAGTTCAAAATTTTAAAATAAATCAATGTCAATTTTCATTAAGCATACACTGAAAATAAGTTCACTCTTTCTTGTAGCAATAATTCTTTCCTGTAAAAAAAGTACTCCGACTCCCACACCACCCATACCACCAGGAGGTGGAACTGGAGGTACAGATACCACCATAAAGCCGGGGGTTGATCCGGCAACAGCAAATACCATTGGCTTTTTTTTAGATGACTGGCAGGCCAAAACTTTTACAGCACCTTCTTATGCAGAAGCAACGCTTGCAGTGGGAGCCACCAGTACGGTAACGGTTGATGCAACAGCAATCATTACCAAAATACCTTTGTCAGAGTTTGGGCACAATGCCGTTTGGTGGATGGGGCCTGTTGCAGGCGATGCAAGGTTTATAGAGCCTGTTACCAACCTGCATCCGCATATCATCAGGTTTCCGGGTGGTAGTTCCAGCGATGCTTATTTTTGGAATGGAGAACAGGGTGTTAATCCACCGGGAGCACCAGCGATGTTTACAAAAGATGATGGCACCAAAGAACCTGCAGGTTTTAATTATGGAAAAACAAATTATAACTGGCAGTGCAACCTGGATAATTATTATACCATGGTGCAGCAAACCAATAACAAAGGCATCATTACCATCAACTATGGGTTTGCCAGGTATGGCACAGGTGCTAACCCGGTTGCAGATGCAGCACACCTTGCCGCAGACTGGGTGAGGTACGATAATGGCCGCACACAGTTATGGGAAATTGGCAATGAAAATTATGGCAATTGGGAATGGGGATACCGCATTGATGTAGCTGCCAACAAAGATGGCCAACCCGAATTTTTAACCGG
>JANXSR010000464.1 GCA_025352625.1 Ferruginibacter sp.
GAAAATGGTAAGCGCCAACAAAAAATAATGCTGGCCATAATTATATAAATGAAGGTGTTGCCAAACTTCTATTCTAATAAAACCGATGACGCCCAATATAAAACCTAATGTAAGCCCTGATAAAATTTCACGCCGCATTACAAACCACCAGTCTTTAATAGTAAGTTCTTTTAGTGCCATTGCACGAATGATAAGTGTTGCTGCCTGCGAGCCACTGTTACCCCCGCTTGAAATAATAAGCGGAACAAATAATGCCAATACAACTGCTTTAGAAATTTCAGCATCAAAATATCCCATGGCAGTTGCAGTAAGCATTTCGCCAACAAACAAAACAATCAGCCAGGTAGCTCTTTTTTTAATTAAGGCAAAAAAGCCTGTTTTTACATAAGGGTAATCAAGTCCTTCCACACCACCAAAATTTTGAATTTCTTTTGTGTCCCTTTGTTCTGCTGCATCTAACACATCATCTACTGTTAAAACACCCAACAAAATATTGTCTGCATTGGTTACAGGTAACACAACCCGGTCGTACTCCTTAAACTTTGCTACAGCATCTTCTTTGGTGTCTGTCATTTTAAGGCTTACACAAAAGCCATCTAAAATATCTGCTATTTTTTTTGCAGGATCATTCAATACAAACCGCCGCATTGGAATATCATCGATTAATTTCCCCTCCTTATCAACTACATAAATAACATTGGCTGTTTCGGTATCCTTATGATTTTCTCTAAGATGGTCGCCTGCTTCGGCGATAGTAATTTCTGTATTGATGGTTGCAAATTCTGTATTGATAAGTCTTGCCACACTATTCTCGGGATAGCCCAAAATATCATGTACAGCATCCTTATTTTTTTCATTCAATAAATCCAAAAAGGTTGAACGTTCTACCCCTTTTAGTGAAGAATAAAATGTAATTCGGTCATCAGAGCTTAATTCATTTAATATCAAAGCAGCCCTTGCTGTTGTAATTGTCTTTACTATTTTTTTTTGTAAAAGCGTATCTAAGTATACAAAAACCTTCGACTGCGTACTGGTGGGCAAAGAACTGAATCCCTGCAAAGCTGCATCAGCTGGTACAGATCCAAGCATTTTGGCAACTTCTGTTGGATGTACATTTTTGTTGCCGTTTCCAAAACCAAGTAAGCTGCTAAAATCCCCTTTTATTATCTTTTTACTAATTTCTTTCAGATTCATCATTGTTGAAATATTTAGCCATTAAAATTTCGGCAAAGGTACTTTAAAGACTATAGCACACGTATCCAAAATTAATAAATGTTTGCAGTGATGTTGCAAGTGCTGCACATTTGCAAGGTTGGGTTTGTCTACTATCTTGTATGCCGTAAAAAAGTGAGCCTCGTGGTTGGCGGTTATAGTTTAAATTTAAAGCCGCCATTTAAAACAAATCCGTCAAGGGGTGCATAGATGTCACGAAAAACAGGATTGGTTATTGTTCCTGTGTAAATCGTATCAAACTTAGTCTGCCGGGTGTCCATAAAATTTTCAAAGTTGGCGAAGATGGAAAAGTGTTTCCAAAGTTTTTCCATCATACACCCGGTGAGCCAATATGCTTTTCCTGTGGCACCATCATTGAGTTTTTGCGGTGAGTAATAATATCCTTCTAATCCTACTTTCAATTTGTCTTCCACTTCATACACTAACACATTATTTAAACGATGTTTTGCAACAAGGGCAAATGCTGTTGTTGCAGTATAATGTTGTTGCACGTCTGCTAAAGTGTAACCAATAAAAAGTTTAAAATTTTTATAGGTGAGTTTAAAATTAGTTTCAATTCCCTTTGTGTCAATAAATCCTTTAGGTTGCAAATAATCGTAATAGCCATTTGCAAGCTTTGTTAACACCAATGGATTATTAATGCGGGTATAGAAAAAAAGTTGGTTGATGCTTAATGAAATGGTATTGTTAAATAAACTGGTACGGTAATTAATGTCAAAATTTCCTCCGTAAGATTTTTCTGCTGCCCGGTTTTTAATATCAACCGGCAATACATTTTTAAATTGAATTCTTTCTGCATCTTCAGTAAACATGTTGGGCGTTTTATAACCAAGGCCTCCGCCAATGCGTGAAGTGAGCTGAGTGTTTATTTTGAGTAAAGCAGCAAGTCTTGGTAAAAGAAAAAATCCATAGTCATTTTGATAGTCGCCACGCAAACCTG
>JANXSR010000036.1 GCA_025352625.1 Ferruginibacter sp.
ATGTTTAAGCAACGATGTTGTTGCAACTTTCAGTTTCCTCTAAATTAAAATTTTTTATTTAAATAGTCTACTAAAATAGTAGACAAATATTTGCTTCGGTATGATTTTAAGTCATGTCAATTGCAAATACCGCAATAGTTATTGCTATTAAGGAATGGTAAATAACGGACGAATTATAAAAATTGTTCAAAACAAAACCAACAAATACATTACAATGAGAAAGTTAGCAGTATTGTTTTTTTTATTACCCGTGATATCATTTGCACAGCTTAATGGAACGGTTATTTTAAGTGGTAAGGTAGTTGGTGAAAATCACGAAGGGTTACCATCTGTAAGTATCGCCTTAAAAGGTGCTTCCAAAGGAACTGTTACCGACTCAACAGGAAAGTTTTCTTTGGTGATCAATCAAAAATTTCCTTTTTTAGTGGTTATAACTTCTGTAGGATTTTCGCCGCAGGAAATTGAAATACGTAATGCCAATTCCAAACTGGCCATTCAATTAACCAGCCAAACATTTTTAGCAAATGAAGTGGTTGTTACCGCAAGCCGAACATCAGAAAAAATATTAAAATCTCCCGTAAGTATAGAAAAACTGGATATTAAAGCTTTAAAGGAAACGCCGGCAGCCTCATTTTATGATGCGCTGGGAAATGTGAAGGGTGTACAATTAACCACTTCCTCCATCACTTTTAAAGTGCCCAACACAAGGGGGTTTAATATCCCCAATAATTTTCGTTTTATGCAATTGGTAGATGGTATAGATATGCAGGCAGCCACATTAGGGGTGCCACTTGGTAATGCCATCGGACCCACAGAACTTGATATTCAAAGTATTGAAATAACTCCCGGTGCTGCTTCTGCTTTGTATGGCATGAATGCTATAAATGGTATGGCAAACCTGATAACAAAAAACCCGTTTACAACACAGGGCCTTAGTGTTTTTCAAAGAACAGGTCTAAATCATGTGGATGGTATAGATCATGAACCTGGCCTGCTTACTGAAACTGCTATTCGTTATGCAAAGGCTTTCAATAATAAATTTGCATTTAAAATTAATGCCAGTTATTTACAAGGTGTAGACTGGATATCTGATACAAGGTTAGATCAGAACCCTAATAATAAAAATACCGCCAATCCATCGTATCCTGCGTTAAACGGAGCAAATAATATCGTATTTGATGGATGGAATAAATATGGTGATGATGCGCTTGCTGGAAGCAACACGGTTTCTGTAACAGGTTTAAAAATTGATGGTGTTGCCAATAAAACTTTAACAGTTGGCAGAACGGGTTATTGGGAAAAAGACCTGGTTGATCCCAAAGTAAATAACTTGAAATTTGACGCTGCTTTGCATTACAAAATTACACCTGCCACAACATTAATTTATACTTACCGGGTTGGTAAAATGGATGGAGTTTTTCAAAGAGGCAATAAAATTAAACTCGACAATGTAGTAGTACAAAATCACCAACTTGAATTGAAGGGAGCCAACTTTACCATTAAGGCTTATACCTCTATTGAGAATTCAGGAGATTCCTACAATGTAAAGCCATTGGCTGATAATTTAGACTTGTACACAGGCGGCAGTGCAAGTGTTTGGGGAGCAAAATATAAAACAGCTTTAAATGCTTTTGCCAATACGCATGGCGGAGCACTTACTTCAGAAAACCTTGCTGCAGCAACAGAATTTGCACGGGAACAGGCCGATGCAAGTCGTGCTGTTCCGGGTACAGCATATTTCAACAGGGTAAAAGATTCAATTATAAAAATCAATAACTGGGATATAAAATCAAGTACCATTCCAAACGCACCCGCCACTGGTGGAGCAGCCTTAATTCAGAAAAGTAATTTGTATCATGTAGAAGGGCAGTGGGATCTTACAAAACAAGTTAAATATTTTAGCCTGCTGATTGGCGGCGATGCAAGGGTATATGAGCTGATTCCGGATGGGAATAATTTTGTAGATTTTAAAAGGCCTGTTGCTGATAGAAATATACCTTTAGCCAACGGTAGTTTTGGTAGTAATATTTATTACAAAAAATTTGGTGGTTTTGCGCAGCTAACTAAAACTCTTTTTAACGAGCATTTAAAATTGTGGGGTTCACTGCGTTTGGATGACAACCCTGAATTTAAAGCAAAGTTTACTCCCCGTCTGGCGGCAGTTTACACCGTAAATGAAAAGCATAATTTCCGGTTTACTTTCCAACAGGGATATCGTTTTCCTGCTTTGTTTGAAGCACTGTCTTATGTAAATAACGGCAGGGTAAAAAGGGTAGGAATTTTGCCCATTATTAATGAAGGATTGGCCTATAGAGAAAATAGTTATACGCAAACTTCCGTTGCAGCGTTTAATGCGGCCGTAAAATTAGCAGGTAATACTGATGCCGCAGCTTTGGCTAACAGGGCTTTGCTTGTGCCGGGTAATTTACCCGATGGCAGACCAGAAGGAATTAATTCTTTTGAAGTGGGATATAAAAGTGTGGTATTTAACAATAAATTGTTTATTGATATAGATGCATACACAAATATTTATGATGGGTTTCTTGGACAAGTTCAGGTGTACGTTCCAAAAGACGAAACCATTGGTTCTGATGCCGCTATTATAGCAATGGTGGATAGAAACAGAGATGCTACTACAGCTAGTGGAGGCAATGCAGCAAGCAAGGGTCAGGACCGTTACCGTGTTTATACCAATGCAAAAAATAAATACACTACCTATGGTTCATCTTTAGGACTGACGTATAATTTTTATAAAACCTTCACCATTTCCGGTAATGTAAATTATAATAAAATTAAAAGTACTCGCAATACAGATTTATTTGTTACTGGATTTAATACACCCGACTGGACATCTAATCTGTCTTTTGGAAACAGGGCCATCACAAGGAACGTAGGATTTAATATTGTTTGGAAATGGCAGAATGGATTTTTATGGGAGAGCCCTTTAGTAACAGGAAGAATGGAGGCTTTTAATAATCTGGATGCTCAGGTTACTTATAGAATTCCAACTGTAAAAGCTACTATTAAATTGGGAGGAACGAATGTACTCAATAACAGGCATCTTGAATATGCCGGAGGACCGACAATTGGTGCATTATATTATGCAGCAATAACGCTGGATGGTTTGCTAAATAAATAAAGGGCTTGTCCAATGACTGGCTTTTTTAAATAAATACAATTAGTTAATGACTCCTATTCTAAAAAGGAGTACCCTATATTTGTGGTGCTCTTTTTTGGTTACAATTATATCGAATGAAGAAAAATATTTTATTTTTTGCAGTTTTATTATTTATGGTTTGCAGTGCGAAATCTCAAACTCAAAAGAAAACTGAAAACCTGCAACAGATTTGGCTTGGCTATTTTAATCAAACAAGGTTTAACAATAAATGGGGGCTATGGACAGATTTAAATTTACGCACTAAAGATGATTTTGTAAATAACTTTTCGGTAAGTATTGTAAGGGTTGGATTAACCTATTATCTTACAACAGATACAAAGCTTACTGCCGGCTATGCCTGGGTTAATTTTTTTCCTGGAGATAACCATAAGAATATTTCGCAGCCTGAACACCGGCCATGGCAGCAGGTTCAATGGCATACCAAATATGGTAATAAACGAATGATGCAATGGGTAAGGCTGGAAGAAAGATTTAGGCATAAAATTTTAAATGATGATGAACTTGCAGATGGATACAACTTCAACTTTAAAGTCCGTTATAATTTATGGTACGAAATTCCGCTCAGTAAAAAGAGCTATACAACAGGAGCTGTATCACTAATCCTAAATGATGAAATGCATATCAATTTTGGGAAACAAATAGTTTACAATTATTTTGATCAGAATCGTTTTTTCACAGGACTAAAATTGCAAACCGGCAAAACATCTAATCTACAATTTGGATACCTGAATGTTTTTCAACAACTGGCGGCAGGTAATCAATATAAAAATATAAATGCGTTGAGGATTTTTTATTTTCAAAATATTGATTTAAGGCACACCAATTAATACCCTGAATGCACATTTTTCCACTGTTCTACACCTTTTATTTCTAATTGCAAATAAAAAATGACAGCTCTTTAGCCAGGCAGTAATATAAATTTATATCTGTTGTTCTTTAAAGTTTTACCTAAAAAGAAGTAGCTTATATTTGCGGCTCTTTTTTACGTAAAATTAATGGATGAAAATAATTGTTATTTCCTGTTTGGTTATGCTGTTAACTGCTTTTAGTGCAAAAGGGCAAACTGCAAAAAACACAGAGCATATTAACCAATTATGGTTTGGTTATGTAAATCAAATCAGGTTTAATGATAAATGGGAATTATGGACAGATGTGAATTTGCGGACGAAAGAAAATTTTGTAAATAACTTTTCAGTAAGCATCGTTCGCTTTGGTTTAACCTATTACCTTACACCCGATATCAAACTTAGAGCAGGCTATGCATGGGTTGAATATTTTCCGGGCGACAACCATAAAAACGTAACCATGCCCGAACACCGCCCCTGGCAACAAGTTCAATGGCAAACTAAATATGGGAAAAACAGGCTGGTGCAGTCTTTAGGTTTGGAGGAAAGATTTCGACGTAAAATTTTAAATAACGATGAGCTTGCAGCAGGTTATAATTTTAATTTCAGGGTACGTTATAATTTAAGGTACGAAGTTGCACTCGATAAAAAAGGTATTGCTCCCGGGGCAATTTCATTTATTATTTATGATGAAATAAATATTAATGCAGGTAAGCAAATTTTCTATAATTATTTTGATCAAAACCGTTTTTATACCGGGTTAAAATTTCAAACAGGTAAATACACCAATTTGCAATTGGGATGGTTAAACATATTTCAACAACAGGCATCAGGCAATCAATATAAAAACATCGGTTTAATAAGGTTGTTTTTTTATCAAAATATAGATTTGCGGAATAAACAATAATTATCCCCCAAAATATTTCCCTTTTTCGACAGGCTGATTTTTGTAATTAAAACATTCAATAATAATTGGGGTGTAACTTAGATTATAAATTATAAAACTTTTTATGTTGGGAATTTTAGATTTAGTGGGCAATACACCCATGGTAAAATTAGACCAGGTAAGTGCCAATAAAAACGTAACTATTTATGGTAAACTGGAAGGCAACAATCCGGGCGGAAGTGTAAAAGACAGGGCAGCTTACGGGATGATAAAGGGAGCACTGGACAGGGGCGAAATAAAAGAAGGGATTACATTAATAGAAGCTACCAGTGGCAATACCGGTATTGCTTTGGCGATGATTGCTAGTTTATTTAAAGTACCAATTGAACTGGTAATGCCCGAAAATTCCACGAGGGAAAGAGTGTTGACCATGCAGGCTTTTGGTGCCAAAGTAATCCTAACTCCAAAAGAAAGATCAATTGAAGCATCTATTGATTATGCAAATGAACAGGTTGCTAAAGGCGGATATTATATGTTGAATCAATTTGGTAATCCTGATAACCCAGGCATGCATTATAAAACTACCGGGCCGGAAATATGGAAAGACACTGCGGGTGCAATCACACATTTTGTTTCTTCGATGGGGACTACAGGCACAATCATGGGCGTATCAAAATATTTAAAAGAACAAAATACTGCTGTTCAAATTGTAGGTTGCCAACCAACAGATGGTTCACAAATTCCAGGTATTCGTAAATGGCCCGAAGCCTATTTGCCAAAAATATTCGACAGAAAAAGAGTAGACAGAACCATTGAAGTGGATGAGAAAGATGCCAGAATAATGACAAAACGTTTGGCAAGAGAAGAGGCTGTTTTTAGTGGATTAAGTAGTGGTGGTGCAGTACACGCAGCAATCGAATTATCTAAAGAATTAAGTTCGGGTGTAATTGTAGCCATTATTTGCGACAGGGGAGACCGGTATTTATCGTCAGATATTTTTGACTAATTAAGCAGGAAGGCAGCATAAGTATTATAACATTGCTTCAATAATATGAAGATGAGCTGATTTTTTTTGTTCCCTTAGTTGTTTGTTGGTTGCGGTAAAAAATAAATGCTGTTTAAAAAAATTAATTTGTATTTGGTTCCATTCTTTTTCGGTGCTAATAAAGTTGCGTGCTTTTAATTCTAAAAAAAGGTTGTTACTTATTGGCAAAAAATCTTCCCTGCCCAGGTAATCGAGATCGGCATCGCAAATAATTTCTTCTAATTTAGTAAGTGGGGTTTGTGGAATTCGGGTAGCCATAATTAATCCGCAAATAACATCTATTTGCTGCTGGTTAAGGCCATAAGCCGGCAACTCTTTTTTTGCCAGGTTACATCCTGCAATTTCATGGTCACGGTAAGTAAAAAGAAATCCACTATCATGATACAGGCAGGCAACTTTTAAAAGAAAGAGTTCTTCCGGGTTACTGATATTTTCATTTAAAGCAATTCTTATTGCCTCTTTTTCTACATCTATTGTATGCTCTAAACAATGGTAGTATAAATCTTTCGACAAATTTTTACTGAGATGAAGTAAA
>JANXSR010000181.1 GCA_025352625.1 Ferruginibacter sp.
AGGCATCCTTTACGACTCCTCCAAACTCAACAGATAATTTTACATTTTTAGTTACATCCTTAATCGTAAGATCGCCATACAATTCATACGAGCCGTCGTTGTCGACGTTTTCTGATTTGGTTGCCGTAAATTTAATTTGAGGATATTTTTCTCCATCAAAAAAATCAGGGCTCTTTAAATGCCCATCGCGTTGTTCATTGCCTGTACTAATCGAATTTACATCAGCAGTAAAACTGATTTTTGCGGTCGAAAAATCTTCTCCTTCCGTAATTACAGCAGCCTGAAAAATATTAAAACTCCCCGTAACATTCGTTATCATCAGGTGTTTTATTTTAAAATGAACTTCACTGTGTGTTGGGTCTATCGCCCATGTTCTTGTTGCCATAATTTTATAATTTTAATGCAAATGTATGCATATTAATGTTTAAACATTGATTTTTATGTAATTAAATTGTTAAATAACTATTATAAGTTACCTATACTTTTACTACCCTCTTTTCTTTATTACTACAGATAGCGGCCTCTATAACGCTTATAATCCGAATTCCTTCTTCTGCACTTACCGGTACAGATTGTTCTGCTGTTAGTGCCTGGTAAATCCCTTCATAAAAATCGCCATAGTTACCCCGGCTTGATTTAATGATTTCTCTAATCACAATTCCATCACTTTCTGTATGCAACAGTCCCCCTCCGTATTCTGGCTCAATTCCCCAGTTAGATTCTCCGGGAGTTTTACCAGCCAATAAATCAGCCTCCTGTACATCGCCACGAGATTTAATAAAAGACCCCTTAATACCATGCACAATATTAGCCGGAATAGCTTCCCTTACAATGTTACCAGCTTTTAACCTTACTCTTAAAGAGGGATAATAAAGTTGGATATCAAACCAGTCATCTACTTTTGACAAAGGTCTGGTAATACGGATATCTGCAAATAATGCCTGGGGCATACCAAATATATGAATTGCCTGATCTATCAAATGTGAACCAAGATCCATCAGCAAACCTGCACCAGGCCCGGCCGTCTCCTTATGAGCTTTGGGGCCAACCATGGGTTTAAAACGATCGTAATGAAATTCAGCCTCAATTATTTCGCCCAATAAATTTTCATCTACCACTTTTTTTACAGTTCTGCAATCGCTGTCGAAGCGCCTGTTTTGATATACGCTTATTTTTTTTTGTTGCTTTTCGGCCAATGCTTTCAGCGTTTCACCTTCTGCAACAGTTGTTGTAAAAGCCTTTTCTACCACTACATGTTTATTTGCCAGCAAGGCTTGCCTGGCATAATCAAAATGCGAATCGTTGGGAGTATTTACAATTACCAGTTCAATTGTTTCATCTGCTAAAACTGCTTGCAGTGTTGGATAAGAAGTAACTTCCGGATAATCCAGCTGTATATTTTTATGACTTCTTTCCCATGCACCTGCCAGTTGAAAGCCCGGATGTGCCGCTATAAAAGGAGCATGAAAAATTTTACCTGACATACCATAAGTTAGTAAGGCTGTTTTAATAGTCCGCATGAGTTTTTAATTTTTGTTTATATAATTTTAAAGTTCTTATTTACAAATATCATTGGTTTTGAAACAAGGGTAATCTTCACTTAATTACATCAAACCAGAGTTTTGCCGGGTCATTCCAATCACCATTGTAATTGATGGTTAACTCTTCTCCTTTTTTAACATTCCTTACTGTTTTTACTGCAATAACAGCTTTCTCAAAATCCATAAAATATTCGCAATTGCTTTTGTAACTATGATTGTACATTGGTATATAACCTAATGCCATACAGCATTTATCTTTTTGCGTTCCCCATTCAAAAATATAGTCGTGTAATAATGTTTTATCAAGATGTACCCTGTCTTCTTTGTTCATTACTATTACCGGAGCTATTTCAATAACAGTATCTATTGTTATTGCCGCCCTCGTAAAAACACCCCTGCCCTTATTATCTGTATTTTTAATAAACAAATCAGGTTTTAGCATAACATTACTTTAGGCTTAAATGGAGTAATTTGCAAGATAGTTAAATTGGATATTAATGGCCATTAAGGTGTTTTATTAAGTTTTATATTTTGATAAGTATTTTTAAAAAATAAAATGCATGCCGGCAACAACAACAATCAATTTTTTACAGCTTTAGAATTTTATATCAATGTCTTTAGAATTACAAGAAATATCATTGCAGCAGCAGTTTGAAGAAGTAATAGCCTCTGAAGATAAACTGCAGATAAAGGAATTTTTGAACAATCAAAACATCAGTGATGTTGCTGACCTGATTTATGACAACCAAGATTACGAGAGCCAGATCATCAGTCATCTTTCTTTGCATCGTGCAGCAAGTTTATTTAAGATACTGGAATTTTCAACGCAAAAAAGGATTGTCAAAAATTTGCCTGCCTTTTATACAGCAGAGCTATTGAATGAATTACCTGCAGATGACCGCACAGCTTTTTTAAGCGAACTGCCCAGTAATGCGGTAAGAGAGTTGGTTAAAACATTGAATCCTGAGGAAAGAAAAATTACACTTTCCTTATTGGGTTATCCGGAAGGTAGTGTTGGCAGGCTGATGACGCCGGATTATATTTATGTGTATGAACACGATACGGTGGAAGATGTATTAAACACCATTCGTAAATATGCAAAAAACAGTGAAACCATTGATGTAATTTATGTGATTAATGATAAGGGAGAATTGCTCGATGATATTCGGATAAAGGATTTCATCATGGCTTCTGCAGATAAACAGGTGAATGAACTGATGGATGGCAGGGTAATAACCCTGCATGCAGAAGATGACCAGGAAGTTGCCAATGAAGTATTTAAGATGAATAATCGTGTGGCGTTACCAGTAGTAAGCAGAAGTAATAAATTGCTGGGTATTGTTACTATTGATGATGTTTTGTGGGTAGCCAGCGAAGAGTTTAGTGAAGATATGCAGAAGATGGGAGGTACCCAGGCCCTTGATGAGCCTTACCTGGATATGCCCCTTTTTAAATTATTTAAAAAAAGAATTGGATGGCTGGTGATTTTATTTTTGGGCGAAATGTTTACCGCTACAGCAATGAGTTATTTTGAAGATGAGATTCAAAAAGCAGTTGTGCTGGCATTGTTTATTCCATTAATTATTTCGAGCGGTGGTAACACCGGCTCGCAGGCGAGCACATTGATTATACAGGCAATGGCAGTAGGAGAACTTACCCTATCTAACTGGTGGCGGGTAATTCGGAGAGAAATTATCCAGGGGTTAATGTTGGGATCCGTTTTAGGAATTATAGGGTTTACAAGGGTTATTATTTGGGCCCATATTTTACCACAGATATATGGCGCACATGCTATTTTAATTGCATTTACAGTAGGGTTTTCGCTAGTTGGGGTGGTACTTTGGGGCACACTTACAGGCTCCATGCTGCCGCTGATTTTAAAAAGATTGGGAGCTGACCCTGCCGTAAGTTCTGCACCATTTGTTGCCACACTGGTTGATGTTACAGGGCTGGTTATTTATTTTTCTGTTGCTTACCTTTTCTTAAAGGGTATTTTATTGTAGTGGCTGCATGGTTGGTGTGGTTGCTATTTTTGCGGATATGGCACCATACTTTTTTGTACTTAAAATTGCCTGCCCTTTTTTAATTTTCACGATAAATAAATTGTCAAATTCATTGTCGGCGATATCAGGGATTGATTGGTTTTTTACCCCCAATTTTTTTATTATAAAAGGTATTGTATTGCTATGGCCAATTACAAGAATTGTTTTTCCAACATCATTGTGTGCTTTAATTTTTTCTAACAGATCATTGCCAGTAGTATCTGCCAGATAATGCACTGTATCTATTGCTAACTGAATACGCATACTATCAGATGTCATTTGGGTACGGCGATACTGAGTAACATAAATGTGTTGTAATTTTTTACTTTTTAAAGTACGCATCAAATCGTCGGCACGCTGCTTTCCTTTATCAGTTAATTGAGGATCATCTCCTTTTTCCTTTTCAGCATGGCGTGCCAGGTAAATTATTGTTTTCCCGGCAGGAGTAACAGTTTGTGCTGTTAACCAAAATTGAGTTAGGCTGCAGGCTAAAATAAGGACAAGAAATTTCATAACGAAAGTTTATAAATCAAATTTAGTTAAGCATTTGTAAATACCTTTGGCCGCAAGGCAATTAAAATTTTTATTGCTTTCATTTTTGCTAATTTGCGACGATAACCTCCCGGTAAGCTTAGGTGAAAGCCCCTTGTAGATTAATTGTACAAGAGTGCGACGCCAATGAAGCTGATTAGATGGTATATTGCCGGGCTAAAAAATTAAAAAATATGTGTGGAATAGTTGGATATACAGGACCAAGGGAAGCATACCCCATTGTAATTAAAGGTTTAAAGAGACTGGAATACCGTGGCTACGACAGCACAGGTGTAGCACTGCTTAATGGGGGTTTAAAAGTGTATAAAAAAAAGGGCCGTGTTGCCGAACTGGAAGAATCGATTGTTGGCAAAGACCTGCATGCGCATACTGGCATTGGGCATACAAGATGGGCCACACATGGTGAACCCAATGACCGGAATGCTCACCCCCATACCTCTAAAAGTGGCAAATTAGCCATGATACACAATGGTATTATTGAGAATTATGTGCAGTTGAAAAAAGACCTGATAAATAAAGGATACCTATTTACAAGTGATACAGATACAGAAGTATTGCTAAATTTTATAGAAGACATTAGAAATAACAATCATTGCGGTTTGGAAGAAGCCATCAGAATTGCACTAAAAAGGGTTACCGGAGCCTATTGTATTTTGATTGTTGATGAAGATGAACCGGGCACCATTATCGCAGCAAGAAAGGGTAGCCCGCTGGTGATTGGAGTTGGTAAAGGCGAACATTTTTTAGGCAGCGATGCCTCGCCCATGTTGGAATACACAAAAGAAGTAGTGTATGTAAACGATTATGAATTAGCCATAGTAAAACCCGATGAGTTAATTCTTAAAAATCTGGGTAACGAAAAAATAACTCCATTTGTTACCAAGCTTGATATGGACCTTGCTGCCATTGAAATGGGGGGGTACGACCATTTTATGCTAAAGGAAATTTTTGAACAACCCAGCACTATCCATGATTGCTTACGTGGCAGGTTAGACGCTGTGGCTGGCACCATTACCATGAGTGGTGTTGAAAAGAATATGGAAGCATTTAAAACTGCTCAACGTATTATTATTGTAGCCTGCGGAACCAGCTGGCATGCAGGTTTGGTGGCCGAATATGTTATTGAAGAATTGTGCAGAATACCTGTTAAAGTGGAATATGCCTCTGAGTTCAGGTATCGTAATCCGGTGATAAATAAAGGAGATATTATTATTGCCATTTCGCAAAGTGGCGAAACGGCAGATACCCTTGTTGCAATTGAAAAAGCCAAGCAACAGGGCGCTATTATTTTTGGAATTGTAAATGCAGTTGGTTCATCCATTGCAAGGCTTAGTGACGGCGGCGCCTATACCCACGCCGGACCAGAGATTGGAGTAGCAAGTACCAAAGCCTTTACAGGTCAGTTGGCAGTACTTACCATGATGGCGCTAAAAATTGCCAAAGAGAAAGGATCTGTTTCAGAAGACCGCTACAGTAAATTATTATTTGAGTTAGATGCAATACCCGAAAAGGTAGAAGCACTATTGAAAAATGCAGATGCTATTAAAGTAATTGCCGAAAAATACAAGGGTGCTGCAGATGCTTTGTTTTTGGGCAGAGGATATAATTTTCCGATTGCATTGGAAGGCGCTTTAAAGCTGAAAGAAATTAGTTACATACATGCAGAAGGATACCCTGCCGCAGAAATGAAGCATGGCCCGATTGCGCTGGTAACGGAAACATTGCCGGTAGTTTTTGTGGCAACAAAAGATAGTTACCATGAAAAAATTGTAAGCAATATCCAGGAGATAAAAGCAAGACGGGGGAAAGTGATTGCTATTATTTCCGAAGGGGATGAGGTAATTCCAGGTTTGGCGGATGATGTATTTTTTGTGCCTCCCGCAGATGAAATTATGGCGCCTTTGCTAAGTTGTATTCCCCTGCAGTTGCTATCGTATTACGTAGGTATTGCTAAAGGAGTAGATGTAGATAAGCCAAGGAATTTAGCGAAGAGTGTAACCGTAGAATAATGAATAATTTTTTAATTGATAATGAATAATGTGCCCAAAAAGTTAGCGCTTAAAAAGCAGCTTTATTGCTGCATTAGAAAATATCAATAAACAGAACAAGCCACAAACTGAAAAAATTATCAACTATCCATTGTTTAATTATCAATTATTTTTGAGGGTATGAATATTATAATAAAACATCCGGTAAATAAGCTGGGCTACAATTTTGTAGAAGAAAAATATATTCCTGCAGGAAAGGATGAATACTACCTGCGCAATATCCAAAATGCCAATGATACTATTTATCGGAAATTAACATCACAGGAAATTGAAGTGCTGGTACACAACCGCAATACTTCTGATAACTGGGATCTTATTTTTGTATCCGCTTCGTTTAATGCAGACCTGGTTAAAAACTGTAAGTTTTATGGCCTGGTAAGAATAGGTAATCTTGAATCTTTTTATCTTGAATTTCATAACCTGCGGATGCCGGTAGGCTTGTATAACAGTACCATCATCAGTTGCGATTTTGGCAATAATGTTTGTATTGATAATGTAAATTATTTAAGTCATTATATTATTGGAGACGACGTAATGATTGCGAATGTAAATGAAATTGCAACCACAGATAAAGCAAAGTTTGGCAATGGTATTGTGAGCGAAGGAGAGCCTGAAGAAATGAGGGTATGGATGGAATTGTGCAATGAGAATGGCGGACGAAAAGTAATTCCTTTTGATGGCATGTTACCGGGAGATGCTTATTTGTGGAGCAAATACAGGGCAGATAAAATTTTATTAGATAAGTTTAAAGAATTTACCCTTCAAAAATTTGATAGTCGCCGGGGTTATTATGGTAAGATTGGTGACAGGACTGTAATTAAAAACTGTAGAATCATTAAAGATGTTATGATTGGTACAGATGCCTATTTAAAGGGTGCCAATAAATTAAAAAATCTTACTATCAACAGCGATAAATTACGTACTTCACAAATTGGGGAAGGATGTGAAATGGTGAACGGTATTGTTGGTTATGGTTGCAGAATATTTTATGGTGTAAAGGCAGTCCGCTTTGTAATGGCTTCGCATTCCCAATTAAAATATGGCGCAAGATTATTGAATTCATACCTCGGTAATAACTCTACTATCTCCTGTTGCGAAGTATTGAACACATTGATATTTCCTGCCCATGAGCAGCACCACAACAACTCTTTTCTATGTGCTTCGATGGTGATGGGGCAAAGTAATATTGCAGCCGGGGCTACTATTGGCAGCAACCATAACAGCAGGAGCCCTGATGGTGAAATAGTTGCAGGGCGTGGCTTTTGGCCGGGGCTATGTGTTAGCCTTAAACACAATTCTACTTTTGCTTCTTTTTCTATTTTAGCAAAGGGAGATTATCCGGCCGAACTGAATATACCCATACCTTTTAGTTTAGTAAGCAACGATGTGGCCAATGATAAATTGGTTGTAATGCCCGGTTATTGGTTTATGTACAATATGTACGCACTGGAACGCAATGCATGGAAGTATGCTGACAGAGACAGACGAACAGATAAAATTCAGTTTCTTGAATATAATTACTTAGCCCCCGATACCATCAATGAATTATTTGATTCACTGAACATTTTAAGTGCGTTACAACCCAATGCAGAAGGTGTTGCAATAACCAACGGATGGGAAAATACAACCCGTGAGGTGGAAGTAATTAAAGTGCCCCAATCCATTGTTTTGTTCAACGAATTAATTCGCTATTACGGAACAATGCAATTGTTACAACATTTTTTAAATAATAAGTTTAGCAGTTTTGAAGAATTCAAAAAAACATTGTCTGCAAAAATACAACGCAGTCAATGGTTGAATATTGGTGGCCAATTAGTTCCGGAGGCAGCAATAGCTTCTTTAAAAAGAGATATAAAAGCTAACAAAATAAAGAACTGGGAAGCAGTACATGAATTTTATATTGTGCAGGGTGAGCAGTATAACGATAATAAATTGCACCATGCCTACACCGCTTTGCTGGAAATACTATTAATAACGCCAAGGCAATTTACGGCTGGTCTTTTTAGTGAGTTGTTGCAGCAATTAGTAGTTACAAGAACCTGGATGTGCAATGGTATTTATGAATCGAGGGCGAAAGACTATACCAACCCGTTTAGGAAAATGGTGTATGAAAGTAACGAAGAAATGAATATTGTAATAGGAAGTTTGGAAGACAATTCTTTTATTCAGCAACAAACCGGCGAATTAGAAACACTAAAAAAACAGGTAAAGTCTGTAACAAAAAAAATAAAACCATAAAAATATCCTTGTGAAGAAATTTATTATTGCTGTTGTTTTAATTATTGCTGGTACCAATGTTTTTGGCCAAACTGTTGATCAAATGAAAAAGGTATTGGATACCACACATGACCCAATTGGCTATGTAAAATACCGGTTAAAGAAAAAATATAAAATTGATACTGTAGCAGTAATGAGCACCACCTCTTTTTTAGGATTGGCTGATAGTCTTGCCTACAAAGGAAAGGTGGGCAAAGTGTACGGGCCATGGAAAGGTGCTAATTATTTAATAAAAGTATTGGCCAAAGTGCCCAATACTTTTTATCATGTAAGCCATATTTTGTTAGATACCGTTTTGTTTAAAAAGAATTTTGCTGATTCACTTTCAACAAATATTATTAATAAAATACAAAATGGTACAAACACTTTTGAAGAAATGGCAGGTACTTACAGTGCAGACAGAGGCTCTGCGGGTAAGGGTGGAGATTTAGGGTGGTTTGTTCGGGGAGCCATGTTGCAACAATTAGATGAAGCTATTGCCGCACATAAAAAAGGAGAGATTTTTAAAGTCTGGACTTCAGCAGGTTTGCATATTGTTACCATAAAAGACAGCCCTAAAAAAGACAATGGTTTTGCCTTATTGCTAAGAGTAATACTATAAATTATAAATCCCGGTTTTCCCCGGGATTTATAATTTATGCAATCTATATTAGTGCTTTTGTATAAAAAAATTGTGATTAAAAACCCATCAGCGATTTTTTTACTCATTCACACTTTTACCTGCCTTTAATTTTTCAATTACACTTTCCACATTTTTTTTGTTACCCTCATCCGGTGCCTGCTTTAATGCTGCGTTGGCATATTTTAATGCTTCTTTAAAATTACCTTCACTGCTTAACGCACTTACCATCCCCATATTGGTACTAAATTGGTTCGGATATTTCTTATAATACGTCCTGAATAAATCTGCCGCTTCTTTAGTTTTTTTTGCTGCCATTAGTTTGCCTGCATAACCAAGTACTTCATCCATACTTCCTACTGATAAAGCTTCTTTCATTAATGCATCTGCTTCAGGGCCCTTACCCGTCATAGCTAATAATCTTGATTTAATACTTAACGTCCTGAAATTTTTCTCTCCAATATATTGCCCGCTGATTGCATAATCTGCCCACTGCAATCCTTCCTGCAGGTTGGTGTTATTTTCTGCACACCATGAGGCTGCCTGTGCCCATGGCTTCCAGTCAAAACCTTTATCACTTTTTAATTCATTCCTAAACAGGTCTGCCTGATTTTTATTAAGGTCTGTTTCAACAGTAAAAGGAAACATCCATTTCTCCCACAGCAAGGCAATCGTGGCACTGTTGGCAGTTTCATTTATAAACTCATACCGCAACCATTCGGTGGATTGGTCAGTTGCTTTTTGTTTAACCGTCACCCTCAATACATCTTCTTTATCATCATAAAAAAAACTTCCCCATGAAGTGCTATTTTTTGAAAATATCAGGATGGATTCTTCTTTACCCACAGCAATAAAAAATCCATATTTACCGGCTGCAAGGTTTTTGCCTTCCACGATTACATCAGTGCTAAACTCAATGGTAGTATTTTCATTGGCTCCTGCACGCCACGGTGCTGCTTTACTGGTACCAAAACCCAGGTCTGTAAAACCATAAGGCACCAAAGTACCCCATATTTTTCCTTCCCTTCCCTTAACGCCGGGCCTGTCGTAGTGAATGGTTACATCTGTAAGGCCAATGCGTTCGGCAACGGTTGCCTTTTTATTTCCTCCATTGGGCGTGGTGCTTAATTGCGCCTGTACAAAAGGCTGTAATAAAAAAAATGCTGTAATAACAAGCAATGTCTTTTTCATAAAAATAATTTTGTGTGGCATAAATGTACGGAGCAGTTTCGCCAAATCCAATATCCTTTGATAAGTGGGAACTTTTATGGATTAGAGGAGGAGTGAAATGTAGCGATTTATCTGTGAGTAGTGAGTGGTGACTTGCGAATGATGAAAAAATTAAATAGTGAGAATTGGTGATACCATTATTTATGAAGCAGGTTATTATCGTCTTTTGCTGACCGCAGCATTTGCCCAAAATCCATCCTTTTACTCATGGCATTTACGGCCATAGCAATCCGCTTTGTTTTGGTTGGTTCTGTTTTGGCACTTTCGATCCACTTGC
>JANXSR010000138.1 GCA_025352625.1 Ferruginibacter sp.
GGCGCCACGAACAAGACCTGCAATGTCTACAATTTCAATTTGTGTTGGCACCGTACGGTTAGGTTGCACCAGCTCTGCCAGTTTATCCATTCTTGGGTCGGGCACATTTACCAAACCGGTATTGGGTTCAATGGTACAAAAACGGTAATTGCTTGCCTGTGCTTTTGCACTATTGCTTACCGCATTAAATAAAGTTGATTTTCCAACATTCGGTAATCCTACTATCCCTGCCTTTAAAGCCATTTTTGTTTGTTTATTGTTTATAGTTTATTGTTTTCTGTTACTTCAGAATAATTCAATAAGCGTAACCTGAGTATTTGCTGTAAAATTATGAACAGAAAGTATTTTTAGGCTGCAAAGGTAAGGTTTGCCGTGAAATATTAGATTTCAGTATAAAACACTAATTTCAAACCTTTAATTAAACATAATTGAACAGGGTAGTTTTACCAAAAACATATACTGTCTTTAAATTGACTCAATAGAAAACAATAAACTATAAACCGAAAACCTGTATATGGCATTAAGCAGAATCTGGTCGGCATTTATCATTGTTGCAATAACGGTGGCAGGCATTAAATGTTTTTTCTTTGGCGATTCGCAGATTTTTGCCTGGATGGTAAGTGGCAAAGCAAGCGATCCATTAAATCCGCTTAAGGTAGATGGTATCATTGAAACCTGTTGGGTAGCGGTAGATATTTGTTTAAAGCTGGTAGGTATTTTGGCCCTCTTTATTGGCTTTATGAATATTGCTGAAAAGGCAGGTGGCATAAGGTTGTTGTCCCGTATTGTCGGTCCTTTCTTTTCTAAACTTTTTCCGGAAATTCCCAAAGGGCATGCTTCCATGGGACACATGATTATGAATTTTTCGGCTAACCTGTTGGGGTTAGATAATGCTGCAACTCCCTTTGGGTTAAAAGCTATGGAAAGTTTGCAGGAATTAAATCAAAACAAAGAAGTGGCTTCCAATTCGCAAATAATGTTTCTTTGTTTACATGCAGCCGGTTTAAATTTAATCCCTGTTAGTGTAATTGCATTAAGGGCGGCACAACATGCTTCCGACCCTACTGATGTTTTTCTTCCCTGCATGATTGTAACATTTGTTGGTACTATGACGGCAATGATCATTGTTTCTTTTAAGCAAAAAATCAATTTATTTCAACCCATTATATTGGGTTGGGTGTTGGGTATTTCTGCCATCATTGCGTTGCTGGTTTTATATGTAACCAGGCTTGATGCCGCAGGAATACAGCTGTTTTCCGGTAAGCTGAGCAATGGGTTGATACTGCTTGTTTTTCTGCTGATTGTTTTGGGTGGTTTGTACAAAAAGATAGATTTATTTGCGGCTTTTATTGATGGAGCAAAAAATGGGTTTGATACAGCTATTCGGATTATACCTTACATACTGGGGATATTGGTGGCAGTAAGCATGCTTCGCACCAGCGGCACATTTGATGCCATTATTAGTGGAATGAAATATTTTTTTGCGCTGCTTGGCGCTGATACCCGTTTTGTTGATGGCTTACCAACTGCTTTAATACGGCCGTTGAGTGGGGGAGCTGCAAGGGGCATGATGGTGAGTACGATGACTACTTTTGGGCCTGACTCTTTTGCCAGTAAGTTGTCTGGAATTTTTCAGGGAGCATCTGATACCACCTTTTATGTAGTGGCTGTTTATTTTGGATCTGTAAATATTAAGAACACCCGTTACGCAATAGGGGCCATGCTGCTTGCAGATTTAGTTGGGATTATTACTGCAATAATTTTATGCTATTTGTTTTTTGGAAGCAGTGTTTAAAACCTGATGGGCTATAATTAAAAAATTGATATAACCTCCACAGCTGCTATCTACACTGATGTTGGCTGAGTTAACCGTACATTACCACCAATTAAAGTAGGTGCTTTATTTAACCTCCGTCAGGGTTTGCACGGGGTTGTTAGTTACCCGGCATCAATGCTTTTTCTGCTTATTTCTATCGCTTAATTTTTGTTGCAGCAAAGCATCCTGTTTAGATAAAGTTGGTTGTTTAAATACAATACTATCCTGTTTAAGCGGCAATAAAATTTCACTCACTTTGGCTGCATTTTCTGATTCATCTTCTTCTGCCCCATGCCCATCATAATCACCAAAAATATTAGCCAGCTCTTTTGCATGATAAATATTGCGGTTGTATTTATTACCGATTATAATCACGGTGGCAGAGTCTTTCAACAATCTTAAAAATGCGGCATTGCTGCCATGCCACCAGCCATTGTGATAAATTGTTTTTTTGCCATTGGGATAAATATTCATCCGCCAGCCTAAGCCATAATTTTTTACACCAGCCTTTTCATTACTGTAAGGGGTGTATGCTGCTTCCAGCGTTTTAGGGGTAAAAAGTTTTCCACCTGATAAAGCCCTGTCCCATGTTAACAGGTCTCTTGGTGTGGTGTAAATATTTTTATCTCCATACACACCATCCAAAAAACTCAAAGGAATAATTCTTCCCCGCCAGTCGTAACTGGGATTTACTTTTGAAGTGTCAAGGCTGTTGAAAAGAAAAGTATGTTTCATATTCAGCGGGGTAAAAAAAGTTTGCTGTAAATAATCAGCTAATTTTTTACCACTTTGTTTTTCTATCAGCAAAGCCAGCAATGCATAGTTGGTATTACAATAAGTAAAGTGAGTGTTAGGGGATGAAATATTGGTGATACTGGCTTTTCTAGTAATTAAATAATCAAGCACATCTTCATTGTGTATTAATTTGGTTTTATCCCATCCCTGCGTTTCCATAAAATACAGGTAGTTGGGCAGGCCGCTGCGATGGCTTAATAAACTTAGTATAGTTACACCGGGATAATTAAAGGCAGGGAAATATTTAGCATATTCATCCTCAATATTTAGCTTGCCATCCTGCCATAATTTCAATACAGCCATAGCCGTAAATGTTTTAGAAACAGATGCAATGTGAAAAGAAGTAAGTGAATCAACCACATCATGCCTGTCTAAATGGCCATTGCCATTATATGCTTCAAAAACAATGTTACCGTTTTTTGCTACCAGCATACCGCCATTAAATGCAGCCGGTTTTAATGAACTGTCGTACCATCGTGCGGATGCATTGTTTAGCCGCTGTGTTTCTGCTTTTGACAAAGGCACAGGAGCTGCTAAAAAGATATTTGCGGTGCTGTCATTAACAGTAATAATTTTTTTATTGGCAGTTGAATTGCAGGAACCCAGCAACACCAGCAAAGAAAAAATTGCACAGCGCAATATTGAACATACATGGGTTGCCACTGGATGGGAAACTGACTTTTTTAATGGTATCATAAAATATTAAGCGCTAGAAGGAATATATTTGTGCAAAATAAGAAGTAATATTCATGGCAGAGAAAAAAATAACAAGTTATCCAAAAGAGAAAATT
>JANXSR010000157.1 GCA_025352625.1 Ferruginibacter sp.
CCAACACACCGCTAAATGTAGGAAGCTACACAGGTATCATTATGATTGTGGGTATTATTGGTGAAAACTCCATCTTTACTTACCAGCAATATCTGCAGGCAAAACTTACTATGAATACCGGGCAGAGTATTGTATTTGCAATTGCGGCAAGGCTACGCCCCAAGTTAATGACAGCCAGTGCAGCCATCATGGCTTTATTACCTTTAGCACTTGGCCTTGGTGCAGGTGCACAGTTGCACCAGCCTTTGGCCATTGCGGTTATCGGGGGATTGTTAGCGGCATTGCCGTTGTTGTTAATTGTTTTGCCTACTTTTTTAAGATTAATTCACCGCAAAAATTAAGGGTAAAAATGATCCTTCAATTAAGCAGTAATTTTATACTTATTTACTAACTCCAAATTAAATATACTATGTGGTGGATCTACGCTTTATTATCGGCACTGTTTGCATCATTGACAGCCATTTTTGCCAAGGTGGGTATTGCCAATGTCAACTCTAATTTAGCGACTGCTATACGAACTATTATTATTTTAATCGTGGCGTGGGGTATTGTTTTGGCAAGAGGAGAAGCAAAGGGTCTGGCAACTTTATCAAAACACAACCTAATTTTTCTTGTCATCTCTGGTATTGCCACCGGCCTTTCCTGGATATTTTATTTTAAGGCTTTGCAGATTGGAAAGGTATCGCAGGTTGCACCGGTTGATAAATTGAGTGTTGCCTTAACTATAATTTTGTCGGTTGTATTTTTAGGAGAAGCATTGACCATTAAAACTGCTATTGGTGCATTACTCATCATTGCTGGTACTGCAGTGATGATATTTTAATAAAATAATTTTGAGGCAAAATTTTTGTTTTAGCTTACTTCTTTAATCTGATGTATTTTATTTACCTGTAAAAGTTTAATACTCAAAATACCAACAGAATCAGGATGTAGATTTATTGGGTATTAATAAACGTAAATAAAATCATCATGAAAAAATTAATGTTATTATCAGCAGTTGGAATATCAATTTTTAATTTTACTGCGCATGCACAAAAATTAGATGCAGCCAAGGTTCCTGCTTCAGTAAAAGCTGCTTTCGCAACCGATTTTCCTGGTATTGCAGCAAAATGGGAAAAGGAAAAAACAAACTACGAAGCCGGGTTTAAACACAACGGAAACATCATGTCTGCTTTGTATGATGCCAATGGGAATAAAACAGAAACTGAAATGGATATCAGAATTTCTCAATTACCCTCACAAGTAAAAGCGTATATAACCCAACATTACAAGGGAGAAAAAATTAAAGAAGCTGCCATTATCACTAAAGCCGATGGCCAAATAACTTATGAAGCAGAAGTAAAAGGAATGGATTTACTTTTTAGTAAAGAAGGTAAATTTATCAAAATTGTAAAAGATTAAATGCTGGTGGCAGATGCTAGATTTTTTAGTCCGGCTTGTATTTTCTTTTACGCTTCAATCATTTTAAAACTGTGATAATTATTATCGTAACTATATCGAATTGCGATGTTGTTGGTGTCACAGATTTCTTTTACAATTGCTAATCCCAATCCGTTACCTGTAGCGGTATTATGCTTACCAAAGCGTTTAAACAATTGCGTTTCGTCAATTGCCTTTAGTGTATTGGTATTTATTATTTCAAAACCGGCAGCGTTGATTGTAATTTTTATTTCGCCCTGTTGATGATTGTACCGGATAGCATTACTGAATAAATTAGAGACCAGCATATCGGCTAAAAGCGGATGAAGCAGTGGCTGCCAATCTGCAATTACAGTCATCAAAACTTTAATTTTTTGCTGGTCCAACAACTCTGCAAAAAAAGATTGATATTTTTCAGCAACTGCTTTTATACTGATATTTTCTGTGGCTTCAAATTGATTGTTTTCAATTTTAGTTATAAGCAGTAAAGCCTGATTTAATTTTGACAACCGTTGAGTGGCTTCAAATGCAGATACAATAGCTGTGGATTGTTGCTCAGTTAACCGGCTATCCTGTAACAACAATTCTAACTTTGATTGTATGATGGCCAAAGGTGTTTGTATTTCGTGACTTGCATTTTGTGTAAAGGTTTTCATGGAGAGATAGTCTGCCTGCATTTTGTTTGTCATAGCATTTAACGAAGTATTTAACGCATTAAATTCTTTGATATTTACCTTGTCAAAATGCACCTGTTGTAATTGCTGCATGTTTAACGAAGTAATCTTTTCCAATGACGTATTAAAGGGTTTCCAGAGTCTCTTATTGATGTATAGATTGATAAGTAAAAATAGCAGCAGTAAACCTCCAAACACCATGCTCATCAATAAAATCAGGTTTTTAAAAACATCTTCCTGCTCTACAACAGATCGTTGAAACGACAACTTGTAAAGCTGGTTGTTACGATTAATAAAAACGGTCAGACTGCGGTAGGGCACCAGCTCTTTTTCGAGCGGCTCGTACAATAAAGTATCTGTTAAAAAAAAATTGTTTGAAACGGCAGTAGTTTTTTCTATCTGTATAAAAGGATTATTCAGTTCTAGTATATTTTTATCTGCCGGTAAATTGTTTAAATGGTGCAGCCATAGTTCTTTGCTGTATTGCAGTTCTTCATCAATTTCATGGCGCAAAGATTTTTCAATATTAAAATACAACAGCCAGCCACTCAGTAGTAACAGCGGCAGGCTAAACAATAAATAATAAATGGTAGTTCTTGTGAGTAATTTCATTGTTGGTGACTGAATATGTTTTTCAATTATCAGTAAATTTATAGCCGGTGCCATAGATAGTTTTAATGTAATCTGCAGTACCTGCTTCAATCAATTTTTTTCGCAGGTTTTTAATGTGGGTATATAAAAAATCGTAAGACCCGGCCTGGTCGTAATGATCGCCCCAAATATGTTGAGCCAGGGCACTTTTTGTAATTACCCTGCCTTTATTGCTGATGAAATAAATTAGCAAGTCATATTCTTTTTGTGTTACTTCCAGGTGTTTGCCAGTTACTTTTACTGATTTGGCTGCGAGGTGAATTTCAATTTCATTAAACAAAATTTTTTCTTCTCCGTCAAAATGCCTGCGCCTGATGATGGCAGCAATACGGGCATTTAACTCCGATAAATGAAAAGGCTTGGTTAAATAATCATCACTTCCTAATTGTAACCCTTTTATTTTATCATCCACCGCATCTCTTGCAGAAATAATTATGATACCTGCTTTTGATTTTATTTCTTTTAATTCTTTTACAACATCCAAACCGCTACCCAAAGGAATACCAATATCCACCAAAACGCAATCGTACTCATAAAAATCAATTTTATCCATCGCCTCTTTAAAGTCACTGGCCGTTTCGCACCGGTAGCCCTGTGTCTCCATATATTGTTGAATGGAATCTCGTAACGAAAGTTCATCTTCTATTATCAGCAACTTCATCCTTAAAAATAAAATATAATTCTGAGCTAATCCAGTTTATAAAACTAAAAGGTATAATAAAAGTAGCATACGGGATGGAATGGTGAACACAAAAAATACAAAGAAGCACCGTGTACTACATTGTGTGCTTTGACATTCTTACTGTTCTTTATGAGCAAACAATCAATTATAGATAAATTCATACAACTTCAAAAATTGCAAAAATCTTCAGTATTGCTACAGAATTTGCCGCCATCTTTATTTAAAATAAATAACATGAAATATACACGATTGATACTTGCGATAACAATCCTTATCAACACCAGTATAATTACCAATGCACAAGCACCCGAAAAAATTCATTTGCTAAATACGTTTCATATTGCCAGTGCAGGCGGTTGGGATTATATTGCTGTTCAGCCAAACTCTAATAAATTATTTGTATCTCATGGCGGACAGGTTAATATCCTGGATAAAACGACGGGTGATTCATTGGGCATTATTCCCAACACAACAGGTGTGCATGGCATTGCTTTTGTTCCGTCTTTAAATAAAGGTTACACAAGTAACGGAAGATTAAATAATGTTACCGTATTCGATTTAAAAACAAATGCAATACTATCTCAAATAGCTGTTGGCCAAAACCCGGATGCTATTTTTTATGATGATTTTTCAAAAAAAATAATCACCTGTAATGGCAAAAGCAATGATCTGTCAATTGTGGATGCGGTAACAGAAAAAGTAGTGGCTACCATAGCAGTTGGCGGTAAACCAGAAACAGCTGTAAGTAATAATGCAGGAAAAATATTTGTAAACATTGAAGATAAGAATGAAATAGTAGTAGTTGATATTACCAAAAATACAGTTGAAAAACATTGGTCAATATTACCCGGAGAAGCACCAACCGGGTTGGCTTATGATGCAACAACCAAAAGGCTTTTTGCCGGTTGCGGCGATAATAAATTGCTGATGATAATAAACGCAGACAATGGAGCCATTGTAGATAAATTACCAATTGGGGCAGGCTGCGATGGAGTAGGGTATGATGCCGCACAAAAATTAATCTACACCAGCAATGGCGAAGGCAATATGACGGTTATTAAAGAAACTGCCAAAGATAAATTTGTGGTGGCAGCAACGATACCTACAAAAAAATCTGCCAGAACAATTACTGTTGATGAAACCACCCACAAAATATATTTACCAGCCGCAGATTTAGGCGCAGCTCCAGCAGGAGGTGGAAGGCCTCAAATGGTCGCCGGCACTTTCCAGGTATTGGTATTTGGACAATAAGTGAATCATTTTTATAATTAATAACAATGCCACCAATGCGGTGGCATTGTTATTTTAGGCCCGCCAATAACAATTTGTAATTGTTGGGCTTTAAAATTTATCTTTAAAACCGGGCAATAGCTTTTGTGTAAATTATTTAAGTAGTAAATCAAGTGTAAATAAAAACAGCCAATGAAAATTTTTTTTTGCCTTGCCGGAATACTCGTTTTGCCTGTGATGGCCTTATCACAAAATGTAAAACTTGCTACGCTTTCAGCATTTTATAAGCCTGGAGAAAACCCTATTTTAAAAGCAGATTCTACCCTTGCATTTTATGATTCATTGAAAAAGCAATATGTAAAATGGCAAAGAGCAGATGTATTTAATCCTGCTGCCATAGTTAAGAATGGCAGGGTCTATTTGTTTACCAGAAGCGAAGACAATCCTGCTGCTATATTGGGTGGCAGAACTTCCCGCATTGGCCTGGCAGTAAGTGATGATGGTATTCATTTTAAAAATTTCCCCACGCCGGTACTGTACCCGGATGGCAGTAAGTATAAAAAATATGATTATCCGGGTGGCTGCGAAGATCCACGTGTTGTTGAAACAGCAGATGGACGATATGTGATGGCTTACACCAGTTGGAATTATGATGTGCCGCGTTTATCCATTGCAATTTCTACCGATCTTTTTCATTGGAATAAGAAGGGGCCAGCCTTTGCTGCAGCATACAAGGGTAAGTTTTTAAACATGGCTTCCAAGTCGGCTTCTATGATTACAAAAATGAAAAATGGAAGACCGATGCTGGTAAAGATAAAGGGAAGGTATTGGATGTATTGGGGAGAGCATTTTGTAAATCTTGCATGGTCTACCAATCTGTTAGATTGGAACCCCTTGCTGGATGAAGCAGGCGATTTAAGAAAGGCAATGGTTACCCGGACGGGAAAATTTGACAGCGATCTTACCGAATGCGGCCCTCCTGCTATTATTACTGACAAAGGTATTTTGTTACTGTATAATGGAAAAAATGCAACCGATGAAAAAGCAGATCCTTTACTTCCAAAAGGAACTTATTCTGTTGGCGAAGTGGTATTTGATATTAATAATATTGGAAAAATTATTTCCAGAACAGATACCTGTATTTTAAAACCATCATTACAGCATGAAGTTACAGGTCAATATAAAGCCGGTACAGTTTTCTCAGAGGGGCTTGTTTATTTTAAAGGTCAATGGTATTTGTATTATGGTACTGCCGATTCATTTATTGGAGTAGCAATTGCAAAGTAGCTACTGGTTAAGTACATAAATTTTCTTAAAAGCTTAATAGCAGTAACTTCACCACAAATTTTTTTTAGTGAAAAGATGTGTTAGACTTTTTATAACTGTTTTGCATTTGCTACTTGTAAGCCGTGCCGTAACAGCTCAACTTTGCCAGGGAAGCCTGGGAGATCCGATAGTAAATATTACTTTTGGATCAGGCGCAAATCCAGGTCCGCAATTATCTGCAGCCGCTACCAATTATCAATATTTTTCAAGCGATTGTCCTAATGATGGATTTTACACGGTAAGAAATAGTACCAGCGCCTGTTTTGGTAACTCCTGGCATACACTTAATACAGACCATACCGGCAATAGCAATGGATATTTTATGCTGGTGAATGCCTCTATTCTTCCAAGTGCTTTTTATCTTGATACTGTAAAAGGATTGTGTGGAAATACCACTTATGAATTTGCTGCATGGGTAACAAATGTAATGCTGCAATCTGCCTGCAATGGTAATGGCAACAAACCAAATCTTACTTTTAGTATTGAAAAAACGGATGGTACAAAATTACAAACCTACAATAGTGGAGATATCCCTTCGCAGTCAAGTCCGGTTTGGCAACAGTTTGGTTTTTTCTTTACAACACCCTCCAGTGTATCAGACATTGTGTTGAGAATTTTTAACAATGCACCCGGCGGCTGTGGTAACGACCTTGCTTTAGATGACATTACCTTTAGACCATGCGGACCTAAATTAACACCTTCTATTACAGGTAATATTTCTACTACCGCTTCCGTTTGCCAGGGCATAGCTACATCTTTTACTTTTACCTGTAGTGTTTCTCCCGGGTTTAATAACCCCGTTTTTCAATGGCAACAAAGTATTAATAATGGTGTATGGACCGATATTGCTGGCCAAACAACTACATCGCTTACCCGAAATTTTCCTGCTACAACTGCAATTGGCAATTATAGTTTTCGCTTATCGGCTTCTGAAATTGGCAACGCCAATTCATTACAATGCAGGGTTGTTTCTATACCACTTATCGTAGATGTAAATGCCAACCCTGTGCCAGCTGCTACCAGCAACGGACCAGCATGTGAAGGAAGTACATTGCTATTAACCGCAACAGGTGGAACAAAATATGCGTGGACCGGAGTAAATAATTTTTTAGCAACAGGATCACCTGCTGCAATTAATTCCATACAACAAATGCAGGCTGGTAAATATTATGTGTTGGTAACTGATAGTAACGGTTGTAAAAATATCGATTCAACCATTGTATTAGTTAATCCTACACCCGTTGCCGGTACTTCATTTAAAACAGTAACTATTTGCACAGGAGATGCCACTCAACTTTCAGCCAGTGGAGGCACGTTGTATTCCTGGACACCTGCCGCAGGATTATCAGCTGCTCTTGTTTCAAACCCTATTGCATCGCCAGCCATAACAACGCAATATGTTGTAACAGTTAGTAATCAATTTGCCTGTGCAGATACTGCGGCTGTTTTAGTAAATGTAAATGAAAAGCCAACCGCCAATGCAGGGCCAGATAAAACAATTATTAAAGGGCGACCGGTAACTTTATCAGGTACTGCAACTGGTCAATCGGTTATCTACTCCTGGTCTCCATCTCTTTACCTGGATGATGCACAAATTATACAACCCATTGCAACCCCGCCTGCTGATATCAATTATGTTTTAACGGTTACATCTGCCAATGGATGCGGCATTGCAACTGATGCCATGCACATATTTGTGTACAATGACATTTACATTCCCACCGCATTTTCGCCTAATGGCGATGGGCTTAATGAAACCTGGAAAATACCGGCACTGGCTGCTTTTCCCACATTTGAATTAACTGTTTTTAACAGGTACGGACAATTAGTATTTAAAAATAAAAATAACAACCTGCCCTGGGATGGAACTTACAAAGGACAGCCTGCACCGGCAGGGGCATATGTTTACAATATTAACCTGCACCAGTTTCCGGGAATATTAAAAGGGACTGTGATGATTGTGCGGTAGTAAAATACAACTTCAATAATATAAAAAGGGCTGGCAATTATTTAAAATTGCCAGCCCTTTTTATATTATAAAAGTATCGGCTAAAAATTAAAAGCCAATTTGGTAAATAGCCTTCTGCCGTTAAAACCCATTTGAACAGAATCCCACGGGCCGCCGGATTCATTATCACCATACCAATTTTTTGCCAATGGATTAACACCCAGATCAGGGTGAACATTAAATAAATTATCTGCCCCAATGAATAGCGTTATTTTTTTGCTTAGCTTGTAAGACACAGATACATCAGTAGTTATTTTTCCGCCGTAATTGAATATTTCCGGTACGTAACCTGAGCCATTATCTGCAGGTACCTGCGGATTAATACCTGAGTAATTCGGATTATCACCGGCCGGTGATTCACCATCTCCAAAACCCGTTAATACTATTTTACCAAAAGAAGTAAACTGTGCTTTAAATCCTAGTGGTCCGGTTGTGTAATCAACACCAAGAGAAATTTTCCTGTTTGGTGCAGATGCTTTTAAAAAGGCTTCTTCACGATCACTGTAAAAAGTTTTACGGTTTAACGGTGTTCCATTTAAAGCAGAAGGAACGTTGATCTTATCAATGTTTAACTTTTGAAAGTTTCCTGCCAACAAAAAGCGCAATGTATTTTTACCCCATTTCTTAGTATAGTCAGCCACAATATCTAAACCGTAGTTGGTTGTGTTTACAGCGTTTGCAAAAAACTGTGCTGTACTTACTTCAGCCGGAAACTGTGAAGTAAATGCCGGTGGTAACGTAGGATCTTCTTTACTAAACAAACCAGACAATACTACACGGTCTTTCATCTTAACCACATAACCATCTATGGTTATAGTAAATCCTCTTGCCGGTTTAAATGTAAAACCAAGACTGGCATTTACTGATTTTTCCTGTTTCAGTTTGGGGATACCTGCTGCCCTTGCAATAGCACTTGTATTAGGTGCTACCAATGATTGCACCAATGCACCATTGCTGAAAGAAGTAAGTGTATTACTGAAATGTATCTGCGCCAGCGAAGGGGCACGGAAGCCGGTGCTTACAGAACCACGGATATTAAAATTGTCAGCCACTTTGTAACGGGTTGCCAGTTTAGCGGTTAATACAGATCCAAAATCAGAATAGTTTTCAAAACGTACGGCTCCGTCTGCGAGCCATTCTTTTGTGAAATTGATTTCTGCATCTCCATATATACCAACGTTGGTACGGTGAGCATTTACCACGTCTGTATTGCTAAATCCCGGAAAGCCTTGTGAGCCGGAGGCTGGTGTTCTTGTTGCATTTGTTGTATCATCTGCAGTTGGATTACCAGGCAGTAAATTAGGATACAATATCGGATCAGGATGATAACCTTTGTAAGATCTTTCTTCGCCCTGGAAAATCTTATATTTTTCGTACCTGAACTCTCCGCCAAAAGCAAGGGTTAAACCTTCAGCAACACTCTTAATCGATTTGCTGAAATCAAGGTTGGTAGCGTTTTGTAAAAAACTAAAACCACCATCATCAAAATGGGTTTGCGATCCATCACCTAATACTGATGCATTAAAAGTTTTGTCACCATAATAATGGAAATTGTTAGTACCTGTGTTATTGCTTAAATCCCAGTTCCAGTTATTGCCTGCACTGCCTTTTACACCCATTGCAAAAGAGGCATCTTTAATGTGTGTTTGTATATGTGGATTGTAATAAATACTTCCGTCTTTTGTAGTACGCATTACAGATGGAACCATTATTAAACTTCCGTCTTCCCGTGACGGAAAGCGTTCAGGTTTTGAACTCCATGATCTTGTATATGCAAATGCATCTGATGATTTATAGTTGTAACCGCCAAAAGAATAGAAGGTTGTTTTTTTACTTGCACTGGTCGGAATTTCCATGTTGTACATAACACCTACTGTAGAGATAGACCCGTCACCAAAAGCCCTGCGGCCATAGTTAATATCGGGCAATGCATCTTTATCAGTTGCATAATTTGCCGATACAGGAGCAGCCCTGTAAGTTTTGCCTTGTGTACGGTAATCAGCAGAATAATTAATGAAGCCTCCATTTTT
>JANXSR010000192.1 GCA_025352625.1 Ferruginibacter sp.
CCGCTCCTTCCTGTGCATCTGCGATTAATTGTTTAATAATGTTAAATGACATAATATAATCCCCGGTTTTTTAACGGGATGGCGAAGGTAAGAAAATATGATCAAAAAAATCACTGAAATAGCAGGTTTTTCAAGGCTTTCAGCAACTTTTATGTAATTAGTTTAGTTATTGATTTATGGATTTGTATCAAAAATAAATAGCATAATCCACTATTACAAACTCAACGTCAGGGTTTACTAATGGAGGGGCAAGATATTTCAGTTACTTTTATCGAATTAATTTATTGAAGCTCATATTTTAAATGCATTTAAGAATAAATTTATTTAGCCTGAATTTTATAATTACTATAGCTAATTTAATCCGTTAAACGGGTAGAATAAATTTGCTTTTTAAATTTTTCGTTGTCACACTTTTAATATTTAAAGACTGAATGTTTATTGTATGAATTCTTTTAAAAACTGCCTGTTTGTGCCTTGTGTATTTTTTTTTAATACTATAACGGCACAAAACTACCAGGCTATTCATGGATCTTCCTTCGCCGGTAGTTTAGGTGCAGCAAGCAACCCCGCCTCAATAGTTCATGTACCATATGCCTGGGATATTACACCTGTTTCGTTTCAAACAAAACAAAGTACCAACGCTTTTAAAGTAGAAAACTATTCATTTCTTTCTTCGCCATCTAATGCCACATTATTGGCTGAAAGTGGTACTTTAAAAAGATTTCTATTTACCAATCAGGACATACATTTATTAAATACCCGACTCAGGCTAAACGATAAATCTGCCATTGCTTTTGGGGCAAACGTTCGTAATTATGTTTTTGCAACTACCAGCACAACCAACTGGCTGGATACCACCCGCAGCCTGGCTGATTTTTTAAAGATTAATGTTGACCTTGTGCCACTTTCAGGTGAATCAAGAGGAGCTGCCTGGTTTGAATTGTACGGTACTTATGCCCGAACTGTTATCAGCAATGGAGGCAGGGTACTAAATGGTGGAATAACAGTAAAAATAAACCGTGCAGTTGCGGGAGAAATAGTAAATGCTAATGATTTAAGTTACACGCCTTCGGGTTCACGTTATTTGGTTAATGCAGGTAATGTGCAATATGGCTACTCCGCTAATTTTGATAAAATAAAAAGTAGCAACACCTCTTCCCAAAATGCAAAATTATTTTTGCAAAATACTTATGCAAGTATTAGTGTTGATATGGGGCTTGAATATATATTGTTAGAAAATGATGAAGATGCAGATGGCGGTGAATATGCATACCGAACAAAAATTGGTATTTCTATGATGGATGTAGGAAGAAACAAATACCGGTTTGGCAGGAACAGCAGATATGCAGCTTCAGTAAAGCCTGGTGTTACTGACACAGTACTTGAAAATAAGTTTTCAAATTTGGGATCCTTTGATGATTTCAATGATAGCCTGGCAAGTATTGTAAATACCTTTTCGCAAAATAACGGGCCTTTTAATATTTATCAGCCAACCCGCCTCATTGTTAATGTAGACCAGCATATTGCAGATAACTTTTTTGTGAATGCAGAGTTGACTTTTTCTGTGTTATCGCTGGTTCCCAAAAAATTGCCTTATGTGAAGGATATGAATTTACTAGCGGTTACACCAAGGTGGGAGACAAGACTACTCGGGGCCTATTTACCAGTGTTGTTAAATACAAAAAATCAGTTATGGGTTGGCGGGGCCATAAAAGCCGGGCCAATATTATTGGGTACACATAATTTGGCAAATTTATTTTCAAAAAACAAATCTGCGAATGGCGGTTTTTATCTTGCCTTAACTTTTAGACCTGGTAAAAATCATGACGGCGAGTCGAATAATAATGCTGATAGGCAATCAGGAAAGAGTAAACGAAGCATTCGATGCCCTAAATTTTAAAGGTCAATTTCTTTAAGTATAACCAAACTCCCTGTATATACAAGGGCGATTCCTAAATTCCTTTTTTCGATCGTATTTGCATTATTTATAAAAAAGAAGAGGAGGTTAAATTATAACCTCCTCTTCTTTTATTAAATACTTTTTTATTTTATTAATGTAATAGTCGAGATTATTTTTTCCTCACCATTTTTAAGCTGAACATTCAATAGTGTGGTATCACGGTATCCGTTAGAACCTTTAAATAGAATACTGTAAGTTCCTTCTTTTAAACCTCTTATTTTAAAATCTCCATCTTCTCGGGGAACACCATTTGCTGTATCTGTTGAATTGTAAACTGTAACTAAAGGAGTTGCAGCAGCTGGTAAAACTTTACCGCTTATTCTTGCAAAATTATTATCACAAAATGGCCTTAACACAGGCTTTAAATAATAAAGACCGTTTGCATAAACAATCGATCTGCTAATATCGAAATCAATCCAAAGTGCTGTTTGTCCTGGCGCATCATGATGATGATTATTATTAATTTTAACATATAAATAATTATTAACACCAGGTAATAAATTTAAAGGATAACTAACTCCTCCATGCGTTAATGAGTTATTGTTTCCCAGTGTAATTCTTATTTTTCTGATAGTACCGTTTATATTGGCGGAGCCTATCAAAGTATCAATACCATTTCTTAATTTAGAAACATTGTAAATGCCAGCTGTAGTAGTTAATGTATCCCATTTTCCAAAAGCATCTTTGTCATGGTGATCATTATCTCTGTCGTTATCATTATCTCCAAAGTGATCATCATTTTTGTGTGCATCGCTGGTATCTAATTTTACTTCTACATATTTAACATCAATAAACACAGAATCATACACTGCCGGATCATCTGTTAAATAAAGGGATAATTTTTGTGTACCTGTAGAAGAAGTTGGAGAGCTCACATCTTTTTTACAGGCAGTAAAAATAAGAGCTGAAAAAAGGATCATTAAGGTAAGTGTACCGAAAAGCTTTTTGTTAAGTTTCATAAGTGTGGGTTTTTAAAAATGATTAAATGTTTTTCAATACTTACAACAACCATGCTATAAGTCGTAAAAGTTTATCTAAAATGGTTCAACAACAATCCTTTAACAAATTGAAAGTTATTTTTGAAATGCCTTAGATTAAAAAAAGATGCAACCCTTTATTTAAGGGTTGGGTAATTTTTAAAATTTATTTTTGCGTGGCCAACTGTTTGTAAATATTTAACATCTATTATAAAAAACCCTGGAACATTTGTGAGCGAAACAGATAGACTTATAAAGGATTGTTTAAAGGGGCATCGCCATGCCCAAAACCAGTTGTATCAATCCTTTGCCCCCACAATGTTTACTGTTTGCCTGCGCTATGCAAAAAGCAGAGAAGAAGCAGAAGAGGTTTTGCAGGAAGGATTTATGAAAGTGTTTACATTTCTGCACCAGTTTAATTTTGAAGGCTCATTTGAAGGATGGGTAAGAAAGATAATGGTGAACTGTGCCTTACAAAAATACAGAAGTAAGGCAAATCTGCACGCTGTTGTGGATATTGAAACAAATCAGCAACAGATTGCAGAAACAGAAAACATACTTGCCCGGATAGGTACAAAGGAGTTATTAAAAATGGTACAGGAATTACCACCTGTTTACCGGCTGGTTTTTAACCTGTATGTTTTTGAGGGGATGAAACACCGAGAAATAGCAGAACACCTGGGTATTTCTGAAGGCACGTCTAAAAGTAACCTGTTTGACGCAAGAGCTATTTTGCAAAAGGCAGTAAACAATAGTTTACAGGTAGCAAAAACAAATATTAATTATTTATGAAAGAAAATATACACGACATAGATAAATTATTTAAAGCTGCGTTGGATGACCACAGGGAGAATGCTCCTGAAGCCGTGTGGGATGCCATTGATAAAAGCCTTGATAAGAATAAGGTAATTGATATCAACAGAAAATACATCAAAGTAAAAAGAATTGCTATCGCATTGCTGGTGCTTTTGATCGGTGCAGGAGCGTTTACCTTACTTACTTTTAAAACAACCGGCAGGCGTGCAAATAATTATACAAATACCAGCACAAAAAACAAGGAACAATCTATCGGACAAAACAATTTAGTACAGTCTAAAACTAAGCAGGATAAAATAACTGAAACTACTGTAATATCTGCCAATGAAAATCCGGGCGTTAATGAAGCTGCAAGTGGCACAGTTACAACCATCCAAAAACAAAGCGAAAAATCAATTGCAAAAGATGCAACAAAAGAAATTATAAAACAGGAGGAAAAAATAGAAAAAAAATTGGAGAAAGTAATATGGAAGAGTAAAAATAAATTGAAGCAATCTGCTGATAACAATAACTATACGGCGTTTAGTAAAACGGCCAAACAAACAGAAAATGAAAATTCAATAAATATAGCCAATAGAAAAGTAACTGCTAAAAAGGGCTCACAGAAAACGAGTATCATAAGTGGCGATTACGGCGAAGTGGAAAATAAAAATGTTCAGACAGGTTTGCAAAATAGCAAAGAGGTTACAACCTGGCAACCCGAAGTTATACCCTTAATAAATCCCGAAATAATAAAACCAATAGCAAGTCGTAATTCAGTTGTTATTTCAATAAATAGCAGTTTAATAAATAGTGCCATAAAGCAATCTTTACCGGCTAAGAAAAAAAATAAAATCACGGCACCTTCTTTTGCTGCCACTGTTTTCTTTGCGCCTAATATTTCATCCAATAATATTAAAGATGAAAAGCATGAACATCGCCCTGGTAGCAGACCTGATACTGATGATATGGACAGGATAAGGGAAGCGGAGCAACACCAAAATTCAAATACTTTTGGAGTGCAGTTAGATTACAATATCAATAAGCATTGGAGTCTTCTGTCAGGAGTTTCATTGACCAATAAAACCATTCTTATTAAACCAAAAACAATTTATGCAGATAAGGACGATAACGGCACTGTAAAGTATTTATACAACTGTTCTTCAGGCTATGCATTTCTCTCTTCCAAATCAGTAGCCAACCCGGTTGTTGGAGATAGTTTACGGGCTTTTGAATCTACCAATAGGCTGCAATATTTATCTATTCCACTGGCAGTAAAGTATACCTGGACATTCAATAAAATAGACTTGTTTACTTCCGTTGGTGCGGCGGTAAATATTTTAACCAAAGGTAAACTTGAAACCGAAATTGAAGATGGATTAAACAAGCAGGCTACTGTAAGCAATAAAATAAATGGTCTAAAATCTTTCTATGTAGGTGGTAATTTAAGTTTTGGAACAGCTTATAATTTTAATGAAAATTTTGCCTTAAGTTTTACGCCTGTTTTTAATTTTGCATTGGCTTCCAGCACAAAGGATGCCGCTGTTAAAACGTATCCAAACTCAATTGGTCTTGCTGTCGGCATTAGGTATAAACTGTAAACTGTTTTTACTTCAAATCTTTACGTAAAACGGATTTATCGATTAAGTAGTTTTGAGATATTTCTCAAATCCCAAAAGATGATATAATACCATCTTTTGCATGACGAATCTCAGTATTATTGTACGCTTTTATAATCACCTTGTGGTAAACTAAAATACCACATTTATGGATGTTGCCGGTAATGATCAACGAGGTGAGCAATTACTGTTTAATTATTGCAGCACTTATCCTGAACCTGGTTCGGTAGATGAGTTGCTGCAATTTGAAAAATTGCAGCAAGATTTTTCCAACCAGTATACATTAATTTTTTCTGACAATCTTGCAAATAAGTCCATTGTAGTAATACCCAGCCTTACACTGGACCAGGAAGTGCTTTCAAAAATAAATGGTGCTTTGTATTACGAAGAAAGGTTATTGTGTTTATTGATGTTGTTGCGAATGCCACGTACGCATATCACTTATGTAAGCAGTATGCCCATCGATCCAATAATTGTTGATTATTATTTGCATTTGTTACCGGGCATAACCGGTTATCATGCAAAAGAAAGATTAACGCTGCTGAGTTGTTATGATACCTCAAACATTTCATTAACGGAAAAAATTTTGGCTCGCCCACGTTTAATAGAGCGAATAAAACAAAGTATACCTGTAGGACATGCTGCACATATAGCATGTTTTAACACGACACCTTATGAACGTACGTTGGCTGTTAAAGTGAACATGCCAATTTATGGCTGCAATCCTTCCTTGGTTTATCTTGGCACCAAAAGTGGTAGCAGAAGAGTTTTTTTAAAATCGGGTGTACCTATGCCAGCTGGAGCTGAAAATTTAAAAAGTTATGAAGATATTGTTCATGCAGTGGCTGCATTAAAAGATATGTATCCATATTTAAAGAAGGTAGTAATAAAATTAAATGATGGATTTTCAGGAGATGGTAATGCAATACTAAAATATCCTGAGCATATAGACAAGAAGGAATTATTTAATTGGATTCATCATAACCTCTATAAAGAAATAGTGCCTGTTGCAAAAGATTTGCCTGTTAAAACTTTTCTGGAAAAGTTTATGCTGATGGAAGGCATAGTGGAGGCATTTATAGAAGGTGAAGTAAAACTCTCACCCTCGGTGCAGTGCAGGATAAACCCTCTTGGTAAAGTGGATATTATTTCAACACACAACCAGGAACTTGTTGGCGAAAACGGCCAGGTGTTTATTGGGGCACATTTTCCTGCATCATCCGATTATAGCATAGAAATAGGAGTAATGGCGAAAGCCATTGCAGAAGAGTTGAAAGATAAAGGTGTTACAGGACGCTTCAGCATTGATTTTATTTCCGTAAAAGAAAATGATGTATGGAAACATTATGCCATAGAAATCAATCTGCGTAAGGGTGGAACAGCTCATCCTTTTTTAATGCTGCAGTTCTTAACCGATGGTATTTATGATGAAACATCAGGGTTATATGAAACACTTAATAAGCAACATCGCTTTTATTATGCTTCAGATAATTTACAGAGTGAGGCCTATAAAGGGCTTACCCCAAAGGACCTGATAGATATTGCGATGTTTCATGGATTACATTTTGACGGAGTTACCCAAAAAGGAGTTATGTTCCATATGATTGGTGCACTATCTCAATTTGGCAAAATTGGTATTGTTTGCATAGGGGCATCACCTGAAGAGGCCTATTCTCTTTATATAAAAGCAGTGGCAGTTTTTGATGCTGAGACTGCAAAAAATAATGCTACCTATAGCAATTAGGTTTCTGAAATTGTTTTTATCTGTACCTAGTTTGTTGATCGCCCCCGAGGGCAATAAATATTTCATTCAACTAACAAACATTCCTATCTTTATTATCATCCTTCACTAATGCAATCTTTCATGAAAAAAGCTTTGTTAACCTTCGTTTTGTTTACTATAGCCTGCATTGTTATAACTGCACAAACTGATATAATTAGTAAGTATAAAAAAACATCCGCAATGATACCAATGCGTGATGGGGTTAAGTTATATACTGTGGTCCTTAGCCCTGTTGATGCAAAAACACCCCTGCCGATATTAATGCAACGTACTCCATATGGTGCAAGTATTCCTATACCAGATGATACTACTATAGAAACTAAATTATTGGGGAACATATTGGCAACGGGCGGATACATTTTTATTTACCAGGATATAAGAGGCAAATACAAGAGTGAAGGTTTCATGCAAATTCATGAGCCGCTGTTACACGCAGTAAAAAAGGGTGCGATAGATGAAAGTACCGATACATGGGATACGGTTGACTGGCTGATAAAAAACATTCCCAATAACAATGGCAAAGCAGGTATTTATGGAATTTCTTATCCTGGCTGGCTGGCACTGGTAGGGTCTGTAGATCCTCATCCTGCTTTAAAAGCCTCCTCTGAACAAGCATGTATGGGCGACCTTTTTTTAGGAGACGATTTTCACCACAATGGAGCCTTTCGCCTGAGTTATGGAATGGAATATAGCTATGAAGTTGAGTTTGATAAAACTACTGACAGCGATTTTCCTTTTCCTCAGTACGACCTGTTTGATTGGTACTTGAAATTAGGTTCTTTAAAAAATATAAACAGTAAATATTTTCAAAATAAAATACCTACCTGGAATAGCTTTGTTAAGCATCCCGCTTATGATAATTACTGGCAAACCAACTCGCCTTTAAATTATGTATCATCACCACAAATACCGCAATTGCATGTAGGAGGTTATTACGATCAGGAAGACATTAACGGCCCTCAGCTGATGTACAATCACATGGAAAAGAAGGATACGTTCAATCGTAATTTTATTGTGTTAGGCCCGTGGAATCATGGCCAGTGGGGTGGCGGAAAAGCAGATAGCCTTGGTAAAATTTCTTTTGAAAGTAAAACGGGTATTTGGTTTCGTGAGCTGCAAAAAAAATGGTTCGACTATTGGTTAAAAGGTATAGGTGATGGAAAGTTTACTGAGGCAAATTGTTTTCAAACAGGTAGTAACCAGTGGAAAAGTTATAATACCTGGCCACCGAAAGAAGCAACGATTAAAAAGCTTTATGCAGGTGCCAATCATACCGCTTCTTTTAGCAAGCCCCTTACTTCAAATAGGTATGAAACTTATATTAGTGATCCTGCAAAGCCGGTCCCATACAGAACATTGCCCATTGAAGCAACCTATGGTGAGGGAAGCCGATGGAGATCATGGCAGGTAGAAGATCAGCGTTTTGTTTATACACGTCCCGATGTGGTAAGTTTTACAATGGATTCACTTACCGCTGATTTAACTGTTACCGGAAAAATTAAAGCCCATCTCTTTGCAAGCACCAGCGGTACCGACGCTGACTGGATTGTAAAACTAATTGATGTTTATCCAGCCATCTATGAACAGAGTTTGTCTATGAGTGGATACCAATTGCCCGTTGCCATGGAAGTATTCAGAGGTCGTTTCCAAAAAAGTTTTTCTAATCCACAACCACTTGTGTCTGGTAAACCGGCTGAGTTTATAATCGATTTGCACGACATTAATCACACTTTTAAAAAAGGTCATCACCTGATGATACAAATACAGAGTACCTGGTTTCCTTTAATTGACAGAAATCCTCAAAAGTTTATACCCAATATTTTTGAAGCCAATGAATCAGATTATATTAAGGCAACACAAAAAATTTATTACGCTACAGAATACCCCACTTATATTGAATTACCTGTTATGAATTGATTTGTAGTTTGCCATATGTAAAATAGATCGCCTGGTTTCTTTATTAATTTAATAAAAATATTTATTTATGAGATTTGCTGTTTTTATATTTTTAATTGCCCCTCTTTTTATAAAGGCTCAGTCACCAAATGCTATTGAAGAAAAAACAAAACACATGCAGGCCTATAATGGCTTTTTTAATTTTTACAGGGATGATAGTACCGGAAAAATATGGTTACAGATCAATAAGCTTGATTCAGAAATATTGTACCAAACATCTTTGCCGGCAGGGCTAGGTTCAAATGATGTTGGTCTCGATAGAGGTATTATGGGTAATACCTACATTGTAAAATTCAGTCGTGTAGGCAATAAGATTTTGATGATTGAACCAAATTATGCATATCGGGCGGTAAGCGGTAATGATGCAGAAAAAAGGGCAGTAGAACAATCTTTCGCCCAATCAACAATCTGGGGATTTACAGTGGCAGCAGAGTCAAAAGGAAGTGTATTGGTAGATGCCACTGATTTTTTATTACGTGATGCATTGCAGGTTGCCAGTCGATTACAAAGCAGCAAACAGGGGAGCTATAGTATTGATGCATCCCGTAGTGCACTCTATTTTCCACGCACAAAAAATTTTCCTTTAAATACGGAGTTTGAAACTACCATCACCTTCGTAAACAGAGATGGAAAGCCTGGCAATTTTGTAAGTATAGTAACCCCCGAACCGGAAGCTATTACCTTGCGTATGCACCATTCTTTTGTTCAGTTACCAGATAACAATTTTGAAACAAGATTGTATGATGCCCGGTCACCTTTTATAACCAATTCGTATTTTGATTACAGTACGCCGGTAACAGAACCCATTCAGAAAAATTTTATCATCCGGCACAGGTTGCAAAAAAAAGATCCCGCCGCTGCAAAAAGCGAAGCGGTAAAACCCATTATTTATTATTTGGATAATGGCACACCCGAACCTATAAGAAGCGCTTTGCTTGAAGGTGCCGGTTGGTGGAACCAGGCTTTTGAAGCAGCGGGCTATACCAATGCTTTTCTGGTAAAAATTTTGCCTGAAGATGCAGATCCAATGGACTTGCGATACAATATGATTAACTGGGTGCACCGTTCAACAAGAGGCTGGAGTTTTGGTAACGCCATTATTGATCCGAGAACGGGTGAAATTATTAAAGGAAATGTAACATTAGGATCTTTAAGAGTGCGACAGGATTACCTGATAGCACAAGGCTTATTGGCACCTTTTGAAAATGGTGAATTACCCGCTGACAATAAAATGTTGCAAATGGCCTTGCAACGGTTAAAGCAACTGGCTGCGCATGAAGTGGGGCATACGTTAGGCCTTATACACAACTATATTTCCAGCGCTCAAAACAGGGCCAGTGTAATGGACTATCCACCACCGATGGCAATGTTAAACAGCAATAATGAAATTGATTTAAGCAATGCCTACACCAACGAGATTGGTGAATGGGATAAGGTAAGTATCGCTTACGGCTACCAGGATTTTGTAAAAGGAACCAATGAAGCAAGTGAATTAAATAAAATGTTGAGTGATGCCGGAAAAAAAGGGCTCACTTTTATTTCGGATCGTGACGCACGAGATGCCGGCGGACTGCATCCCAATGCGCATTTATGGGACAATGGAAAAGACCCAGTAACAGAATTAAAAAATATAATGAAAGTGCGTGCAAAGGCACTATCGCAATTTGGGGAAAACAATATCCGTAGGGGCACACCAATGGCAATGCTGGAAGATGTGTTGGTGCCGGTTTATCTTTTACACCGTTACCAGGTAGAAGCGGTAACCAAGGTTGTTGGCGGCATGTATTATTCCTATGCAATAAGGGGCGATGGGCAAACCATAACACAATCACTTACAAAAGAAGAACAGCTCAATGCGTTGAATGCTATTGCTGATTGTATAGATCCTAAAGTATTGGCACTGTCAGAAAATATTATTAAACTAATTCCACCGCGGCCTGCCGGGTACGACTACACAAGAGAGTTATTTAACAAAAGAACAGGCCTTGGCTTTGATCCGTTAGCTGCAGCAGAAACGGCTGCAGATCTGCCATTATCTTTTTTATTTAATACAAGCCGTTTAAACAGGATGGTGCAATACCAGGCGCAAAATAATGGGTTGGGTATTGATGATATGCTAAGTGTACTGTTTTCCAAAACGATAAAAGCCCCCAGACTAAAAGGTTTACAGGGATTGATTCAGCAACAAAACGAACAGTTATTGCTTACTTACTTATTAGCAGTATCTATAAATGACGATGCCTCTTTTGCCACAAAAGCTCAGTTGCTGAAAGCAATAAACGACGTAAAAATTTTTACCACGGCACAATTAAAAACAACTTCTGATAATGCCTACAAAGGCTATTTACTACTTATGGTAGAAAGAATAAAATCTCCGGAAAAAGCAAAGCCAACCTTGCACCAGGCTGCACCTCCAGGTTCGCCAATAGGTTGTGATATGGACTACAAATAGGGAATAATTTATGAAGTGAAATGGATAATTTTTTAAAAATTGTAACAATTTAACCCTATATTAGATTTGTAAATATTTGCCATCCCTTTATTTCAGCTTCAATAAATTCTATATGAATAAATACCTGTTTATTCTTTTTGTATTTTTTGCTGCCTCTGGTGTTACTGCTCAAAATTCTTCAGGCACAATCAATGCAAATCAGCCATCCATTCAACGACCCAAGCTTGTGGTGGGAATTGTAGTAGATCAAATGCGGTGGGATTATTTGTACCGCTATTACAGCCGCTATGCTCCGGATGGTGGTTTCAAACGATTACTGAACAATGGTTTTTCCTGCGAAAATACCCTGATACCTTATACCCCCACGCTTACCGCCTGCGGCCATACCTGTATTTACACAGGCTCAGTACCTTCTATACACGGCATTACAGGAAACGACTGGTGGGATTATGACCTCAAAAAATATAGCTATTGTACAGAAGATGAAAATGTAAAAACAGTTGGCAGCACTACCACCCTGGGCCAAATGAGTCCACGCAATTTATTGGCTACTACAATCGGAGATGAATTAAGGCTGGCAACTAATTTCAATAGTAAAGTGGTTGGTATTGCCATTAAAGATCGTGGTGCCATTTTGCCTGCCGGGCACAGTGCCAATGCTGCCTATTGGTATGATAATAAAACCGGCGACTGGATTACATCAAGCTACTATTTAAAGGAGTTGCCCAAATGGGTAAATGACATAAATGCAAAAAAGCTGGTTGATAAATATTATGAACAGGATTGGAATTTACTATATCCGATAGCTTCGTATGAACAAAGTGCACCTGCTGTAAAAGGGTTTGTTCATCCGCTTAAACCATTGATTGGGAAAAATTATGGAGTAATTCCAGCTACTCCATTTGGCAACAGCTTTACTTTCGACATGGCGATGGCTGCAGTAACAGGCGAGCAGTTGGGTGCAGATGCTGTTACAGATATGCTTACGGTAAGCTTATCCTCTCCGGATTATATTGGTCATGCTTACGGCCCTAATTCTATTGAAGCAGAGGATGGCTTTTTAAGACTCGATAAAGATTTAGGTGATTTTCTTAATTTCCTTGATACGAAAGTTGGCAAAGGGCAATACCTTCTTTTCCTTTCTGCGGATCATGGAGCAGCAAATGTACCTTCTTTTTTAAAAGAGCACCAAATACCTGCCGGTAATTTTGATAGTCAAACCATAACGGATGAAATAAATAAGTTACTAAAAGAAAAAACAAAAGCAGATGAGTTGGTGATTGGTATTTTAAATAACCAGGTTTACCTTAACCGCACAGTAATTAATGATGCAGGGCTCAATAAAGATTCCATTAATAAATGGGTAATGAATTACCTGATGCAACAGGTTGCTGTAGAAAGGGTAGTGGCTTTAGATGCCCTAAACACTACTACATTAAATACAAAAGTAAAAGAGATGTTGGCGAATGGCTATTATCCCAAACGCAGTGGTGATATACAGCTAATTTTTAAGCCGCAGTGGATAGATGGTTTTTTAAAAGGGGGAACTACACATGGTGGCTGGAATCCTTATGATGCCCACATTCCACTGCTCTTTTACGGATGGAAAATTCAGCAGGGTGCATCAATCAGGGAAGTGAGTATGGCAGATATAGCCGGCACTATCGCCTCGTTGCTGCACATTCAAATGCCAAGTGGTTCTATAGGCCATGTGATTGAAGAAATTGTGAAGTAAGTTATTAAACTAAGGAGAAAAGTATTTTTTAACGTGAATAAATATTGTTTATGAAATCCATTTTTGCAATCGCTTTAACCTGTCTGACTTTAACAGCGCAGCAGGGATATTGTCAAAAGACCGGCATTGATAAAGAAGAATTTTTTAAAAATGAAACGCTGCTTAAAGTAACGATTGAAAGCTACTGGACAAAACTCTTCAATCAAAAAAATAAAGAAGGCCGAACTTTCCCCGCCAGGTTTATTGCCAAAATAAATGATACAACAGATGTGAATGAACCGGTTAATCTTACCGTTAGGGGTCATTTTAGACGAGACTTTTGTTTTATCCCACCCTTAAAACTCGGCTTTACCAAAACTGATGATTCCAAAATGCATTCGCTGAAAACGATTAAACTGGTAAGTACATGCAAGGTAAATAGCACCTATGAACAATTTTTGGTGAAGGAATTTTTAATTTATAAGATGTATAACTTACTTACAGATAAAAGCCTTCGGGCAAGGTTTTTATCTGTAGATTATAAAGATAGCAATGGCAATAAAAGCAATTTTATAGAACCTGCTTTTTTTACTGAGGATTTAAAAGATATGGCCAAAAGAAATAAATGCATAGAGTGGAAAAAAGGGAAGCTTGCCACTGAATCTACCAACAGAAAGCAAATGACGCTGGTAGCGGTATTTGAATTTATGATTGGGAATACGGACTGGTCAGTTCCCGGCAATCATAATATCCTGCTCATTCAGTCTAAAGAAGATTCTACTTCAGTGCCATTTGCAGTTCCTTATGATTTCGATTATTCAGGTCTTGTAAATACAGATTATGCTATACCCGATCCATTACTCAATACAGAGCATGTGCAGGAAAGGGTCTATAGGGGTTATCCTCGTACAATGGAGGAATTAAACGAAACACTGCAAATATTTTTACAACAAAAGGATAAAATTTATGCTATCATAAATAATTTTGAACCATTGTCTGCCCGCAATAAAAAAGGCATGACCGGGTACCTTGATGAATTTTATAAAATTATCAATAACCCTAAAGATGTAAAATATAGTTTTATTGATAAGGCCAGAATTGATTAGGTATAAACCTTATTTAATTATTCAGTCAGCGCAGGCAGGAAAGTATTTTCTTTTATTAGCCTGCATATTGATACTAAAATTGACTTCCTTTTAAATAAAGTACAATCCTCCACACTCCTTGTTTACCGACGGTTTAGTCATCTTAAATAACTAATTGCCAAAACAGAAATTTGTAAGAACTTTACCTGGGTAAGGATTAGCCTGGAAAGCTGTTTAACAAAATTGTATCTTCAGCATCTGCCTTGTAAATCATAAAATATTTTTAAAAGTAAAGCTTATGCATCATCGTTCTTTAATTGTTTTTCCAGATGATACCGTGCAATCAATTGTAGATGCTATCGATACAGCCCAATCATCTTTAAGAATAAAAATGTTTTTGTTCTCAGACAAAGAACTTTTACAAGCGGTTATTGATGCAAAAAATCGTGGTGTAAAAGTAAAAGTAATGCTAAATCCTGCACGTAGAGATGGCGAGGAAGAGAATGAAATTACACACCGCATTTTACAGGAGGCTGGCATTGAAGTAAAAGATACCAATCCTAAATTTGGGCTAACACATGAAAAATCGATGGTGGTAGATGATCGGCTTGCATTTGTAAAATCGCTCAACTGGGAAACAAAAAATCTTACTAAAACACGTGATTATGCCATCATTACTTCTCATCCGCATGAGGTACAAGAAATTATATTGTGCTTTGAAGCAGATTGGGATAGAGCCGATTTCAATCCCGGTCCCGAGGCCCGGCTTATTTGGTGCAGTGGTAACGGAAGAGAACGAATAGCGAGGTTTATTGATGGAGCAGTACATTCTTTATTTGTACAGAATGAACGCTTTCAGGATTTGGTGATTATTGAAAGAATCATCAGGGCTGCAAGCCGGGGTGTAAAAGTGCATGTGATGGTTCGGCCTCCTCATACATTAAAAAAGGAAAAGCTGATTGAAGGAGTTGGAGGGTTGCGGATAATGAATGATGTGGGTATTAAAATCCATAAACTCAAACACTTAAAATTACATGGAAAAATGTTGCTGGCAGATGGCTGCAGGGCGATAGTGGGATCAATCAATCTTGCCCCGGGAAGTTTTGATGATCGTCGTGAACTGGCCATAGAAGTAAACGATACTGCCATTGTTGAACGGCTTCAAAAAATTGCACATTTTGATTGGGGAAATTCTCACCCGCTCGATCTTTCCGACGAAGGATTATTTAATGACCTGGAAAATAAAGGCCACGGGGGATCCGATAAATTAGTGCTGGACATTGGTATCAAAAAACATAAAAAACATAAGAAGTAATTATGCCTGGTGATGTACCTTTCGTTAAAAGTAACAATAACAAACAAAATACGTACGATGTTATCGTTGTAGGTTCCGGTATCAGTGGAGGTTGGGCTGCCAAAGAACTTTGTGAAAAAGGACTCAAAGTATTAATGCTGGAAAGAGGAGATAATATCGTACATCCAAACTACCCGACAGCTACAAAAGATCCCTGGGAATTTCCTCACCACCTGCATTTATCCGAAGAAGATAAAAAACAACAGTTTGTTCAAAGCCGGCATTGGTCTTTTAAGGAGGATAACAAACATTTCTACATCAACGACCAGGAAAATAGATACGAAGAAACCAAACGCTTTGATTGGATACGGGGCAATATTGTTGGAGGCCGTTCGGTACTTTGGTCGAGAGCATGTTACCGGTGGAGCGACCTGGATTTTGAAGCCAATTTAAAAGATGGAGTTGCCATTGACTGGCCAATAAGATATAAAGACATTGCGCCATGGTATGATTATGTTGAATCATTTATAGGCGTAAGTGGTAATGCAGATGGTATTCCCCAATTACCAGATGGCAATTTTCAACCTCCCTTTGAAATGAATGCGGTAGAGAAATATTTTAAAGGAAAAATTGAAACCAGTTATCCTGACAGAAAAGTAATTATGGGCAGAACAGCTAACCTTACCAAAGCGGTTAAAGGAAGAGGGCTGTGCCAGGCAAGAGATTTGTGTCACAGAGGCTGCCCGTTTGGTGCATATTTTAGTACCAACGCCAGCACCATGCCGGCAGCTTATGCTACAGGTAATTTGACGGTGCGGCCACATTCGCTGGTAAATAAAATACTGTATGATGATCAAAAAAAACGGGCAACAGGTGTTGAGATAATTGATACCAAAACCAACAAGGTTGAAGAATTTTATGCCCGGCTTGTTTTTTTAAATGCATCTACGGTAGCAACGGCCGCCATTTTATTGAATTCAACTTCCAGCCGTTTTTCAAATGGACTTGGTAACGAAAGTGACCAGGTTGGTCGCAATTTAATGGATCATCACAAAGGGCTTTCGGCCAGTGCAAGTGTAGATGGTTTTGAAGACATGTATTACTATGGCCGCAGACCAAGCAGCATATACATTCCCCGGTTTAAAAATGTAAAAGAAAAAGACCCTGCCTTTCTCCGGGGGTATCACTTTGGAGGATCCGCATCAAGAGGCCAACAACAAAATGCCAATGTTATTGGCGCAACATTAAAGGAATCTATGACGGAGCCGGGGGGTTGGCGAATGGGGCTTTATGCATTTGGTGAATGCCTGCCTTATGCCGATAACCGCATTACTTTAAATCAGGATAGAAAAGATAAATGGGGCAGGCCAATTATCAACATCAATTGCGAATTTAAAGAAAATGAAAAAGCCATGCATGCAGACATGGGTACTACAGCAAAAGAAATGCTGGAAGCTGCGGGCTTTAAAGATATTCACATCAGTAACAATATTTCTTTTCCCGGTAATGCCAATCACGAAATGGGGGTTGCACGCATGGGCAACAATCCCCAAACATCTGTATTAAACAGTTTCAATCAAATGCACGAAGTGCCCAACGTATTTATTACAGATGGTTCCTGTATGACTTCGGGTTCTTGTGTAAACCCTTCGTTAACCTATATGGCACTAACAGCAAGGGCCTGCGATTATGCAGTAAAAGAATTGAAGCGGATGAATATTTAATTAGCAAGTATCTGGTTAAATACAATTTTTACTATGGCTTTAAAAAAGTATGACGCTTGTAGTTGTATGCCTGCAAATATTAAGCATGTGTTTTGCGGTGAGGATACAATTTTATAAACGCACCAATCTCTATAAAAAAACTATTGCTAAGCTGCTCTTTTTGAAGTACACCATCCACTTCATAATTTGCCGCATTAACAGGAATTGCGAAGTCCGGAGTAGCATATAAACTCCAATGGCTGGTTTCATATATCACCGGTACCGAAATTTCATAATCTAGTATATTGAATTTATTCTTATCATTAAAAACCAGGGTTTTAATAACGCTGTTGCCGTTACCGCTACTACTGCTGCCATTAGCATGCCCTTTTCCATGTTTAGCTGCACTGGTTACTATGCCTGAACCGGCCGTTGTTGTTGCAAAAGTAAATTTCCTGTTTTGATAGTAAGCCTGATTATAATATTGCGTTCCTGCATTCATTTCTATTGCTGGAGATATCGCCCATTTCTTTGTATCCTGTCCCATTTCAAAATAGTGAGATATTTTAAGATTGGTAAAAATATCTGTATTATTAGAAAACAGGAGGTCGGCACCTGCGTTAATAGCAATCACTCCTGCATCATAACCGAGGTTAATTCCGGTTATTGCTTTTAGCTCCGAAGTAACTGCATAACTCTGGTCTGTATAAAAGAATTTAGCCGCATTAATTTCACCTTCCAGTTTTTTAGAGATATTAAAGGCATAGCCCGTTTCAAGCGTTATCAGGTCAATTCTTTTGGTGTCTGTAGGACTTACCAGTAACGAAACCCCTCCATTAATATAAAACCCTGAGTTGTCGAAATAACCAATGGAAGGCCTCAGATAAGGGACTACCGAAGAGTCTTTTCTGCCGGAATAAATTGCATTCGATAAATAGTTAGCATTCACCTTAAAGAAAGATTTTTTATCTGACGAAGAATCTTTTTTCTCAATATTTTTCAAGATATTTTGGGCGTTTGTATTGCTCCAAAAAAAGGCTGTAAGTGTTAATAACAGAAAACGAGAGCCTATTGTGAATTTCATATAAATTTGATTTGTCAAACAACGATTAAACTAAATCATTATTTTGTTAACGCTTACATTTCATTTTCTTCTAGGATCGTATTACAAGAGGTGTTTATGTATTGTTCCGCAAGCCCGGATAAGTTTTTTTACAATCATAATTTTTTAGCAAATAAAAATGAGTTAAAATAAGACCTATAAAATTTACCAATAAATCATATTTTAGTTTACCGCTTTCCAAATTTTTTGTATCGTAATTTCAATAAAATTTTTTTACTATGAAATTGAAAGTATTCTCCTTAATTGGTATTGTAAGTTTTTGCAGTTGTATTTCTTTATATGCACAGGTAATTAGTGGGGCGGAAATAGATACACTTGTAGAAAGAACGCTTAAAACTTTTGATGTGCCCGGCATAGCGGTAGCAGTGGTAAAAGATGATAAAATTATTCATGCAAAAGGATATGGTGTTCGTTCTTTAAATACCATGCAAAAAGTAGATGAGCATACATTGTTTGGTATTGCATCAAACAGTAAAGCATTTACTTCAGCAGCATTGGGTATTTTAATAGATGAGGGTAAATTGAGTTGGGATGATAAAGTGACAAACATTATTCCCGAATTTAAAATGTACAATCCCTACGTTACGGAAGACTTCACAGTAAGGGACTTGCTAACACACCGCAGCGGTCTTGGTTTGGGTGCAGGCGATTTAATGTTTTGGCCAGATTCAAATTCATTTACTAAAAAAGATATTATGCATAACCTGCGCTATCTAAAACAGGTTTCCAGTTTTAGAACAAAATATGATTATGACAACCTGCTTTATATTGTGGCCGGTGAAGTGGTGGAAAGAGTTTCCGGCACCAGCTGGGAAAACTTTATTGAAGCAAAGATTATACAGCCACTTGCAATGAAGGAAACTGCCACATCTTTTAAAAACGTAAAAGATAAAAGCAATGTAATTGATCCGCATGCACCGGTAGAAGGAAAAGTAAAAGTTATCCGGCGAGACTGGAGCGAAGTAGCTAATTCCGCCGGTGGTATTTACAGCAACATAACCGACATGAGCAAGTGGATTATTATGCAAATGAACAATGGTAAATATGGAGAAGGCTTAACAAAAAACATATTCAGCGAAAGGGTACACGAAGAAATGTGGACACCACAAACCATCATTCCCGTGCATGGCCCAACTGCTTATAGTACACATTTTTCAGCATATGGTTTAGGGTGGGGCTTAAGCGATGTTAAGGGTTACCTGCAGGCAAGCCATACAGGTGGCCTGGCAGGGATTGTTACACAAGTTACACTGATACCGGAACTTAAGTTAGGCATTATCGTTTTTACCAATCAGCAATCCGGGGCAGCCTTTACTGCTATTACTAACACTATAAAGGATAGTTACCTGGGTGTAAAAGGTATTGACAGGGTAAAACAAATGAACGATCGTGTGATAAAAAATGAAACAGAAGCGGCAAAAATAACCGGCGATATCTGGAAGGATATTGAGGCCCAGCAAAAAAGTAATACAGTTGTAAAAGATATCAGCTTGTTTACAGGAACCTACACCGATCAATGGTTTGGCGATATTGTGATCTCCCAAAAGAATGGCAAGCTATGGTTCGATTCTAAAAGATCTTTTTTATTAACAGGCGAAATGTTTGCCTATAAAGGCAACACATTTATTGTAAAGTGGACGGATAGAAGCCTCGATGCAGATGCATTTGTACAATTTGATTTAGATAATACCGGAAAGGCAAATCATGTAAAAATGAAAGCAATCTCTCCGCTCACAGATTTTAGTTTCGATTTTCAGGATCTGGATTTTAGTCGGGCTAAGTAGGCTATCAATTAAAAAATAAGGTTTTTAACTATTCGAATTTTTTGTTGTTACACTATAATATTTTTAAAATTTAGATGGCCGATTCTTTATTGAAAGCCCTGGCAATTTTAAAAATATCAATAATAAAAAGCAGGGCTATCAAACAAAAAATAATTTCAATCAACAGCTAAAAAAATTATACATTGTACAATGTTTTTTCTTAAATCTCAAATTAAATAACATGCCCGTCTACGAAATTAATATCAATAGCAAACCTTACACGGTTGATGTTGAAGCAAACATGCCACTGCTTTGGGTAATACGTGATTTTGTTGGATTAACAGGAACGAAGTTTGGCTGTGGCATAGCGCAATGTGGTGCCTGCACGGTACATCTGGAAGGTAATCCAATAAGGTCCTGTAGTTTTCCAGTAGCTGCCGCTGTAGGAAAAAAGATAACTACCATTGAAGGAATTTCTGAAAATGTTGATCATGCCATCCAAAAAGCATGGATCGAGTTGCAGGTACCGCAATGTGGATACTGCCAGTCGGGGCAAATTATGAGTGCAGTCGCTTTACTTAAAAAGAAGCCTTCGCCAACTGATGCAGATATTGATGCTGCCATGCAGGGCAATCTCTGCCGTTGCGGAACATATCAACGTGTCCGAAGGGCCATTCATCGTGCATCAGAATTAATAAAATAACCAGCTAATTTTTTACCTGTCTTTAATAGACAGCGCCTAAACTTTTCAACTACCAATCATGCAAACAACAGCATCCAATATTAACCGTCGTAAGTTTATAAAGCTTACAGGCATTACCGGTGCCGGCTTTATTGTGGGTCTTTCAGTAAGTGGAAAAAATG
>JANXSR010000230.1 GCA_025352625.1 Ferruginibacter sp.
AAAATCCCTTTGGTTTACCGAAGGGATTTTTGTTTTCATCCTATTAAAGATTGGGCGAATACTTTTTTGATTTGTAATTTAGATGCAATGAAAATTATTTTAGATGATAGCTTTTGCAAAGAGCAACTTTACCCTTTTACAGCAACCAGGCATGCAGCTGATATAAGGGTAGGTATTCTAACAATAAGGGAAAAATGGTTACTAATAGAATCGGTGAATTCAATAGTGGGGGATGAGAAGATTATAAAAGTGCCCGCTAATATTATTCCTACTCAAGCAAATGCTGATCAAATTATTAATGGGAATTATTTAGCAGACGAAACAGTTTTAAAAAGTATTCAACACCCCTGGAATATCTTTCAATTAAACGACTGGGCGCTGAGAATGGATTTCGAATTGATTACTGCCGGAAGAAAATCGGGTGTTATTTCATCTACTAACAAAACAATTTCACCAGAAAATATTTTTATTGAGGAGGGGGCTAAAGTAGAACATTGCATTATAAATGCGTCTGCTGGCCCTGTTTATATTGGTAAAGGTGCAGAGATAATGGAAGGTTGTATGATTAGAGGGCCATTTGCATTGTGCGATGGAGCAACGTTAAAAATGGGTAGCAGAATATATGGGGCAACAACTATTGGCCCCGGTTGCGTGGCTGCCGGCGAAATAAAAAACTCGGTTATGTTTGCCAATAGCAATAAAGGCCATGATGGATATTTAGGAGATAGCGTAATAGGAGAATGGTGTAATTTAGGCGGCGGCACTACTAACTCAAATATAAAAAATACTGCAGGCCCGGTAAAAGTTTGGGATAATAAAACCAAAGATTACATTGCTATGGGATTAAAATGCGGATTAATAATGGGTGACTATAGCAGGGCTGCCATCAATACTTCTTTTAATACAGGAACGGTGGTAGGTGTTTGCTGTAATATTTTTGGAGAAGGCTTTCCTCCAAAATTGGTAAATGATTTTACCTGGGGCAAAGAAAGGTATATTTTTGATAAAGCCTTGCAGGATGTAGATAACTGGAAAAAACTAAAAGGTGCAAATATTTCCATTAGGGAAAAAGAAATTTTAAAAGAACTTTACAATCAATAAATAAAATACAAAATGAGAAAACAAATAGCAGCCGCTAACTGGAAAATGAACCTTACCCTTCAGCAAGGAGAATTATTAGTAGAGGAATTATTGAAATCTACACATGACTTAAATGAAAATCAGCAAGTAGTATTTGCAGTTCCTTTTCCTTACCTGGTAAATGTAAAAAAAATGCTCGCTGGCAATAACCATGTTTTTGTAGCAGCCCAAAATTGTTACAATAAAGTATCAGGTGCCTACACAGGAGAAGTGAGTGCCGAAATACTAAAAAGTATTGCTGTAGACTATGTGGTTCTTGGTCATAGTGAAAGAAGAGAATATTTTAATGAAAGCAACGAAATGCTTGCTGAAAAAATAAATATCTGTATTGAATATGGATTGAAACCAATTTTTTGTTGTGGGGAGGCTTTGGAAATAAGGGAGGCAGGTACACAAAATAGTTTTGTAGAAAACCAGATAAAGGAAAGCCTGTTTCATTTGTCTGCTGAACAATTATTTGGTTTTGTAATTGCTTACGAACCCATCTGGGCAATAGGTACAGGTAAGACAGCTTCAAGTGAACAAGCACAGGAAATACATGCTTATATACGCAGCGTATTGGCTTCTAAATACGGCAATGAAGTAGCAGACAGTATTTCAATCTTATACGGTGGAAGTGTGAAAGCTGCCAACGCAAAAGAAATATTTGGCCAGCCGGATGTTGATGGGGGACTGGTAGGAGGCGCTTCATTAATGGCCGCAGAATTTGCAGCCATTATTAAAAGTCTTAAATAAATATAAAAAGAAAACGTAATAAAATTACATGAGATCTAAAGCCTTTGCAAAAAAGGTAAAGTTAAAAGGCAACACAAGAGAGGCGTAGCCACCTGCATATGTATATGTTACAACAAGGCCAACTAGCGATAGCAGAAATAAAATCCAGTAAAGGCCGGTAGATTTTTTGGTTGTTTCCATTGTAATTTTTTTTGGCAAAAATAAGGTAAAACAAACACATTTGTTTTACCTTATTTTTCAATTTTATTTTTTAATAAATAGAGAAAAGGCAATATTTATTGCGGATACTGCCTTTTGATTTTTCCTAATTTTGTGTGTAATTTATGCATTTTGGAGTAAAGGTTTTATATTGCTGTTTATTAACCTGCTTGACAAATGACGCTTAATTTTTATTTACACTATCATACCCAGTTTGGGCAAACCCTTTTCGTTTCAGGTAACAGTAATGCTTTGGGAAATGATGATAGTAGCAAAGCAATTCCATTACAATATCTGAATGACGAGTTCTGCCATTGCCAGGTTGAAATACCCATTAACGAAATAGACGCAGCAAATATTGAATACCGATACATTTTAAAGGATGCCCAAGGCAATGAAATAATTGAATGGAAGGATGAGAAATTTATTGAATATACAGAAAATCATATCACAGAAATTGCATTAATTGATACCTGGAATTATGCCGGTACTACTGAAAACGCATTCTACACCAAGCCTTTTAGAGATGTATTACTAACTGGAAAGCAAATTAAAGAATCCGTAAACGAGAACATTACATATTCCCACGAATTTAAGGTGAAATGTCCGCTACTGAATTCAAATGAAGTATTGTGCCTTATTGGAAGTGGAAAGGGGCTTGGTGAGTGGAATACCGAATCTCCTATTTTACTTTTTAAAAAGGATACATGGTGGACAACAAAAATCGCCCTTTTAACTGGCGGTTTTCCTTTGGCCTATAAGTATGGAATTTACAACCAAAAAGACAAAAAATTTATCAGGTATGAATCTGGCGATAACAGGATTTTACCGGGCGATGGCGGCAAGGGTAAGTTAACAATTTTGCATGATGGTTTTTTCAGAATGAATTCTACAGACTGGAAGGGAGCTGGTGTTGCAATTCCTGTATTTAGTTTAAGGAGTGAAAATAGTTTTGGTACAGGAGAATTCACCGATATAAAATTATTGGTTGACTGGGCGAAAGAAACTGGTTTAAAGTTAATTCAGTTATTGCCAGTAAACGATACTACTGCAACGCATACCTGGTTGGATTCTTATCCATATGCAGCTGTTTCAGCATTTGGGTTACACCCACTTTTTTTAAATCTTGAGAAAGTTGCAGGGGGTAAAAATACTGCTACATTAAAGCCTTTAAAACAAAAGCAAATAGAACTGAATGGTTTGGCAGATGTGGATTATGAGCAGGTAATGAAGTATAAGTTTGAAACAATTAAAAAATTATACGATCAGCAAAAAGGTGATTTTAAAAGCGATTTAAAATACTTTGAATTCTTTGATTTAAACCGTCATTGGCTAGTGCCATATGCAGTTTTTTGTTACTTAAGAGATACTTACCAAACTGCTGACTACAGCAAATGGGCAACTCATAATGAATATAATGAAAATGCAGTTCAGGAACTGGCATCGCCTGACCAGCCTGATTATGATGGAATAGCCTTGCATTATTTTATACAATATCATTTACACCTTCAATTAAAAGCAGCAACACTGTATGCTCACAAACACGGTATCGTTGTTAAAGGCGATCTTCCTATTGGAATATACCGTTACAGTTGTGATGCATGGATGGCTCCGCAATTATATAACATGGGTGAGCAGGCAGGAGCTCCGCCAGATGATTTTGCTGTAAAGGGGCAAAACTGGGGTTTTCCAACCTACAACTGGAAAAAAATGCAGGAAGATGATTTCGCCTGGTGGCGTCAGCGTTTTGAGCAAATGAGTGAATATTTTGATGTATTTCGTATTGATCATATTCTTGGTTTTTTTAGAATATGGAGTGTTCCTTTAAATGCTGTAGAAGGATTATTGGGGCGCTTTGTACCTGCAATCCCGATTCATATAAATGAGTTGTTTCAAAATAATATATCTTTTCAATACCATCGTTATTGTAAACCATATATTACTGAAATGCTGTTGGAAGAAAAGTTTGCAGGCAAGGCTGGTTTTGTAAAAGAATTTTTTTTAGTTGAAATAGATGGAGTTTTTGAATTAAAAGCAGCATTTGACACACAACGGAAAGTTGAAAATTATTTTAAGCTAAGCTCGGAAAATAGTTTTGATGAATTAATAAAACAAGGTCTTTTCGATCTTATTAGTAACGTAATATTAATAGAAGAAGCAGGCTCTCAGATGCAGCA
>JANXSR010000244.1 GCA_025352625.1 Ferruginibacter sp.
GCACTATAGTATTTTCTTCTTTCTGATAAGGGCTTTAAAAACTTGAGTTCTAATAACGGTTGATTTTCTACTGATAATTTGGGCAGCTTATGAAGCTGCTGCTGAAATTTACTTTCAGATAGATTTTTATCATGCCAGGGGCAATCAATGAATAATAATTTGCTGAATACTTCTAAGTTCTTACTCATAAATCCAATTTGATACGATTAGCTGCTTCCTGCTTTTTCTTATCCATCACTTTTGCATATACCTCCGTTGTTTTTAAATGCCGGTGACCCAATAATTTTGATACAGTATAAATATCAGTACCTAAATTTAATTGAAGTGTAGCATATGTGTGCCTGGCACAGTGAAAAGTAATGTGTTTGGTGACACCTGCTTTCATTACCCACTCTCTCAATTTGAGGTTATTCCAGGCACTGTATTTTAAACTACTAAATACTTTCTCTTCCGGCTTTCCTCTTTGGCCTAATAAAGTATATGCCTGTTCTGATATGGGTAATGTTTCGGCTCCTTTGGTTTTCTTCTGCCGAAACCGGATGTAAAAATTATCACCGGAAGACTGCACTTCTGACCAAAGTAATTTTTCTATATCTGACCAGCGTAAGCCGGTGAGACATGAAAAGATAAAAGCATTTTTTAAAATCGGCATTTCACATGGAGCTTTGGCCGCTGCCTGTAATTCTTCTATCGTAAGAAATTCCCTACTGGCATCATCTGGTTTTATTCCATCTACCTGTAAAGCAGGATTGATTTGAATAATGCCATCCTTTATAGCTTCTTTTAAAGCTGCCGATACTTTGCCGTAATAGGAAGATTGCGAATTGATTGAAAGGGCTTTGCCGTTTGATAACTTTGCTTTGTGCTTCAGGTATGTTTTGAAATCTTCCAACCACTTTTTATCAATGTCAGAAAACCTTACATCAAATGTTGCGAATTTTTGCAGGTGCTTTAATACGCTATCCCAATTACCATAATTGCCCTGGCTACCCCGCCGCTGTTCTGTCAGGTTCTCAAAGTATTTAAGAAAACTTCCTTTTCCTTTTTCTGTATCCTTAAATCCAAACTCTCCGTTTTTTATTTCCAATAACTTCTTAGCTCGGATGGCTTCTGCTAAGTTTAGCATTTTTTCATTGTGCTTATTCTGCTCCGGCGTTAGCCTTCCTTTCTCCGGCTTCGGGTGCAGGTACATTTCTAAGTATTGGTATTTGCGTTTGCCCTGATCGTAGTAATCAAGGTATAGGCTTATCATTCCTGCTTTCTGCCTTTGGCGAAGTGTTACATTCATGATGCATCAGTATTGAAGAGGTGATTAATAGCGGTTCTGGCAATACGGGTATTGCGGCCAATTTTGGCGGCCTTTAACTGGCCGTTGTCTATCAGGCGATAAATGGTCCAGCGACTTGCATTGATTAACTGGCAGGCTTCTGCTACAGTGAGAAATTCCTTTTGTGCAACAATAGGATTGAAGGGTTTTATTGCAGCCTCCTTTTGAATGACTGCTTCTATTTTTTCATTGCGTTTAGTACGCTTGTATAGCAACCTGGCACAGTTCAGGGAACATGAACGTGTGACGGTTCTTTTTGCGATGTACTTGTGACCGCAAACTTCACATGTCTTTTCTATGCGAATGTTACTACTCATTGTTGTTGCCTGTTGTTGCTGATTGTAGCCTGTTGTAGCAGAATGTAGCTGTATGTAGCATCATTTCGCTTTTGCGTTGCCCGGGGCAACGGGCAACAGGATTGGGCAACAATCAGGCAACAAAGTTACCATAAAAAAGGCAGTCGGGCAACAAATAAAGGAAGAAAGATTATTATGAAATGCAGCATTGACAGGCTTTACAGAAGAAAAGGAAGTTAGGCTACTTTCCGATACAGAACTTGCTAAAGATAAAATCCAGCACATCTTCATTGGAAATATCGCCGGTTATTTCGGAGATATAATGTAAGCACCTGCGAATATCTAGAGCTAAAAGATCCCCCGGCACTTCATTACTCAGACCAAGTTCAATATCGTTAAGAGAGACTTTAACCTGTTGTAATGCTTCGTAGTGGCGGGCATTTGTTACAATTACATTTTCAGACGAAGGCAATTCATTAACTGTTAATTTAAATAAGCTATTTTTCACACCATCAATACCTGTATTATTTTTAGCCGAAATAAAATGAATATTATTAAAGCCGTTAAATTTTTCAGTGGCAGATTCATTGCTTATAATATCTGCCTTATTCCCTATCAATATCAGGGTATTATTATTTTCTTCCAATTTATTTGATATTGACAATAGTTCTTCTTTTGTAATTTCTCTAACATCAAAGATGTACAAAATAACATCAGCAGACTTCATCTTTTCCAAACTTCTTTCTATGCCAACCAATTCAATTATATCAGTGCTATGCTCCCGAATGCCAGCGGTATCTATTAGCCGGAATAAGATACCGTTGATATTTAATACCTCTTCAATTGTATCTCTGGTAGTTCCTGCAATTTCACTTACAATTGCACGATTTTCATTTAAGAGGGTATTTAATAATGTTGATTTCCCGGCATTGGGCTTACCAATTATTGCGACACTGATGCCATTTTTTATAACATTGCCGAGTTGAAATGATTGTAACAATTCTGTTGTAGTTGTCTGCGCCGATTGAATGAGTTCATTGAATTTTTTACGATCTGCAAACTCAACATCTTCCTGGCTAAAATCAAGTTCTAATTCAATTAAAGCGGAGAAGGTAATCAACTCATCCCGCAGTACTTTTAATATTTCGCTAAACCCTCCACGAATGTTGTAAAGGGCAGTTTTTTGTGAAGCAGCGGTATTACTGGCAATAAGATCGGCAACAGCCTCGGCCTGTGTTAAATCAAGCTTTCCATTTAAGAATGCCCGTTGTGTAAATTCACCTGGCTTGGCTATTCGTGCTCCTTTATGAACACATGCTTGTAACACTTGTTGCTGTACATAGGGACTACCATGACAACTAATTTCAATAACATCTTCTCCTGTATAACTTTTAGGTCCTTTAAATATAGAAACCACTACTTCATCAATCGCTTTATCCTCTTCTTTAATTAAACCAACATGCAACGTGTGAGAGGGCTTGGTGGCTAAATCTTTAGCTACAAATAAAGAATTGATAATTTCAATTGCAGCACCTCCACTTAATCTAATTACCCCAATAGCGCCAATTCCTGGTGGAGTAGCAAGTGCAACAATTGTATCTTCCCAACCCGATAACTTATTTATCATATTGCAAAGATAAACCAGTATTAAAGTGTTTCAGGGCACACTACTTAAAATCATTGAATTTTTATTGGCATAAGATAGAATTTCTTCTCATCTTCCTTGTCGATTTCCGAAATATAATAATGCTTTACGTCATTAATGGCAACTTCATCTACAATATCAACAAAGTTTTGAAATGTGCTTTCCAAAGAAGGCTTTATAATCATCACAAGGTCATTAGGTGTTCCTTTTAATTTTTGAAGTAATTTTCTTTTCTGTAAAATAACTTTGCGGATACCTTCATTTCCAAAAAAAGTTTTTTTTATTTCAGGTTGAGATTGAGACATGCCTTCATAATATTGTATCACATCGTCTTTTCCCAGCAATATGGTCAACACGCAGTTTTCACTGATTAAATCACCCGGAGGAACTTTATCAAATGGCATATTTAGGTTCATTACAGTGGGTGTCGACATCGTAGTAGTAAATACAAAAAATGTTATCAAAAGAAAGCCAAGGTCTACCATCGGTGTAAGATCTACCCTTGTATTTTTTTTTATAAATGCAGCTTTGGGGGGCTTGCCTGTGTTGCGTTTATTTTCAATTTCTGCCATCTTAATTTATTTTAATTAAGATGGTTTATGTTAACTATTCCATATTTTGTTTGGTTTATTAAAACTGCAAAACACATTTGCAGAACTATGATCTGCAAATAAATTACTCATTTGCTTACCAGATTACACTTGAATAAAATATCATTTTTGGAAAAGTAATATCAAAAAAAATCCCTTTACAAATCTGTAAAGGGATAAAAAAATATAAAAAAATATTTTAGTTTTCTTGTACTACAAAAGTAATTGGCTGGCGACGATAAGCATTAACATTACGCCCGTTTTGTAAAGCTGGTGTCCATTTAGGTCCCTTCTTAATAATCTTTACAGCTTCGTCTTCCATTCCAAAACCATGTTTACTTTCAGCCTGTACATCACTGATGCTTCCATCTTTACTCACAATAAATCTAACAATTACTTGATAAGTACCTTCAGGAGCACCGTTATCAACAGGTGTACTTGCATTTAAATTTTTCTCCAAATATCTTCTCCAGGCCGCTTCTCCACCGGGAAATGCTGCTTCATTTTCTACCTTAGTAAAAATTTTATCTTCGTCATCACTCTTAGGTGCCTCAACAACCTGTGTACCCTTATCTTCAACAGGAGCCTGCACGATAGCTACTTTGTTATCACTTTCCACAGTTTTGTTACTAATTACCTGGTCTTCTTTTATCTCTTCAATTTTTTCATCTTCCTTAACTTCTTCATCTTTTACAATTTTGGGAGGAGTAAATTTTATCTGATTAATTTCGGGAGGTGGTGGTGCTTTAGGTGGCGGTGGTGGCGGTGGTGGCGGTGGTGCATCATTTTTTTTAATTTCTGCCATTTGCGTATCCAACACTTCAATTTGGTCTGTTTTATTTTTACCTATTATATTGGCAAAAATTGAACCTAAAAATATCAACACTATTAAACCCCCAGTAATTAATAGTGCTTTTTTAATACGGCTATCATATGTTTTGCGAAGATCGTAAGCACCATACTGCTTGTTTCTACCCTCGAAAACTATATCGAGAATATCAGCGCTTAATATTTTGTTTATATCCATTGTAAAATGATTTGTGGTTAGATTCTAAATTCAACAAATTCCATAAATTATTTAATACCGTTCGCCTGTTCTGTTGCCTTTATTAATTGAGCTTCTGTATCACTCATTTCAACTTCAGCATAGTGCCCCGGAGGTACATCATTGATAGACATTTCATCCAATACATCTATTGCATTTTTAAAAGTAGCTTCCTTATCGGATTTAATAATGTACATCAAGTCTCCAATGGGCGTAGCTTTCTTTTTATCCAAAATCACCTGGCGGATATCTTTAAAATTACTGCTTTTAAATTGTTTGGTTGGATCAGTCAATTCCCCCATATAATAATATACTTGATCACTTTTACCTAAAAGCAATGTTAATACACCTGAGTTCTTAACTTTTAACTGGTTATTCGGATCGTCTTTGGGTTCATTCATATTCATTGCCGTTGCCTGGCTCATGGTAGTTGTAAACACAAAAAACGTAATTAATAAAAATCCTAAATCCACCATGGGTGTAAGATCTACCCTGGTAGATTGTTTTTTTGGCTTTTTGACGCCGGGGCCTTTTTTATGTCCGCCTCCCGACGAGGTATCCATTTCTGCCATATCGGTAATTTTTTATTTGTTTAAAGTAAATTAAAACAAAAGTTTACAATTATTTTTTCTCCAACAATACTTTATTTGCCAACTCCGATCCGGGAGGTGCAGGTTCAGAATTTGTTACAACTTTAAATTTGTACAGATCATTTCTTTTAAATGACTCTTTAATACTTTTAAAGGCAGGATATTTGGCTGCATTATCTCCTTTTACTAAAAGATTCAGATTATCCATGTTCTCTCCCTTATAAGCATTTGTTACACTGCGAATCCAATCTGTCAACTCATTATTTGTACTATCAATACATGGTATTCCCGGCATTTTACCTGGTTCCATAGGAGTTTCTAAATTAAGTAACCCTTTCAACTGGTTAAACGGTACGCCTATAAACTCGGTTTTTCTAAGTTTTGCCATTTCTGTAGATGACAAGCCTAATGCTTTTGTGGTATTAATATCATCTAAAATTGCATTCTTATGTGCTTTATCTCCCAACATCAAATAAACCTTGCCTTCTTTTGTCAGGGTTACTAATATAGCTTCTTCTTTAGCCACTTTAGTTGATACTGAAGAAGGTGAAATTACCGCTACTGCTTCCGGTGGTTTTGTTTTTGTTGCAAGTATAAAAAAAGACAATAATAAAAACGCAACGTCGCACATGGCCGTCATGTCTATATTGGTGCTTTTGCGTGGTATTTTAGCTCTTGACATGTTTATGAATTTATTTATTTACCTGAGATACAAAATTTCATTTTTTCCATACAGTTTATTTGTACAGAGAAGCAAAGCTTTGTGTTAAAGTAAATCCAGATTCATCAATACCGTAAGTGATACCATCTATTCTTGTTGTGAAAATATTATAGAAAATAATTGAAAATGCAGATGTACCAATACCTAATGCGGTGTTGTACAAGGCTTCAGAAATACCTTGTGATAATTTACCGGCAGCAGCTCCACCACCATCTCCTTCACCCAATGCAGAGAATGAGCGAATCATACCTAATACCGTTCCTAAAAGACCCAACAGTGTTGCAACAGAGGCAATAGTTGATAAGAACACAAGATTCTTCTCCAGCATTGGTAATTCAAGTGAAGTAGCTTCTTCTACTTCTTTTTGAATTGCCATCACTTTCTGATCTGTAGTCAATTCAGTATTGCTGATCATATCTTTATAACGATGTAAGCCTGCTTTCATAACATTACCAACAGAACCTTTTTGCTTATCGCATTCAGCAACTGCAGCATCAACATTTTTGTTAGCCAAATGATATTGTACTTTGCGGATGAAATCTGCATTGCTTCCTGTACCGGTTGCTTTAGAGATTGTCATAAATCTTTCAATAATAAAAGTTACTACAGTTAAAAAAAGACCAATAAGTAACGGAACAATAATACCACCCAAATACATGTTGTATATTTTTCCCTTAGGTCCTTCATGCTCTGGCCAAAACCATCCTGCTCCAGGCCTTGCAAAATTCGATGCACTACCTAATACAATTCTCCAGATAAAATAACCTGCCAGGATACACACTAACGGAGCTATCCATGATATGGAATTACCACTTTTTTTTGCCTGTACCGAAGTTGATGGTTTTACAGTTGCAGTTGATTTTGTTTCTGCCATGACGTTCAATTTTTTTTGTGAGTTAAATTTAAGAGATGTTTGGTTAAAATTTTTGACAATACAATGCTACCGAAAAAAAGTATTTCAACAATCAAATGTGATTTAGAAATTTTTTAGGTGGAGCACAAGTTAATAAAATAATTGAATGAAACAACCCGCAGTGAAAATTTTTATTAGTTTTTATAAACAAGCTGCAACAGTCTGCGAATTTTATGGTTTAAATACCCTTAATGAACAAATTATTAAGTTTTATTCATAACGCAATGCTACGATGGGATCTAGCTTGGCAGCTTTATAGGCTGGATACAAACCAGCCAGTAAACCAACTAATGAACATACCACTACACCAGCAATTATCCATAACCATGGAATCACAAAACCTGTCTTTAAAATAACCGCAACAATATTACCAAATAATATACCTGCAATGATACCCACAACAGCCCCCATAAGGCTTATCAATATTGATTCCCATAAAAATTGAGCTCTTACTTCAGCAGCTTTGCCTCCTAATGATTTTATTAAACCAATCTCTTTTGTTCTTTCATTTACGGCCACTAACATAATATTCATTAAACCAATTGCAGCCCCAATTAAAGTGATTAACGCAATAGCGATTGTTGCATATTGCAAAAAGCCAAGGTTTTTCATGAGAGATTGTGCAATACTGTCACTTTTATCTATGTAAAAATTATCTTCCTCTTTTACATCCAGTTTACGCACCGGTCTGAATATTCCTTTTGCTTCACCTATGGCCACATCCATCATTTTAAGATCGGATACCATAACGGCGATATTATAAGACTGAGTTGTTGCACCAAAAATGCGGCGAATGTTATTGTATGTGGTTATTACCACTTTATCTGCGTTCATAAATGCACTGCTTCCTTTGTCTTTTAGAATGCC
>JANXSR010000258.1 GCA_025352625.1 Ferruginibacter sp.
TTAATTTTTTAGATGTTGCTGTAAGCTGTTTCATTAATACTGATTTGCTGTAACTGCATTATTGAATAATATTATTGCCATTACTACTTTTGCAATGGCTATTGGCCGGTGCTTCATTTTTACCACATGTGTATCTTTAACAGGTGTAGTTTTTATTTCACTGCTTTTGGTGCTTTCAAAAATCCTTTGCTCCTCTTTTGTTTTAAGGTAGGCGGGGGTACCGATGTATAGAATGTGTTTTAATCATAGCTTATTTTTAATATTCCCCAACTTTTATTATTTGGCCTGTATGATTAATTCTGACCTTTACTATTCCTTTTAAACCATTTAACCCGGCTCTTTTATAAGATATGTCTTGAAGTTCCTTAACATTATCAACGCTTGTTTCTAAATGATGCCTAAAAAAATAGTCCTTGGTGGCTATTTTTTGAACTCTAAATAAATGAGAACTAATCAATTTGTTATTTACTGGGTTCATTAAATCAATTTCCGAAGGATCAAAATCTAACGAAGGAAAAATGAAATATTCATTTTGTTTCATGGTAAATAAAAATTGCCAACCTATAGCTTCATTATAAGTCTTATCTATTATTGGTAAACTTTGATTCACCCGTTCAACAGCTTCATAAAAGGACACAATATTTTCTTGAAAATTTCCTTTTTCATCTTTATAAATAGCTACATGATGATTATTGCCACTACTTATAAAGTCTACAGGTATTGGTTGCCCATTTTCATTTAATATTTCTTTACCATTATGGTCTTTTTTATTATGTAATGCCTCGGCATTTTTTATGCCGCTGATAGCTACACGTTTAATACAAATGCCCTTCTCTTTATTTTGCCAAATAGGATTTTTATCGAGGTTGCTAAATGCTTCTTTAACATTACCATTAAAATCGTCTAACCTTTTTTGTAAAATAGTACGAATGCCAATATCAATTACCTTTTCTAATTTTAAATCCGGAGTAACATCTTTTCTAATAGTGTAATCAGCCTCCAGCCAAACAACCTTAACTTTTTCAGGAACTACAATCGTTTTGTCAATATCAACATAAATAGGGTTTTTATCAAGGCTATTTTTTCCAGTAAAAGCTAACTTAGGGTCTTGATTAAATTCTTTTAACCTCTTTAGCAGTGCCGCTCGAAAAGTAGGTTTAGCAACTCTTAAAATTGCAGATTCATCGAACTTTGCGTTTATTTTTTCTTCTTTTGTATTATACTGATGAAGTTTGCCATAGACAGTTTCTTTATGTAGTTGGCCTCTTGGTGTAAGTTCAATTTTTGCAATTGTTTTGCCGTTTACTTTGGTAATATTTTTATTCTTGGTAACAACTTTGTTTTTTGCTTTGAAAGAAACTAAAGTGTTTTCCAAATGTTTTTTAGCCTCTTCTCTAAAATGTAGAAGTGGCACTTTAAATTTTCTTTTGTTATCAGCGTCCTTGTACGTTTCTTTTTGTTCTATGCCAAAAATGGAAGCATGTTTTTTGTTATTCTCATCACGCCTTGCATTTAAATTATTTAGATATTGAACATGGCTATATTTTGTAAATGCAACAGTGAGCGCATCCATTGCATGATGGCGATGGTCATTTCGTTTTGTCCAATCTTTAATACGTTCTTTAAAACTACCATCTTTCTTTTCTATCATTTCTGTTAGCCCTAATTTTTTATATTTATCAAAATTAAGTTCCTGCATCACATTAATTAAATCCCAATCTTCTCTTAAACGATCTGTAATGCTACCTGTAGTTGTGGTAACGGTACGGCAAACCTCCTCCAGCATTTGTTTGGCTTTTTTTGCAATGTATTGGCTGTCCCGTAAATCCCTATCAATAAAACCTTCTCCTATTTCTGTAACTTTCATTAATAACTTTTTGTATTTGGCTTTGCTGATGCAAAACTTTTCACCATCTTTTAATTTGGAGAGCATCTCAATTCTTGAAAGAAATTCATTGAGCTTTTCTTCACCATAATCATTTAAAATAAAGTCATAAGCTGTTCTGTCTTTTTTATTCAAATTTATTTGTCTTGGAGCCAATGTTTTATTACTAAAGCTGTCATCAAATAATCTTGCCTTTGGTATAATATGTTCAATATCGTATTCCTTTGAAAAAAGTTTTTCTTTAGGAACATAGCTATTAGTGTAAAACTCTTTGTAACCATTATTTTTTAATTCTTCATAAAGTTTATAGCGAATGATATCATTACGGGTTGGATTTT
>JANXSR010000284.1 GCA_025352625.1 Ferruginibacter sp.
TAGAAAGCCGGATGCCTGAAAACATGGACAATTTTGTTACCAGGAATTTATATGCAACCAAAAAAGATCAACCTATCGGTACAAGTTCAGAAAAATTTAATGAAATAAATTATAACGCTATTGCTTATTTTAAAGCAGGCGGATGGTTAAAACTTATTGAAAGCAATTTAGGCAAAGCGATGTTTGACAGCTGCATGCATGCTTATTTTAACCGCTGGCAATTTAAACATCCTTATTCTGAAGACTTAAAAAACGTACTGGAAGATGTAAGCGGAAAAAACCTGGATGCTGTATTTGCATTACTAAATAAAAAAGGAAATCTACCGGGAGAAACTATTAAAAGAGATACCAAATTTAAGCCCTTTTTTAATTTTAAAGAAACCGATAAACATCGTTATATTTTTGCTTCCCCGGCAATTGGTGGCAATGTGTATGATAAAGTGATGCTGGGTGTTTTACTACACAATTATACGTTGCCTGCCGAAAAATTTCAGTTTATGGTTTCGCCTATGTTTGCCACAGGCAGCAGCCAGTTAAATGGACTTGGAAGAATAAGTTATCACTGGTACCCCGGTGCAAATGGACAAAAAATAGAACTGTCTTTATCTGGCGCAACTTTTAGTGGTAACAGTTTTACAGACTCTGTCAACAATAAAAAGTATTTGCGCTTTAGTAAAATTGTTCCTTCAATAAAATACAGTTTTGCCAATAATGATCCACGCAGTTCTATTACAAAATTTATTCAATGGAAAACATTTTTTATTAAAGAAAAGGGGTTACTTTTTATAAGGGATACCATTAACCAGCAGGATAATATCAGCTACCCTACTACCAACAGGTATGTAAATCAATTAAGGTTCGTACTTGAAAACAGCCGTGTGTTATATCCTTATAAAACTGAGTTGTTGGCAGAGCAGGGTGAAGGCTTTTTAAGATTGGCTTTTACAGGCAACTATTATTTTAATTATGCAAAAGGTGGCGGCATGAATGTTCGCTTATTTGCAGGTAAATTTTTCTACCTCGGTGATAAAACTTATTTAAAACAATACCAGACAGAAAGCTATCATTTAAACATGAGTGGCCCTAAAGGATATGAAGATTATACCTACAGCAATTATTTTGCAGGCAGAAATGAATTTGAAAAATTCTATTCGCAACAGATCATGCAACGGGATGGTTTTTTTAAAGTACGCACAGATTTATTAAGCAGTAAAATTGGCAAGACAGACAACTGGCTGGCAGCAGTTAATTTTACTACTGATGTTCCCAAAGCAATTAATATTTTACAAATATTGCCGTTTAAAATTCCGTTAAAAGCTTTTGTAGATGTGGGCACTTATGCAGCATCATGGCAGCAGAATGCTGAGTCAGGAAAATTTATTTATGATGCCGGTTTACAACTTTCTTTCTTTAAAGATATAGTGCAGGTGTACATCCCAATACTCTACAGCAAAGTGTACAGGGACTATTTTAAATCTACCATTACAGAAAAAAGATTTTTGAAAAATATTTCATTCAGCATCGATATTCAAAATTTCAGTTTAAAAAAACTGGTTCCCCAGGTTGGCTTTTAACAGTGCCGGTACATTACATCACATATCAACAAATTAACAAATCAAAGTGGGATCACTGTATTGATACGGCCGACAATGGCCTTGTATATGGATACAGTTTTTATTTAGATGCCATGGCAAAGCATTGGGATGCCCTAGTGCTGGATGATTATGAAGCGGTAATGCCATTAACATGGAACAAAAAATACGGTATCACCTATTTATACCAGCCTTTTTTTGCTGCCAGCCTTGGTGTATTTGGCAATCAGCTTTCAGCAATAGTAATAAATGATTTTTTAAAAGCCATTCCTGCAAAATTTTCGTATTGGGATATTTACCTTAACGAGGCCAATCGGTTTGCACTGACGGGTTTCAATTTATATGAAAGGGTAAATTTTGTATTGTCTCTAAACGAACCTTATGAAATACTGTACAATAATTTCAGGGAAAATATAAAGCGCAATATTAAAAAAGCTGCTCAGCTAAATTGTGTAATTAAGAAAGATATAAATGTTGATGCAGTGATTACTTTGGCAATGGAACAATCCAAAAATTTCTCCCCTGTTACAGCCGGAGATTACGACCATTTTAAAAATGTGTATCATTATTTGCAGGCACAACAAAAAGCGGTTACTTATGGTGTGTATACTTCAGCCAACGAATTGGTTGCTTCCTGTGCATTTATCTTTTCGCACAACAGGGCCTATTATATTTTAGTGGGCAATCATCCCAATGGCAAAACAATCGGTGCATCACATGCCATTATCAATGCCTTTATAAAAGAGTATGCAGGGCAAAATTTATTGCTGGATTTTGAAGGAAGCGATATACCCAACCTCGCTTTTTTTTACAGCAGTTTTGGTGCTGTCGAAGAAAAATTTGCAGGCCTCAAATTGAACCGGTTACCCTTTTGGATGAAATGGTTTAAGCGATAAAATATCAAATATTAAACCTTATTTTTACGCATGCAAAAGCGCTATCCACATCAACTCTCTTATGGTGCCAACAACCCGGTTATTGCATTAAATGAAAAAGAAGTAGCCAAAATTTTTTCGCAGGATACAAGAAGTGATATCGGCTCTGAAGCTGAAAAAATGAAATTTGCCAATGCGGTAAATGACCTGGTTGTAAAACTGGTTCGCATTGATTATGATGAAAAAAACAAGTGGGATATATTGGTAATGGAAAGAGTTTATCCTTTTGATTACAGAAGTTTTGAAGTGGAAAAAAGAGAGCTGTGGCTGGATGTTTTTAAGGACGAAATAAAACAATTACACCAAGGCGGATTTGTACACCGTGATATACGAAGACCAAGCAATATTACCGGAGACAGATTTGATAATGTATTGCTGACAAATACCGGTCTGCGGCTGATAGATGTTGGCATATCTGCCATCAAAAAAAATGTGGGCGAAAAGTTATTTGCAAAATATGTTGAAAATGAATTAGCAGAGATTGAAATATTCGGCAGCTATTTTACCGGCCGTTAGGCAACTCTTTTTCTGCTAACAACTGCTCCGCAACAATAAGGTCAGCGGGCCTTGTAATTTTAATATTGTTCTCCTCTCCTTCTACCAAATTTACATTTAACCCAAAGGCTTCTACCACTGTTGCCTCATCCGTAAATTTATCTTTATAATCAATCTTAAAGGCAGGCAATAAAATCTTGCTGTGAAATGTTTGCGGCGTTTGTACCAACTTAACCCTTGTCCTGTCAATGGCTTCATTTAGCTCGCCTTTAATTATCCGAACACTGTCTTTGCAGTCTACCACAGGTATGGCAGATCCTGACTCTATGGCCGCTTGGTAACAACGTTGCACCAACTCCTTTGTCAGCAGGCACCTTACACCATCATGCACAAATACCATGCTCTCTTCGGTTATTAATGCCAGGCCATTTTGTACAGAATGAAACCTTGTTCTTCCGCCTGCTGTTATCTGGATTCTTTTGTAATCAAAAAAAGCATCTATGATCTCCTGCCCTGCGGCTATGTATTCTTCGGGAAGCACTAAAATGATGTTGAGATCATCATACGCCTGCAAAAATGTTTGTATGGTATAATACAATACCGGTTTTCCCTTTAGCAATAAAAATTGTTTGGGCATTGTACTGTTCATCCTGGTGCCGTTTCCGCCGGCCACTATTACTGCTACTTTGTTCATTACTGCAAATTTATAAATTTTCGGGTACAATAAAGATTAAGTAATTATTTTGCAGTCATGTATTTTAAAAAATATAGCCCTGTTTTATTGCTGTGTATGTTATGCATGGGCTGTAATAAAAAAGAAAAACAACTGCAGCAGGTAATGGCCCTGCAACAAATGAATGACCTGGCTACAGTGGAATATGTTGTTACAAAAATCATTAAAGCCAACGATAACAAAACATGGTATAAAATTGGCGACAGAAAAATACTGATGAGCTGCAAAGCTACACTCACTGCCGGTATTGACCTGTCTGCCATTAAACCGGAGCAGGTAAATATTGATGGCAGGCACATCACTTTAACACTCCCGCACTCCAAAATGATTTCAGTAAATATCAAGCCTGAAGATATTACAGAAGCGTATGAAGCCGTGGATGTGTTGCGGCAATCTTTTACAAGCGAAGAACGGAATGGGCTGGCAATACAGGCGGAGCAACAGATAAATGCAAGTATTGGCGAGCTGGGTATTTTGCAGACAGCAGAAACCAATGCGGCTTTATTTGTAAATAATTTTTTACACCGGCTTGGCTACGAAACAATAAAAATTAATTTTGATAACCTGGCAACACCAAAAAATTAATGCGTAAAACACTTACAAAATATCTGGTGCTTGTGCTGCTGTTATTGGCGGTGATTCTGTTGTTTCAACGCATTCAATGGATTCCTTCTTTTGGTGATTGGTTTAAAAGTAAACCTGTTGAAATAGAAAATACTGCCATCGTTATAAAAGAAATCAATGCACTTGCCCAACTGATTACCGTTACTGCTTACAATGAAGTGGTAATAGAGGAGGTGATAAAAGGAGGCTCTCTTTTTAATAACCCTATTGTACCCACCTTACTGAATGTACCTGATCTTAAATATGCCAATAAAAAACTGGTGTTGGTTGGCAAGGGTAAAGTACTGGCTGGTATTGATCTTGCAAAGCTAACGGACAAAGACATCTTTGTTAACCGAGATTCTGTTTCTATGAAATTACCCAAGGCCACGATTCTGCAGGTCATCATCAACCCATCTGATTATGATACGTTTGAAGAAACCGGCTCCTGGACAGATGCTGAAGCAAGAGTCGTGAAATTAAAACTAAGAGATAAGCTGATTATTACGGTTTTAAGACAAAACATTTTACAAAAGGCAGCAGCGAAGGCAAAGCTTTTGATGGAGAATTTTTTAACGGCTTCAGGGTTTAAAAAAGTAACGGTAATTATCACCCCAAATGAATTGTAGATTTTTAATTTCTGATATAAGAATGTCTTATTCCTGATTTTTTCAAACCGTATTGGTGTTCTTTAACCGGCGCAATAAAAATGACATTGAGTTGGTGAACTACAAAAAATTAGACATCAGAAATCAAACATTGTCTTTATAGATACCAACAAAATTTGTACCATCACTGCTTCTTGCACCACGGTACATACCGGCGCTGTTAAATACCAGGGCGACATTTCCTTCAGCATCCACGCCAATCATGCCGCCTTCCCCATCTAATTTCGGGAGCTTAATATTCACCACTTCGTTCATGGCTTCCGACAGGTTCATGCCTTTGTATTCCATCAGGCAGCTAACATCATACGCCGCTACGCTGCGGATAAAAGGTTCGCCATGACCAGTGCAACTGATGGCACAGGTTTTATCATTGGCGTATGTACCGGCACCGATGATTGGACTGTCACCTATGCGGCCATATTTTTTATTGGTCATGCCACCTGTGCTGGTAGCTGCTGCAATATTGCCATTGCAATCGCAGGCAACCGCCCCAACGGTTCCAAACTTCTTATCCTTCATCAATTCTTCCAGGTGCTGGTGCGTATGGTCCAGCGAATAGTTATCACTGTCCCGCAATTGCTTCCACTGGTCGTACCGGAATTGTGAAAAGAAAAATTCATCCGGCTCCAGTTTAATGCCCTGTTTGATGGCAAAATCATTAGCACCTTTTCCACTCAAAAAAACATGGTTGCTGTTGCGCATCACTTCCATCGCCAGTTCTATCGGGTTGCGCACATTGCGTACACCAGCCACTGCACCTGCCGAAAGATCTTTACCATCCATGATGGCCGCATCCATTTCCTGCACGCCTTTCTTTGTAAATACAGACCCACGGCCTGCATTAAACAACATATTGTCTTCCAAAATAACAATGGCAGCTTTTACTGCATTCGCAGATGAGCCACCTTCTTCCAGCACAGCATACCCGGCAGACAGAGCGTCTTCCAATCCTTTTAGGTAAGCCTTTTCAAGCTCCGGCGTCATATCTTCCTTTAAAATTGTACCTGCACCACCATGTATAGCCAAAGAAATTTTCTGCATTTGTTTAAGTGTTTTATCAAAGCCGAAATTAGATGATTTAAAAGACAATCATTAAATGCTTACTGGTAATAAGTAACCAAATGGATGGCTTGGTTACAGAAGTATTCGAAGTTTTTGAAGGTTAAGTTTTAATCAACTTAAGTTAAAGAATGGTTGGCTGCGATTGTTAGAAATGAACTAACGTTTTAAATCAAAAAATAAAATTCAACTATTCTTTATTTTATCAAGAATCATTTGCTGCGTAATCATCTCCATGCAGGCATGATCTCCACGGTAGCAGGGCTTGTTGCCAAACACCGAGCAGGGTCTGCAGGATAACGCTGCCTGCACCATATTTTTCTCCAACTGTGCCCAACCATTAAACCCTGCATACCAGTGCGTAGCTCCCCAAATACTTACCACCGGCACACCAAACAAAGAAGCAAGGTGCATGTTGGCAGAGTCCATACTTACCATCCGGTTGAGGTTGCTGATGATGGCCAGCTCTTCTGCAAAAGAAAATTTACCAGCCATGTTATGTACACCTTCAATTTCATCTGCCCATTGCTGAAGGATGGTTGCTTCCTTTTCACCACCTCCAAAAAGCAGGATGGTATTGCTTTCAGCAGCCATTTGCTGCACTACTGCTTTCATCTTGTCAAGCGGGTACATTTTTTCTTCGTGCTGCGCAAAGGGTGCTACGCCGATTATTTTTTTACCGGTAACAAATAAATTGTGTGTTGCAGCTGGAAGCGTTTGTTTTGAAAAAACCGGGAACTCATTATTTAAAACTACGGCAACTCCTAATTTTCTAAACACTTCAGCATAACGTTCATGAGTGGAAGTGAGTGGCCTTAATATTTTATTTTCTTTCCGGGTGAGTTCCCTTTTTTCTTTTCGGCCTTTATCAATGGTGGCTGTTTTATAACCGCTGATAGTAAAAAATGTTTTTAAAATGGTCGACCTTAAAACACTGTGCAGGTCTGCAATGGCAGTAAATGTATAGGCTGTTTTTAATTCTTTGTACAACCGGTACATACCGGATACGCCCTTGTGCTGTGCCTTTAAAAAAGCCGGGTGAAAATGGCAGCGTTCTATTCCCTGGAACAGGGGTTGCAAAAAAGCATTGGACACCACCGTTATATGTAACTGCGGGTTTTGCTGCAATACATTCTTTATAACAGGTACGGTCATGGCAACATCGCCCATGGCAGAAAAACGAATGACCAATATGTGTTGGGGTTGCTGCACTGATTATTTTTGCTGTTGATACAGAACCGGGTTCAATCCGGGATCGTTGTACATTTTCATTTGCTTGTACACTTTCATATACTTATCGCCATTGGCAATATCGTTGAGCAATTCATCAATGGCTGTGGAAAGATCGTTTCGTTGGTCTAACAAAACAGCCAGCTTTTCTGTGCAGGCAATAATGTGTGGGGCACTGGCATCTGTGCGGTTTACCTCCATGTTCATGTGGTAAATTTTTAGTGCCAGAATGGATAGCCGGTCGATTGCCCAGGCAGGACTTTCTGTATTGATGGTAGCTGTTTTTTTTGGCTCAACAGTTTTGTATTGTACCAAAAAATAGCTGTCAATATATTCCACCATATCTGTTCTTACCTGGTTAGAGGCATCAATTTTTCTTTTTAAGGAAAGCCCTTCTACCGGGTTAATTGCAGGGTTACGCACAATATCTTCCAGGTGCCACTGCACGGTATCTACCCAGTTTTTTGCATACAACAAGTGCTCAATATCCTGCACAGGGTAAGGATTTTTGATAGCGGCATTTACATCATCCAACAAATGATAATCCTGTATACATGCATCAAAAATTTTATTACACAATGAACTAATCATAACTTATTAAAAAATATTAATCGGTTGATTTTTTGTTACGGACTGCAAGATAATACAATGGTATTCCAATCAATGTAATTATTAGTCCCGGCCAGGTAAA
>JANXSR010000302.1 GCA_025352625.1 Ferruginibacter sp.
ACCGAAGACAGCCGTGTGGTGTTGCGCATTCCTGCTAAAATTGCTCCTACTAAACTGGCGATATTACCACTGCTAAAAAAAGATGGTCTGCCTGAAATTGCAAAACAACTAATGGATGATTGCAAAGGTAGCTTTATGTGTTTTTATGAAGAGAAAGATGCCATAGGTAAACGCTACCGTCGCATGGATGCGATTGGTACGCCGTTCTGCGTAACCATCGATCATCAGACAAAAGAAGACAATACCGTTACCATTCGCTACAGGGATACGATGGTACAGGAAAGAATTGCTTTGGCAGATGTGAAGCAATTAGTGACAGAAAAAATTAGTTAACCAATTTTCAAATCGGGTGATAACAAACTTCCATCATTCAACTATTACTTTTAGCTGAATGATGGAAGTTTGTTTTAGGATAATCTCTATTGATTTAAGATTACAACACATCTACATCCACACAAATTTGAATGCTTGATAGACAATTTTTATTTCTTTTTTAGTACAACAAGTTCTTTTAAATAACCAAATATTTTCTGATACATTTCTTTAATAACCGGATACATTTCCTTATCATACAGGCTTTTCCCAAATTCTAAAACCACCAATCCCTTTAAAATATTATTTTGCTGGTCATACTCCAATTGTCTTGTAAATATAATATCCTTGTCACTATCACTAAGTTTTATAGATGTAGGCATTTCATCTATTGAATAAACAGGTGGAAGTTGTATGGCAATGTTTACTTTAATAAAACGTTTGTATCCGAAATTAATATTTGAAAAGCGATTGTCATTTAAAAATGGATTGGTATCAAACCCAGTAAAAAGATTTAATGTTAAATAAGAAAAATGGCCTGCTGTATCAAGATTTCCTGACAATTTACAGTTTTGTTCCAATGGCAGTGAATCATTTTCAAGGTTATGCAACTCCAGGTTTTTTGCAACAATAGAAGTTTCGTCAATCTGTAAATATTTATTAATAAACTCATTTTTGTTGGCTGTATAATCCTGTAGTTTTTTTATTCTTGCATAATCAAAACTTTTTATAGAAACATCTCCGGATATTGTACCGTTTTCTTCCAGGTTAATTGCAGCTGTAATGTATTCTTTATACTGCATAGTATCAGTAGCAATATTTACCAATCCGCCAGATTTGCGGTTAACAATAAATGCTGTTGTATTAAGAAGCTGTTTGAGTTAATTAAATTTTTTCCCCATTAGATTAAGCATTGCTATGTATACAAAGCTAATAGCAGATTCCTTTGTTCGTTCGTAATCCATTACCAATCTTCTGAAATTTAAAAGCCACGCAAAGGTTCTTTCTACTATCCAACGTTTCGGTATTACCTGCCAAGCGCTACTGTCGCTGCGTTTAACTACTTCTAAGGGGATGTTCATTTTCTCTTTTAAATACTCGGCAATCTCTCCTTGATATCCCCCATCTGCTAATATTTTTTCTAGTTGGTCTTCATCAAAACGTAATTCATATAAACAATCAAATACTTCTTTTGCTCCTTTGCTATCGTGAATATTGGCTGCATGCGCTACAATACATATTATTAAGCCCATTGTATCTACAATGATGTGCCTTTTACTACCTTTTATTTTCTTGTTGCCATCTATGCCTCTTTGCTGTCCGCTTATTGAACTCATCCGTACACTATGACTATCTATAATCCCTAAACTTGCTGATTCTTTCCTGCCCTTCTTTTTTCGTAACGCCTTACGCAATTCCCGATGGGCAACTTCTATTATACCTTCAAGCGTCCATTTTCTAAAATACCAGTATACTGTTGCCCATGGCGCATAATTACAAGGTAAATGTCGCCATTGACAACCTGTTTTTGTAAGATAGCATATAGCTTCCCAAATTTGCCTTAGCTCGTGTTTTGACTTTCGCTTGAAAATCAGTAAACTTTCAATAATTTGCCATTGAAAGTTGCTTGAAAAGTGATGGGGTTTTGTCATTCCAACACTATCGGGCAGCTTTCTCTATTAACCAATTTTTGTTTTCAACTTATCCACATACCGCTTTCTAAATAATTAACTCAAACAGCTTCT
>JANXSR010000202.1 GCA_025352625.1 Ferruginibacter sp.
GCACGCTTATTAATAATAGCGGTAATCACAGCATCTTTTAAATCAGCGTCACCTTTTGATGGGCCACCAGAATTAATCAATCCAGCCCTGCCCATGTAGCAATTTATTACCTGGTAACGGCACAAATCAATCGGGTGGTCAGTTGATAATTTTGTATACATACGGTCATCGCTTTTGCCATAACTCACATCATCGGTATTAAACATTTTATAGGCACCATTATTTACAGGTAGTTTTTGTTTGATAATATCAGCCTGTATTGTTACTCCAAGATAATTAGCCTGACCCGTAAGATCTGCTGACAGGTGATAATCTGCATCTGTTCTTTTAAAAACCCTGTTTCTTAAATAGCACCATAAAACAGTTACCATTCCCAACGAGTGTGCATCTTCAAAAAGACGGGCCACTTCCACAATTTGCCTGTCAGATTCTGCAGAACCAAAATAAATGGTGGCACCAACTGCTGCGGCTCCAAGATTCCATGCATCTCTTACAGAACCAAATTGTACCTGGTCAAATTTATTGGGATAGGTTAATAATTCATTGTGATTGAGCTTTACAATAAACGGAATTTTGTGTGCATATTTTCTTGAAACAATAGCCAATCCGCCAATGGTAGAGGCAACTGCATTGCAACCTCCTTCAATGGCAAGCCTGATAATATTGCAGGGGTCAAAATAAATTGGGTTCGGTGCAAACGAAGCGCCTGCACTGTGTTCTACGCCCTGGTCTACAGGCAGGATGGATAAATAGCCGGAACCTGAAAGCCGGCCATGGTTATAAAGTGCTGAAAGGTTACGAAGCGTTTGTACATTCCTGTTTGATAAACTAACAACATCATCAATAAAATGCGGAGAGGGTAAATGCAAATCATTTTTTGAAATGGTATTGCAGGTATGGGTTAATAACTGTTGGTTGTTGTCACCAATTAATGCAATGATTTCATTGGTAGTCATGATTATATTTTTTAGTTAATTCATATTTCGTAAATATTTTTCTGCGATTTTAAGTAGCTTTTTATTTATTGGTCAGTAAGTTTTAATAGGGTAACTATTTTATCGGCATCTTCTTTTCTGCACAATTCGGTTCCAGTATTCATTGTTGCTGCAGTGCCACAGGCCACCCCATACTGCACCGCTTTCTGCAGGCTTTTACCCTGGCTAAGGTAAAAAATAATTCCAGCAACCATGCTATCGCCTGCGCCTACTGTGCTATTTCGTTCTACAACAGGTGGGGTTATAATTTCAGCAATATTATCTGTTACCAACATTGCCCCTTCGGCACCCATCGATATTACCATAGCTTCGCATTTTCCCTTTGCAATAATTGTTCTCGCAATATCCTTTGCTTCATGCTTCATTAAAGAAGGTTTACCAGCCAGCGCAGCTAATTCGCCCAGGTTTGGTTTCAATAAATAAACACCTTCAGCTACAGCCTCCTCCAAAGCTTCACCGGAGGTATCTACAATAAATTTTGCATTCATCTTTTTTGCAATTTTTGCAAGTTGAGCATAAATGTTCAACGGAACTCCCGGAGGTAAGCTGCCACTGGCGATAAGAAATTCCACAGCAGGAATTGCTTCTACTGCGATTAAAAATTGTTGCCATTCATTTTCACTTAAGGGCGTACCAGGCATCCCAAATCTGTATTGATTGTTAGTACTTTCATCAAGTATAATTATATTTTCTCTTGTTTCATTATTGGTTTCAATAATGATTGCTGGTATATTTTCCATTGCCAGTAAATGATTAAAAAATTTACCGGTGTATCCTCCTGATGAAAAAATTGCTGTAGCCACTCCCCCCAGCTTTTTTATTGCCCTTGCAACATTTATACCGCCACCGCCAGGCTCTAGTTTTGGTAAAGCACAGCTTAATTTTTTTTCTGGAATTAAAGCGTGTATTGAAGTGCTTTTATCAATACAGGGACTAAAGGTAATGGTAACAATTGCAGACATGCTGTAAGATAAATAATATTCAATTAAGCACGGTGTTGTAACCTGCTGCAAACTTTTAATACAAGTTGAATACAACAGCATCAAACATAACTGTATCCCAATTACCTAAAAAGAAGTATTAAATTGTAGTAAAAATCAGCATACCACAATTTGTTGAAGTTATGAGGCAGCAATAGTATTCATTACTCATTTTCAAACCGCCCGCTTTTTTCATCAATTAAAATGCGATAAAAAACCGGCCTGCTATTTTCCTGCTGTTCCAGGTTGCCTAAACTTTTTATTCCGGATGTAATGGCAGGGTCTTTCATTTTAAGATGTAAATAGCGGTCAACAAATAACTTCATCGCATTGTGCCGGTCCCGTTCTTCAATCAACTCCTGGTAATCGCCTAATAGCAGTACACTTCTCCAGTTTATATCTTTGTTTATTTCGTCTACCTGCAGGCAGACTCTTTTATTCTTTCGCATCACCTGTATTTTATGCCCGGGTTGCGAATGGCAGATAATGTGGTTACCATCGTACACATAATTAATGGGGTATATAAATGTATTAAAGCCATCGTTAAAGCCCAGACGACCCAGCACATTATCCAGTAATACTTCTTCAATTTCTACTTCAGTAAGTTTACCAATCATATCCGGAAGTTTTATTTGATTATAATTTTAAAAAAAGATGCGCTGCTATTAAGTTTCAACTTTTTTAAATAACCTGAAATTATACAGTACTCATAATCTTTTTAGCAAGCATTTATATAAGCAATTTACTTTTACCTGTTATAAAAAAAGATGATCTGCATCACAAAAAAAATTGATTGTCCTCATTGAAATTAATTTATGCAGGAAGTGTAGCTGCAATAGTAGAAATGAAAAGGCCGGCAAAAGCCGACCTTAAAAAATAATTGTTTTTTTTAACCCAATTGTTGTTGTGCTTCGCCGATCATAGCAGCAGCCATTGGAAATAAAATATTATTTTCCAGGTGTACATGCTTATGAAGATCTTCTTCAAATGCCTTTAATTCATCCATACAAACTTTGTGTGTTGTGCAGGCATCGTCAGGTGCGGTGTAATTATTTGTAAGGAGCCTTATTTCAAACATACTCTGTCCTGCATTATCATGCTCAGCTTCCATAACCTGTATAGGGGCGCTTATGTAAGCAGGCGGATAATTAACATCTTTTTGTTGCAATACCATCGCAGCAATTTCTTTAATTCTGGGAAAGAGAACAACCTCTTCTTTTTGCATATGAGGTTCCAGCTCATTTTTAACTGCATCAAATAGCTGAGACACTTTTTTGAGGTAAGGATAACGGTCGCCATGTTTTGTAACTAATTTATCTAAATGATTACTGATTACAGGGATGGCATTTTTAACATAAAAGTGATGATGAATTAAGATAAAAGAAATGAGTTGTTCGGCACTCATTTCAGTAAATGGTAAAATAGGTTTTGATATGGTTTGAGCCAGCTGCATTTCTTTTAGTACTTCGGTTACGCTGATGCTTTTTTCAGCACAGGCTTCGGCCAATGTTCTTTTACCACGGCAGCAAAAATCGAGACTGTATTTTTCCAGTATCGGAATAACCTGGTAATTTTCCAATGCAATGGCACTCAGGGTTTGTTGTTCTAGTATTTTCATATTTTTTTATTTTTATCAAAGATGATACAATGCAAAAGGGTAGTTTATGATTGAACGCATCTTTAGAAAAATATTTTTGCATAATTTTTTAAATTCTTTTATTACTGCCGGTTAAATTAAATAACAGAATCCCGCCAAACATAATTATAGCGGCACCTAAAAGAAATTCATTTATAAA
>JANXSR010000352.1 GCA_025352625.1 Ferruginibacter sp.
ATTACCCGGAGGTTTTGTTGATAAGGAAGAAGAGCCGGATAAAGCCATTGCAAGAGAGTTGCTTGAAGAGACAGGGTATGAATTTGACCTGATTGATTATGTTGGAAGGGTAGCAGGCAATCCGGGCTTGTTAACCGGCTATACAAATTTATACCTGGCAAGAGGAGGAAAAAAAGTAGCAAAACAACAGCTTGATGATAACGAACAAATAGAGTTGTTGCTGGTACCGGTTGAAGAGGTTAGGGCTATGTTACACCAGAACGGATTTGTACAGGCATTGCACGTAAGTTGCTTTATGTATGCTTTTCAATTATTGGATTCTTTAAAAGAATAATAAATTATTCAGTTTAGTTTACTTCGCCCACTAAAAAAACACTGCCGCAAACAACAATTAAGTCTTTTTGATAAGCATTTTTTTGGGCTGTTGTTATTGCGTCATTTACATCATCAAAACAATTTCCTTTTAAATTAAATGCTGCTGCCTTTATTTTTAATTCTTCAGCAGGCAATGCTCTTGGTATATGCGCATTGGTAAAATAATAAACTGCATCATTTGGCAGCAGTGATAATACGTTGGATACCTCCTTATCTTTTACCATCCCAATTACAAAATGTGTTTTTATCTCTTCGGAATTGCTGTGCTCTTTTATAAATTTAATTTGCTGCAACACCTGTTTTATTCCATCCTCATTATGTGCTACATCCAGCACTGTTGTTGGTTTTTCTGCAATTACATCCCATCGGCCATGAAGCCCGGTTAATTTTTTTGTATGAGAAAGTGCATATTTTTCTGCTTCATTTGTAATAACAAATCCCAGGTGTATTAAAATTTTTTCGGCACATAAAACAGTCCTTAAATTTTTTGTTTGGTAAATACCATTGAGGTCGAGTGTGAAATTTTCTTTTATATGTTGTGTTGTATCTAAAATACTGCAATGTAAATTTTGCGAGGATAAAGCAATCTCAGCAAAAGCATATTCTTCCGCCGCAAAATAAATGGAAGAATTGCATTGTGCCGCCTTATTAATAAAAATAGGTTTTGTTTCAGGCAGGTATTCGCCAATTACCACTGGTATTGCCGGCTTGATGATACCAGCTTTTTCAGTAGCAATTTTTTCTAACGTATCACCCAAAATATTCATGTGGTCGTACCCTATATTGGTAATGATGGATAGGATAGGGGTGATGATGTTTGTGCTGTCAAGTCTGCCACCTAAGCCCGTTTCAATAATTACGATATCCACTTTTTGCTTCGCAAAATAATCAAATGCCATCGCCATGGTTAACTCAAAAAAGGAGGGTTCAATTTGCGCTGTTATTTGTTGGGTTCGTTCTACAAAATCAATTACAAAATCCTCTTCTATCATTTGCCCATTGATTTTGATACGCTCTCTAAAATCTTTTAAGTGTGGCGAAGTATATAAGCCTGTTTTATAACCGGCCTGTTGTAAAATGGCTGCCAACATATGGCTGGTACTCCCTTTGCCATTAGTGCCTGCAATATGTATACTTTTAAATTTTGTTTGAGGATTGCCCAACTCATTGCATATTGCAATTGAATTGTGAAGGTCTTCTTTATAAGCAGCAGCTCCAATACGACTAAACATTGGCAGTTTTGAAAACAAATAATCAATCGTTTGTTGGTAAGTCATTGCTACAAAGATAAAAGCAAAAGCGGATAGAGTATAGTGAATCGTTAATGATAAAAGGAAAGTTAGTTATAAGAAAATGCATCAAGACCTAACTACGGATTTATAATACTAAATTAAATATGTCACCATTGATCATTCACAAGTTAGTTCTGCACTTTGAAATTAAAGAGAATGGTAGAAACACCTCCATCAGCACTTGCCGGAAATTTTAATTCTGCTGCTTTTCTTTTAGCGATGCCCGTAATGGTTCCATTAGATGTGGTGGTGCCTTTTGCAAGGCTGCTGCCAATATAGCTTCCTGAGGCACTGTACTTAACATCAAGGTACACTTTGGCATTTTCATTAAAGTCGTCTTCAAATCTAAGCGCTCCTAAATTTAAAGGACGTACCCCTCTGGTAACACTGGCTCCACTTCTGCCACCGGGCGTATTGCCATAACTGTCGGGCTTGCCTGATGGGTCACCTGCATCACCCTTTCCGCCGGGCTTATTGCCCTGGTAAGTGTAACCGTTGTCTTCCGTTGCACCATTGCCTTTTCCATTGCCCGAACCATTATAAGTAGCCTTAGGTTTTTGTGGTTTTGGCACAGGCATTACTACTGGAGCCGGAGTTGTTATTTTTACAGGTTTACTTACAGGCTCTTTGACAATAGCGGTTGCTTTAGGAATTACCTTTGCTGGTTTTGTAACAGGTGCTGCATCTTCATCTGCATTGTCATCGGGTTGTATATCTTTTGCAGGTGGTTCCTGTGCAGCGGAAGCTTTTTGTTGTTGTGCAGCAGGTTCCTGAGAAGGTGCCATTTCGCCCTTTATTAATGGCTGCACTTCTCCATAACCTTCCGCATTATTGCCAAGGTTAATTTCTATAAGATCTTCCACCAATGGTACAGGCGGTTTTATAATGGGCCAGGTTATTAAAATGGCCAATAGTATTAATATCCCCACTATAATTGCAGTGTAGGTAAATGCCTTTCTGTTTTTTTCTGCTTCAAATGATGCGTACATAGTTTGATTGTGATACATCTCAAAGTTATTTTATTAAAATCAAAAGATGCAATACTATGCCAAAATACATTTTTGCTGTTAAAGGTTTAACAAAAGCTTGTAGTATGTAGTTGAGTGCTAACCGATCTTTTTATAAAGCGTAATAGGTAAACAATACAAAAGTTTTGCAATTATCCACCAGCGTTTTGTAATGTAAATCCTTCTTTTTTTATTTTTAATACCGGTATAAATCTGTTGTGCAGCTTTATCAACAGGCGCAACCCAAAACTGCCCATTGCCTTTTGCCATCTTAGTTTTTACAAATCCGGGTTGTATATCTGTTAGGCAGATGGGTAGTTTTAACTTAGCAGCTTTTATATAAAGGCCTTCCATATAATTACTCATATAAGCCTTGCTGGCGCTGTATGCAGGGGCAAAACTATTGCCACGGATACTTGCTAAAGAGGAAGTTGCTGCTATATGTCCCTTCCCTTCTACTACAAAATAATTAAAGGTAAAATTTACTATTTCTGTAAAGCCGGTTACATTTGTCAGTATGGTATTTTTATCAATTTCCCATTCGCTTATTTCGGATGGTTCGCAATAGCCGCTATTATAAATCAACAGGTCGAGGCCACCAAGTTGTTGTGTTAAATTTCTAATACTTTCTATGTTTTCATCTCCCGTAACATCAAAGCATTCAGTCATAATATTCTCCGGAAAATCCTGTTGCAAGCTTTGTAGTAATTCTTTTCTTCTGCCGGTAATGCCTACCAACCAGTTGTTTGCTGCATACAAAAGTGCCAGTTCTCGTCCAATGCCAGAGCTGGCGCCGATGATGATGACTTTGTTCATTACCTATTTTTTTACAAATATATCATACCCAAAGCGTATAATCGTTCCTGTTATAACCAGCAGAAAAAATATACGAATAAATTTATTACCTTTTAAAATGGCGAGTCTTGACCCAATGATGGAGCCGGTAAAATTACACACTGCCATAGGGATGGCATATTGATATAAAATATGTCCACTTCGGGAGAAGAAAAGTATTGAACCAACATTGGTTGATACATTTACAAGCTTGGCATGTGCACTGGCTTTTAGAAAATCAAAACCTACAATTGATATAAAGAACAGGATTAAAAAACTGCCCGTTCCCGGACCAATAAACCCATCATAAAAACCAAGCAGCATTGCAATAATAATGCACCATGTAAATTCTTTCTCAGGGCTTATAGTTTTTTCAGCAGCCAGGCCAAAATTCTTTTTGGTGTAAGTGTAAATGAATACAACAATCAGCATCACAAAAAATATGGGCTTCATAAAAGCATTGCTAACCATTGTAACCGTTGCAGAACCGGCATAAGCAGCAACCAATGCAATGCTGCACATAACAGCTAATAATTTCCAACGGATATTTACCTTAAACGAATATTGAACAGCAGCAATGGCAGTACCTAATAACGAAGGGATTTTTGTGGTGCCTAATAAGGTGGCAACAGGGTATTGCGGTAAGGTTATCAATGTGGCGGGTGTTTGTACCAGGCCACCGCCACCTACAATGGAATCAATAAAACCTGCAGCAAATGCGGCAAT
>JANXSR010000211.1 GCA_025352625.1 Ferruginibacter sp.
ATGCAAAAAGCAGCTACAGAAATAGGTAAAAAAATATACATAGGGGCGGTTACTGCAGAGTCGCCTTCAACTGAATCATGGCAAACAAATACTCGCAGAACATGGAATGCGGGAATGATGCCTGGCATTAACAACAAAGCAGATTTTTTTGTGGTGCACAATTACTTTACTCCATACAATACCAATGCAAATGCAGCTATCATTTTAGGGTCAGCATTAACGGAAGCTGAGACAGTGATAAAATTTGTGACCCAAACATTGCAGGCCAATGGAGCCACCGTTAAGCCCATTGCTATGGATGAATGGAATATGTTTTCCACCGGATCAAAACAACAGGTATCTAACACCAGTGGCGTGTTCGCTGTGTTGGTAATGGGCGAGGCATTAAAAAATAAATACGGTATGTCAGCCCGCTGGGATGTAATAAATGGTTGGAGCAACGGTGATGACCATGGATTATTTAGTAGTGGAGATGAACCTGGCGGTATTGCAAAATGGACGCCACGCCCCAGCTTTTATTATATGTATTATTTACAAAAAATGTTGGGCGACAGGCTGGTAAACAGTACTGTGCTTGGTAGCAGTGCTGTAAAATCTTACGCATCTACTTACACTTCGGGTCAGGTAAATGTTAACCTCGTGAATACCTCGGGTACCGCACAAACAGTAGAAATTAAAATGAAAAATTTCTATAGTGGCAGCCGCTTTTATTGGTACAGCCTGGAAGGGAGTAATGACAATGGCGAGTTTTCAAGAAAGGTTTTGGTAAACGGTAACGGGCCCGCAGGTGATGCCGGCGGCCCTGTTACTTACACCACACTTAAAGCCCGTTCAGCAGTTACCACCAATGGTATAAAAGTTACCATACCTGCACTGGGAGCAGTTATGCTGGTGGTAGATAAAAAATAAATAATATAAATTACACTTTATGAATTCTCATTGCCCGCTGTTTTACAGCGGGTATTTTTTTAGCCGCGGGGCATTATAGTATAAATCAGAAGAACGAGTTTTACATCATTTATTTTTTGAGATGCATAACCATTGCAGATAACTCATAGGTGGTAGCTTCGGCTATTGGCAATAACAATCAATGGTGAAAAATACATCTAACTAAATTTCTATGAAATTATTTATTTCAATTGCTTTAGTATTTATTGGCCTGGTTATTTTTACTTTTTATGTATCCGGCTTACCTGGTCATCTTCAATTTAGACCAGGTATGCTGGAAGATTGGATGGTTGCCTGTTTAATAATTCCATCTATGCTAACACCCGCTATTTTTTTTATTTCTTGGTTAAATAAAAAAAGAAGAGCTTTATTAAATCCAACAAATAAAATATGAATCAATCAATACAGATAAGGAAAATTGAACAAACCGATAATGCAACATTGGCAAAAATTATCAGAAGTACCTTAACTGAATTTGGTGCCAACCATCCGGGTACGGTGTATTACGATGATGCGACGGATCATTTATTTGAAGTATTTCAACAACCCTCTTCCTTTTATTTTATTGCGACTATAGGTGGCGAAATGCTTGGCGGCGGGGGTATTTATCCAACAGAAGGCTTGCCTGAAAATACCTGCGAACTGGTAAAAATGTATTTACTGCCAGCCGCAAGAGGAAAGGGGATAGGTAAAATGATTATTGAAAAATGTTTAGCCAAAGCCAAAGCTGTTGGTTTTGAAAAAGTATATTTGGAAACGATGCCCGAACTGGAACAGGCCATTAGTGTGTATGAAAAATTTGGATTCGAATATTTAAAAGGACCAATGGGCAACAGCGGCCATTTTGGTTGCAGTAAATGGATGCTGAAGGAATTGTAATTTTATTTATTTTTATAACACGAATTTTAACACACGAATTAGCAAATGAAATAACACGAATTTTAACACACGAATTAGCAAATGAAATAACACGAATTTTAACACACGAATTACACGAATTAGCGAATTAAATATCACGGGTTTTAAAATGGGAGCTTGTAGGTGTAAAATTATTCGAATTAATAATTAAAGAACATAGCTTGTATTAATTCGTGTAATTCGTGCAAAAAATTCGTGTAACAACAAATTAAAAATCATCACGGGAATATGAAAAAAAACTATCGTTGGGGAATTTTAGGTGCCGGCAGAATTGCAGGGAAATTTTGTGAAGCAATCAATTTTACCGAAGGCGCAGAAGTATATGCAGTTGCTTCCCGTGATGCAGATAATGCAAATGCATTTGCCGCCAGGCATAAAGCCGCCAAAGTGTACACTAATTATACCGACCTGGTGAAAGATGAAAATGTAGATATTATTTACATAGCCACACCACATGCTTTTCATTACCAGCAAACCTTGCTTTGTTTGCAACATAATAAAGCAGTATTGTGCGAAAAGCCCATGTCACTTTCGTTGAAGCAAACTGCTGAAATGATTGAAGTTGCTGAAAAAAATAAATTATTTTTTATGGAAGGTATGTGGACTGCCTGCATGCCTTTTATCGATAAAATTCTTTCCCTGATAAAGGAAGATGTAATTGGTGAGCCGCAATACGTGAGTGCCAATTTTGGTTTTATTGCACCCCTTGATCCCAAAGGAAGGTTGTTTGATAAGGCCTTGGGTGGCGGCTCTGTAATGGATATTGGTATTTACCCTATTTTTTTAGCTACTTTAATTTTGGGTGAACCAACTGATATTAAGACTGTATCAAAACTCACTGCTACAGGGGTTGATGAATATGCAAATATGGTAATGCAATATGCCAATGGCCAAACCGCACATATCTTATCTGCCATCAATATTAATACTCCCCTTGAGGCTGAAATTATTGGAACAAAAGGAATGATAAAAATCAACAATCCCTGGTTTAAGGCAACGGAGTTTTCTGTTGTTCTAAATGATGGTACTACCCAAAAATTTTTAATGCCGCATGGCAGTAATGGTTTTGAACATGAAGTTAAGGAAGCTATGGATTGTCTTGATAAGGGATTATTGCAGAGCACTAAAGTACCGCACCAGCTAACTTTATCCATCAGTAAAATAATGGATGAAATATTAAAACAGGCCGGAGTATCTTATTAAAAATAGTTACTGCACCAATCACCAAAGCCTTACATAAACTTATTAACTAATTGTATAATTAGATTGCGAATAAAATTTTTTACTAACAACCTGCATGTTAAATTGTACACTGATTGTCACCATATTTATTTAAAAAAAATAATTGAATGAAAAACAAAGTTGTCTTTATCTCCTCCTTATTTGCGGTACTTATTTTTTTCGCCTGTAATAACCAGGCTTCACAAAAAACAGAAGTGATTGCAAATGCTGATAGTGCCAGTGTTACCGATAACTGGAAAATCGGGGTTCAGTTATGGACCTTTCGTTTGTTTACCCAGGAAGAAGCATTGGCGAAAGCCGATAGTGCCGGCATAAAATTTATTGAAGCCTTTCCCGGCCAGGCGTTGGATAAAACCAGCAAGGATACATTTGGCATCAGCATGTCAGCCGCAGGCAGACAAAAATTAAAAGAGCTGTTGAAATTGCACCATATTCAAATGGTGGCAATGGGAGTAACTACCCCCGATACAAAAGCAGACTGGATAAAAACATTTGATCTGGCAAAAGAATTTGGGTTAAGTTATATCACCAGCGAACCTTTAAAATCACAGTGGGATATGGTAGATAGCCTTGCCGGCGTTTACAGCATAAAAATTGCCATACACGATCATCCCAAACCAAATGTTTACTGGAGTCCCGATTCAGTGTTAGCTGCCACTAAGGGCCATGTTAATATTGGTTCCTGTGCCGATCTGGGGCACTGGGCACGCAATGGTTTAAACCTGGTGGATTGCCTGAAAAAACTGGAAGGACATATTTACGGAGTTCACCTGAAAGACATCGTGACCTTTGATAAAACTGACGC
>JANXSR010000360.1 GCA_025352625.1 Ferruginibacter sp.
TTTGGTTACATCCAATGATTGCAACCCGCCGAGACTGGTACTTTGTTTTACCAACACCAATTGCCCTTTTGAATTAAGAATCTTAAAATCTGCCTTGCCAATATAACCGTTCATCGAAATGTTTATTTTTCCATTGGTAGGATTTGGATAAAGGCTGAAAGGCTTATTGTTGTTTATGGTAATCGTTCTAACATCCGAAAAACACTGGTTACCTGATTTAGCCACTACCATCAGTCGGTACTTATATTCAATGCCTGGCTGCACCGCATCCGTTAAAATATACGTAGAGTCTATGGCTACAGGTATGGCACTGATTCTTGTAAAAGCAGCATTACCAACAGACCTTAAAATAATATACCTGTCAATATTATGTTGCTCCGCAATAATCCACTTCAGTTGCACCTGTCGGCTGTTAAGTGAATCTGCACTAAAGGAGGCATTCACTTTTATACTGTTCTGTGTGCAGGGATTTCTGCAGTTGTTTGTAGAAAGCGATGTATTATTCCGGATTACTTCAGCAGCGGCTTCATAAGTGGGTCTTTTTAAAAAGCAGGTTATTGCATTGGTCATGCCTGCCCGCAATGCAGCCACCTGGTTGCCCTCTTTGGTAGTTGCCAAATCATAATTGCCATTTTCAGGGTCTTCAAAAATTGCTTTCAATCCCCTGGGATCATTTCTCAAGCCAAAAAAAAGACTGTGCTCATCCTGACCGGATTGTTTTTGCCAATCCACAAAATTTCTGATAATAGTAGTACCGCCGTTGGTAGATGCATTGGTAACAGACCATTGGATATTATCCCCTTTTAATAAAACATATACATTGTTATCCCAACTATCTTTTGAAGTGGCAATACCACCATTAGTGTTGGTGTTAGCTGCTAATAAAGATTTACCCGAACCAATATCACAAATAAAAATATTGCCGGTGGCGACTATTTTATTTTGGGTATCTCCTGCCCCATATACAAACCCTCCTTTTAAAACATTCCCTGGTGTATAATCGTTGTTCACTAAATGAATAACCGTATTGCGAAGGGATAAGGTATTGTTGTTTTCCATTATTACCCCCCATGTAAAATCAGTTCCGGTTGTTTTAATAAACACGTTGTCTATGGTGGCATTGATGGCATTATAAGCAGTATTGTAAGCGATGGCATATTGTACATTGTTGAAAATGGAATTGCTGATAGCTGCATACCTGGCATTGCCATAATTATAGCCGGATAAATACCCATCTGCATAAATATTTTTTAGCAGCACCGTATCGTTATCGGCGGTGTACATAAATGGTCCTCTTAACAGGCTGTCAGCAAAACCAACCACACTATCCATTTCAACGGCACCATAATTGGTGCCCCCGCTTGTGTGCATATACAAAGGCAAGGGGATATCAAGGAATATCGAATTTTTAATAGTACAATGCCTGCCAAGACCCTCATTGTCGTAAAAAGTCAATGCAAATGCATTGGTATTTCTTGCACCCGGTAAAAACAGCGAATGGTTAACAGTGCCACTTCTTACCACGGCATGATGAATACCTGCACCCGGGCCAAATATTATTTTATTGTAGTACGAATTATTACCACCCGGTAGCATACCAATACCGCCGCCAAAACCCCTCACCCATAAATTTTCAAACCGATTATTGTATTGAAAAGTACTGTTGATACCATAATCTCTTACTGTAACTTCATAGCGGTACCTGTTATTATCATTGGGAGAACTTCCATTGCTTGTATGAAGGTAAACCGGCATTGGGTTTTGATTACCAACAGGCGTGTAAAAAGAACCGGCGTTGTTTTCAACCTCGGTTATACCGGGCATATAGCTCAATACTTTCCTTGCAGTATAGGGGGCTGTTTTCTCCAGTATCCTATCAATCTCAAATACACTTATAAAACTATATTCGCCAATGGCATTTATACCATAACCAACAAAACCATTATAGGGGATGGGTTGGCTAAATGTAAAATTTGTACCCTGATGTTTTAGCCATCCAGTAACAAATTCTTTTGTACCGTTTAAAACCGCAAATTCATTTGCTGCTATATTGTCTCCGTAACTATTTACTTGTATTGGGTAGGAAGTTACTAGCCCCTCATCAAAAACATCGCCGGCTCTTAATCCAAGTTTTACAATACCAGTTAAATTGGCCGTTTTTTGAAGCGCAGGAGCAGTGGCTGTAATTGTTTTTTTTGGAGATGTAATGGAGGTGCCAGGAAAACTGTCATTACCTGCATTACTTACATAATAATCTAATTTTATTTGTGCATAACACAAAAGGTTTGTTTGCAGTAGGAATAAAAAAATACCATATCTGCTTACTCCTATTAGGTGTAATGTAGCCCTCCTGTAATAAGAGTAGCCATAATCTTTAAACAAATTAAAAAGCATTTTTTTAATGATAGGGGAAATATTTTTTTAAATTATTAATGGGCCGTTCAAATAATTCCCAAGATAGTATGGAGATTAAAATAGTTACTAAAAAATAAAAAAAAGGATAAACAATAAAAAATACAAGATAACCTTTAAAGGACCAGTCGGTTAAAACATTTCTATCAAAACCTGCCAATGCAAAAATGTGATACATGAAGTTATGGTAAACATAAATACCATAACTTATCTTACCAAGATAACTAACCCATTTATTTGTCCAAAACCATTCAAACAGTCCCTCCCCGTTTTCATTGCGAACTAAATAGAGAATTAGCAAAAGAGCAATACCAATGGAAATCAATAAAAAAAAGGGGTAGAAATATAGGGAATGCCTGAAAAAAAATAATATACACAACAAGCCCAGCAGCAAAGGGGAGATGGTGACCAAGCGCAGTTTAAGCAGCCATCCTTTACGAAAGTTCCAACCCCAAGATAATAAGGCCCCGGCTACTATAGACAAGGAACTGTAAAAACTGTTCATTAAAAAAAACTCACTGTTGTGTTTTTTAAAAGTTAGCAGCAAATAAAAACTCAACAAGGCTGCCGTTATCATAAGCTTGATTAAAGTATTCCTTACCGTAAAAAAGGGAATTATGATGATGGGCCAGCATACATAAAACTGTTCTTCAACAGACAAAGACCAAAAATGAGAAAAATGATTGGGCCATTGCTGCAATTTTAAAACAAGAAAATTTACACCATACAACAGATAATACCAAATGTCTTTTTTTAAAACAGCATCTTTAAAAACAATATAAAAAATTGCTATTACCAGGTAATAGAGGGGGAAAATTCTCAGGAATCTTCTTACGTAAAAGGTGAAAAATATTGTACGCCTGTCAGACTGTTTTTTCAGTGCGGCCAAAAGACTATTTGTAATTAAGAAGCCGCTTAAAACAAAAAACAGTACTACACCAAACTCACCAATATTGACATAAGGTTTTAAAAAATTAAGCCAGTGAGATACCATTACAAACAATACAGCCATAAACCTGTATGCATCCAGTCTTTTATAAAAAATAGTATCTTCCAAATTATATGCTGAAATTTATTTAAAACAATTAATAACAATGATTCTTTAACTACAATCACCAAACTTTATCTTTAAAAAGAATGAATCCTTTTTTACAAAAAAACATATCACACAGAGCAAAATTTTTAGAGCTTTGCCTTATAGTTGTGAGGTATCATTAGCCTCGAAATTCAAATCATTGATATAAAGATTCATTTATTCTATTAGCAGAAAATGTCATAAATTTTATCAGTCTTATTTCCATAAAGTAAATCTGGATATGGTAAGCAAATAAGGCTTAAACGAGGAATAGCGGTACTCAACGATAAAAAACTTACAGGTGTTCAAAAAACTCTAAAGACGATTGCCGATGCGATCTGTCAAAAAAATAGATCATGGTAAAAATGCAAAAATAGGCCACAATCGTAAACCATGTGTGATGATCAAGACCAAGCGGCATCGGCCATTGTTTGTTTACAGCAACTAGTAGCAATGAGATACGCAGTACATTGATTAACCATATCAATAAAAGGCCGCCCAATAACCATTTTATTTTTTTTATAAAATTGCCCTCATTGGCTAAAATAAAGGCTGCCCAAAAACTCATTATGCCATAACCAAGACAGTCAAATCCAATATGAACACCCCTCCCATTTATAACCTGCAAATGATAAATATCCCAAACATAAGTTTCGAATCCAGCAATTAACATAACAAACCTTGCACCGTATAATAATGAAGACCTTAACCAGGATACGTAGTTAAAATAATGATTTATAAATGGAACATAATAGCCCCCGGGAGCAGCAACACCAATTAAACCAATCGTACTATAATACAGTATGCAGAAAATAGCAATAAATTTTGCCATGTAAATTAAAAAAGGGAATTTTTTAATGAGCCGTTTTTTCATAAAATGCTGCAATCATTCTCACAGGAGGTAAAAGTGGCTTGATGGTAATCCAATAGCTATTGGCTGGTGGATGGAGGTATTTATTTAACAATAATATTTTGAACCGATACCCCTTTTACGGTGACTACTTTAATCCAATACATCTCTATCGGTTAAGAGGTAATAAGACCCTCTTATAAAATATCTCCATTTTTAATCCAGGTCGTATTTTTTGGTTGTATGAGAAAAACTATCCAGTGTAGAAAACACTTTAGCAATTGTTATTCAAGGAAATGACTGAACCAAAACACCAGACCTGAACCTTTACACGTTTGGCAAAAAGATTGCATCACACCAAGCTATTGATCCTTTACCATAGATAGGATTGTATAAATCCTGTAAATAGTAATTATTTTCTTGCAAATATGCGGCTATTTCAAAAAAGAGTGGTTGCTGTTCGTACTGTTGCTTAAAATAGGCTTCCGTGTAAATAAGATGTATCTTTTTTAATGACAACAGCTTTTCGGCTCCTTTCAATGCTGCAAGTTCTCCTCCCTGGATATCTAATTTTAAGATATCAATTTCATTTATGTTATTTGTCACACAAAAATCATCTAATGTAATAGTTTCAACCTGAATTGATGAAATATTTT
>JANXSR010000218.1 GCA_025352625.1 Ferruginibacter sp.
TAATTTGCCATTGAAAGTTGCTTGAAAAGTGATGGGGTTTTGTCATTCCAACACTATCGGGCAGCTTTCTCTATTAACCAATTTTTGTTTTCAACTTATCCACATACCGCTTTCTAAATAATTAACTCAAACAGCTTCTTAGTATATTGAAAGGTGTTAATTGTGGTGAAGCAAATTTATCTGTTGCATCAAGATAATATTTTTTATTATTAATAATTACACAAGCTAATACCGAATTAAACTGATCAATAAAGGGATAGCTGATATCAACTTTTCCATGAAACCGGTCACTCACTATCATTGGATAAACTTCCAGTGATACTTCTTTTAAAAGATTTATCAGCAATAAGTTGATATCGCCACTTGTACCCTTTTTCTTTTTCCAGGCATCTTTTACACCTTCGATAGAGTACTTGCTGTGAATACCATCCCACACCATATTATTTCGAACGTAATTTAAAACTACTTTCATTTTTTCTTCTGGGGAACTCAATACATTTACCTGTTTTATGAAATCTTCCGTACCTGGAATATTTTTACCAATCTGGTTTCCAAATTCAGCAGAAGAATTTAATTCACGGGTTACTTCATCCCAGGAAGTCATATATTTATTTTTGCTGTCACCACTCCTGCCATATCCACTTAACTGAAAGATTACTTTTTGCAGGTAATCTTCCCTGGCATCCATATAGATTTCGTCACCAAGGCCCGGAATGTTTTTCATTTCAAAATAAATGCCCCCTACACTGGCTTCCTGCCTAATGGTAATTGGTATTTGTTTTACCTTATTAACCCTGTAAGTGAATTCCACATTAGGTAGAATAATCAATGTGTAATTGCTCATAATTACAGGTAATCTTCCCTGAAAATTCCAATCTTCAAGGCCCCCATAATGCTTCATTGTGCTACAATATTTATAATCAATAATACTGCCTGCATGGATTGCAGGAAAGGTAAATATTACTTCTCCCACTCTATCATTGGTCTTTTGTGTAAATATAAATTTCCGTTCAAGTTTTGTTTTAACTATCTCCCGGTTATCAACCACATTAATGGTCATTCCCTCCACGGCGGAAATTATTTCAAATTCATCTTTTTGATAAAATGGTATTGATATATTGGCAGCAGAAAAGCCTTTTTCATTTAATATTTTAATACGGATGTGGTGATTTGTAATAAGCCTATGCTCGTCGTCGTAATTAGAAAAAGCTTCATGCACCAATACCACAGCATTAGCATCTTTATCGAAAGAGCATTGTTTTAAATTAATGTCTTCACTGTTTAGTGTTCCATAATTCGGAAATTCCTGTCCATAAGAAAACAGGCATGACAAAAGGCTGCAGACTGCAATTAAATTTAATCTTTTCATAGGTTGATTAATCGGTTACCCGTTTTTTATCTTTTCTTAATATAAAGAAACGAAGAATTTTTTACAATTATAAATGCTGATAAACTTATGTCTGACTGATTAAATAGGGGAAATCTTAAGAATGGATGTAACTAATTAGTTCTCTCATAATAAGGCACTTCATCATGGCTTACAGTTTCTTTTTGTTGCCAGTAAGCTTGCGTAACAACATGGCCATCCCATGTGTGTAACAACCTTCCAAAAATAGCATTAATAGAATTGAAAGTATAATCTGTGACACCCACAGTAAATGTTTCCGGGGCAGGAGGAAGAGGTGGCGGAGGCGGGGGAGATTCTTCACCTTCTGCCAGTTTTACAGCCGGCGCAGGTGCAGCCTTTGGTGGAGGCGATGGAACTGCCACCACAGTGAACCTGTTATACTCCAACAATTGCTTTAAAAACTGAACCCTTTCCGGTGATACATTCTTTTCCACAATGCCACACTTTATCCCGTCCAGTTCTTCAAATTCGTGATTTTTATTGATTGCCATAATTTTTTATTACGCTGTTAATGCAGTAATGTAATCGTATATCCAGCTTAACAATCCAACAAGTACAATACCAGCACCGCAAATAATCATGCCCAGTTTGACTGAAGGATTTAAAATAATTTTTTCAATAGGTTGTTCATTTTTATCCATAAACACTGCCCTTATCACACGTAAATAATAATACAAAGAAACGATCAGGTTTAATGCAGCGACGATTATAAAAAAGTAATTGCCTTTGGATGCACCTGCGGTGATCAAAAATAGCTTTCCGAAAAAACCGGCCGTTGGTGGAATACCTGCCAGTGAAAACAATGCCAGCGCCAGTATCCAACTGATAAAAGGATTGTTGTGGTATAATCCTTTAAAATCATCGATGCGTTCTTTTCCTGTTTGCTGAGAGATCGCTCCTGCAACACCAAATGCAGCAAGGTTAGAGAACACGTAGATCAGCACAAAATATACTACAGAAGAAGTGCCTTGTATTGAATTACTGCTAAGACCCACCAAAATAAAGCCAACCTGTGCAATGGATGAAAAGGCAAGGAAACGTTTTATATTTTGTTGTCTTAATGCAAACAGGTTACCCACTATCATGGTGGTGATGGATAACAACACTACCATATTGTACCAGATCTCCTGCATGGGTGCAAACACTTTATACAAAGTAGTGAGCAAAATGAATGCAATGGAACCCTTAGATATTACGGATAAAAAAGACGTAACTGCAACAGGTGCACCTTCATACACATCGGCTGTCCACAAATGAAAGGGAACGATAGATAATTTAAAAGCAAAGGCAGTAAATAAAAATACAAAAGCCAATATTTGCAAAGAGCTTCCATCTAATAAGGGAGTTATTTCCGCAAAATTGATAGTACCTGTTGCTCCGTAAATTAAGGAGATACCAAATAACAAAATACCTGATGAAAACGCAGATGATAAAATCATTTTCATAGATGCTTCTGAAGAAATCTTTTTCTCCAGATCGAAATTTGCCATGGCTGCAACAGGAATAGTTGAAAGCTCCAGCGACAAAAAAAACATCAGCAAGCTACCACTTGAGATCATAAAGAACATACCAAGTAAAGCTGATAGCATGAGTATAAAAAACTCCGGCATATGTTCACTTTTCTTTAGCCAGTCAGAAAATAACAAGGAGATTAGATAGACTCCCAGGCTTAAAATACTTTTCTGAAAAGCCATCAAACTATTGATGGTAAAAAGTCCGCCAAATAAAGTGCCTGTTTCGTTAAAGAAAAACCCAAGCACAAAATTTGCAAGCAATAAAAATTGAATGACAGATAGTAGGTTTTCATTTTTTATCTCCGTACCTACTTTAATAAATAATAGCAGGAAGATGATGAAGACCACCACCAGTTCAGATTTCATTAATATTAAAAAGTCGTTCAACATATGTTTATTCATTTGCCCCTATCTATAAAAAGAATAGGAAATAGAAATCTTCGATTGCGAAGACTTGAATTGCATTGCCCTGGAGAGCAATGATAAAAGAAATTATTATTTCAAAACAACAATTAAATAATCAACATACTACTAACTTAGAAACGCATTTTTTCAAAGTCCGCTGTGCACTGCTTGCAGCTTTTTCATGATTATTTCTGTTGCCGGACTGATCAGATCATTTAACCAGAAGGGTGCTATACCAATGGCTAAAATCCCTGCGATCAAAATAATGGCTGCTAATTTTTCATTCCACTTTGCATCGCTTAAATTGCCATAACTTTCTTTTAATGGACCCATGGCTGTTTGCCCGATAGCCCGTAAAATATATACTGCCGTTACTACAATTGACATACAGGCTGCAATGGTTGCTATGCGATGAAATGTATCTGGATTTTGCCAGGAGCCCATGAACACCGTCATCTCTGCAACAAAACCACTAAGGCCCGGCAATCCCAATGAACACAATCCTACAATAAACAATACAGTTGTGATAAAGGGCATCACTTTCAGCAGCCCCCCCATTTCATTCACCTGTCTTGTGTGTGTACGTTCGTAGATCATTCCAATTACAGCAAAGAAAAGGGCTGTCATTAAACCATGCGACACCATCTGCATTACAGCACCCGTCATGGCAGTTTTTGTCAGCATACCGATACCCAGCAAAACAAAACCACAATGACTAACAGAAGAATAAGCATTGATATATTTCAAATCCTTTTGCATCATAGTAGCAAAGGCGCCATATAAAATAGCGATGGTGGATAGTACAATAACAATGTTTGCATACTCCTTTGCTCCATCCGGCATAATATAAGTAGCCACCCGCAAACATCCATAGCCACCAAGTTTCATTGAGATGCCGGCAAGAAACATAGAACCAGCGGTTGGTGCCGAAGAGTGTCCATCGGGCACCCAGGTATGAAAAGGAAACAAGGCCGTGAATACACCAAAGCCAACAAACAACAACGGGAAACAAATTTTTTGAACCTCCACAGGAATATGAGCATTGGCCAGGGTTAGCAAGTCGAAAGTTTTTTCATGACTGCCAAAATAAACACCCAACAAGCCTACTAACACCAATGCAGAGCCGCCCATTAACATCAGGGCAAGTTTGTTGGCAGCATATTCCTTTTTACCGCTACCCCAAATACCGATCAATAAATATTTTGGTATTACTGCAATTTCAAGAAAAAAGAAAAGTATAAAGAGATCAAGTGAAATGAAAAATCCATACGCTCCAAGACTAAGCAGGATGAGTAAGAAATAAAACTCTTTTGACATCTTTGTTACATTCCACGAAACCAACACGCCTGCAATCACTACAAAAGAAGTCAGTAAAATCATGGCAACTGAAATACCATCTACACCCAAGTGAAAAGAGATATGCCAGGCCGGAAACCAGGTGTATTGTAATTCAAATAACATCTGTACTTCATTCCCTCCCAGTCTTTCACTGCGAAAAGCAAAAAGCAATGCAAAGGCTAACACAAATTGTGCAGCAGCCCCAATTAAGGCGATCCACTTTACCTGCGCTGCATTCCGCATCAGCAGGATGAGAACTGCGGTAACCAACGGTAATAATATCAATAATGTTAGATTCATGTATTTATTTCAATGTTGATTACCTGCTACTGAAAAATAATTGCCTTTTTTCAATACAAATACTCTATCCTTATTTAATTTCATTTCCATATATAAATAAAAAGCACTGCCAGACCTATAACTCCGGCCAAAAAGTAAATAGCATATTGCTGAACTTTACCAGATTGAAAACCTTTTATTTTTTCAGAAATAAGTTGTGTTGTATTACCTGTTAAATTCACTGCTCCATCAACTACATTTTTGTCAAACCATGCCGCAGGTCTTCCTATCAAATTGAACAATACCTTTTTAGTAATGAACAAATACACTTCATCGATATAAAATTTATTGTAAGCTGCTTTATAAAAAACATTCAATAATTGGGTAATAGTGGCAGGTTTTTCGTTTTGTTTCATGTATAACCACATCGCAGTGAATATGCCGGTTAGTGCAATTAAAACCGGTGCAATGGAAAACTGTAAATGAAATTCCGCTTCCAGCGGTTTACCATCCACAGATACAAAATTACCAAAAGGAATAAAGCCGGCAGATACCGCACCTATGGCTAACAACACCAATGGCATCATCATTGCAAAGCCTCCTTCACCGTGGTGCTCCCCATGAACAATAGCACCTTTGTTCCAAAAAATACGAAAATACAAACGGAACATATAAAAGGCAGTAATACCTGAAGTTATTAATGCGATATAATAAATACCCTTATTGTGCTGCCATGCAGCAAGCAATATTTCTTCTTTACTAAAGAAGCCTGCAAAAGGTGGCACACCTGATATTGCAAGACAAGCTACGAGGAAAGTGATGTTTGTGATAGGTAAATATTTTCTAAGCCCACCCATGTCTTTCATTTCGTTGCTATGAATAAAATGTATAACAGAACCGGCACCCAAAAATAACAACGCCTTAAATATAGCATGTGTAAAGAGGTGAAACATGGAGCCTGTAAATCCTGCACCAAGTCCTGAATAGTTGAGGCTTCCATTCTCTGAATTACTACCTGAAACTCCTAACGCAAACATCATGAATCCTATTTGCGACATGGTTGAATATGCCAATACTCTTTTGATATCGGTTTGTGTACAGGCTATCACTGCAGCAAACAACGCTGAAATAATTCCCACATAAGTTACTATGTGCATGGCGCCATCCGACATGCTAAAAACCGGAAACATTCTTGCCACCAAATAAACACCCGCCACAACCATGGTAGCAGCATGTATCAATGCTGATACCGGAGTTGGCCCTTCCATGGCATCGGGTAGCCAAACATGCAATGGAAACATAGCACTCTTACCGGCACCACCAATAAATATTAATACGGCCCCCCAGGTTAAAGCAGATGCCCCAAGAAAAGTAGAAGTGTATGCTGTGTGCAACTCATGGCTGCCATCAACTGTGAGCCTTTGTATGAGTGTATTAAAATCGAGCGTGCCGGCATGAAAGGATAATATCAATATGCCAATTAAAAAGCCAAGATCTGCAAAGC
>JANXSR010000448.1 GCA_025352625.1 Ferruginibacter sp.
TGGTGAGTAAAGCAACGAGGTGTTGCTTCCAGTTCATTTCCCTGGCTGTATGGATGCCGCTTAGTTTGTAAAAAATTTTATCTAAAGGGTTGAAGATTTTATCCATCCATGTTTTTTCATTGCTGAAAACTTTGCCAATGTACCTGCCCAAAGGAATTGCCATTGCAACCACAGCCGCATACATTAAAATAATTCCTGAAATTTCTGTGTTCATACTTTAAAATTTTTCTGGTTTTACCAACACATAACACATATAAGCAAATACGCCAATGGCTATGATAAATAGAATTGTCATAATGGTTAAATTTTTTCGAAGTAGTTGATTGCTGAAAAGAAGATGGAAAAGAGTACAATGCCGGCTATTATTAGTAGTATAGTCATATAAAATAATTTGTTGTGCCTGGGATAAGGCAATCCTTGTTCCAAACTATTTATAAAAGCACCAAAGGTTTGCCTGCATTGAGTTTCAGGCATTTTTAAGAAATGTGACAAAAAGAAAACCCTTTCATTTTGAAAGGGTGAATACTATCGTTTTGAAAGGGTTAGCTGAGTTGGTAATCTTCTATTTTGCGGTAAAGGGTGGTAAGCGCAATGTTAAGTAATTCTGCGGTTTTGGTTTTGTTACCATTGGTATAGTTCAGCACTTTTTGAATGTGTAATTTTTCTGCACTTGCAAGGTCAAAGGCAGAAAGTGTTTTTTCTTTAGCGTCAGTAGAATTGAATTTTTGTAATTCAATTGGCAAGCTATCATTAGTTAACGCTGTATCATCTGTAAGTATCACACTTCGTTCAATAACATTTTTTAATTCACGGATATTTCCCTTCCACGAATGTTGCTTTAATGCTTCAAGATAGGGTTTGGAAACAGCTGCAATTTTTTTGTTGGTTTTATTGGCAAAGAATTGCAGAAAATAATTTGCTAACTCTTCAATATCAATTACTCTTTCTCTTAATGCAGGCAAAGCAATTTGAAAAACAGCAATGCGATAAAATAAATCTTCACGAAAATTGGCTCCCTCAATTTCTTTTTGTAAATCCCTGTTGGTAGCGGCAATGATACGTACATTTATTTTTGTTGTTTTGCTATCGCCCACTTTTAAAAACTCACCTGTTTCCAAAACCCTTAATAGTTTGGCTTGCAGTTCCAATGGCATTTCGCCAATCTCATCTAAAAAAACAGTGCCGTTATTTGCTTCTTCAAAAATACCTTTCGTATCTTTTATTGCACCGGTAAATGCACCTTCTTTGTGTCCAAACAATTCGTTTTCCAATAACTCTTTGCTAAATGCAGAACAGTTAACTGCAATGAAATTTTGCTTACTTCTGTTGCTGTTATTATGAATGGCTTGTGCAAACACTTCTTTACCTGTGCCTGTTTCGCCGGTAAGCAACACTGTTGCATCGGTTGAAGATACTTTTCTTGCCGCATCAATTGCTGCTTTGATAATTTTAGACTTGCCTATGATATTATCAAAAGAATGTTTGTTGCCTAATTGTTTTTCTAACTGCAATACCCTTTTTGCTAACACTACTTTTTCGGTTGCTTTATAGAGCAGCGGAATTATTTTATTGTTGTCATCACCTTTAGTGATATAATCAAATGCACCGTTTTTTATAGCCTGCACACTATCCCGAATATTTCCATAAGCAGTTAATAAAATAATTTCTATTGCTGGGTATTTTTCTTTGATGGTTTTGGATAATTCAACACCACTGCAGTCAGGTAGTTTTACATCACATATTACTACATCCACATCGGCTGTTTCCAGTTTTTTTAAGCCGCTTTTAGCATCGCCGGCCTGCAACACTTCAAAGCCATCTAAAGTGATTATTTTCGAAAGAAGCGTTCTAAGTTTTTCTTCGTCGTCTACAATTAATACTTTGTTCAATATGTAAGTTTAGAGAGCAAAGATAAAACGAATAATCTGCTGCGATATGTTTGTTATGGAGAATAGCTTCTATTTAGCCGGGGTTTTCATCTTGTCCACTTTAAATTACAATACAGTAACAATCAATCCCTGGCTAATCATACATTTTATAGTATCATACCCCCAACCTTTTATTTTTAAAAGAACCAGGCCTTTTTTTAAATTGGGTTGAGGGCCCCACTAACATTGGGGTTTTGCAGAAATATTTTTAGAATTTGAAGTTTGTTGGCGAAAGCCCAAACGAGACTAAATATAAAAAAGAATGGTACACATCAAACATTTGGATATGCACCATTCAAAATTAACTACTCTTCAGTTTTTTATACCCCTTTCATTTCGTAAAATGAAGTGCGCTTACATTTATCCCTACTTTTTTACCCTGCTCTAAACCAATAAAATCTGCGCTACGGTTATGTATCCCACCGTAAATACGTGAAAGGCCAACTTCATTGGCATAATCCGAAAATTTATTGAATGTACGGGGAGCAAATCCTAGGTCATTGATACTATAATCCGTAAAGGTGGTATTGTCTCCAAAGATATCAGCCAGTACCTTTGCAGCGGCGCCTGTTTGCACAGAATGTGCTGAAGTAAAATCAGGAAATGGAGGCGTACCGATTAAGGGTATCCAGCTTGGACTAAAGTTGGCCCGTATAAAAGTAATCGGACGTTCCTGGGTATACTGATATTTTGTTTTATAACATGATACAAAAGCATCCGAAATGGCAATGCCCACCTTACAAAATGCCATGGCAGCATCAGCAAGATTTGATTTCTTATCAATTAAAACCGAACTTAAAATTGAAATAGATACTGTAGGAGGGGGTATGGCAGCCCAATATTTAGCAATTGTAGTATGTTCAGCAATTTGATTAATCGATTCATTATACACTTCTAACTCCTCTTTATAATATGGTGAAGCCGCATCTGTTGAATAAGCCGGTGGGGCCGCAGGTTGAGTGCTGGTGGCGTTTCCAGTAATAAAAGTACGGTTGGTACCCCAAAAAGGGTGTTGGGTTACCTGGCCGGTTTGGGTAACATATAATCCGGCTTCTAGGGAAGCACATAAGTTGGAGAAGTAACACTTAAATAAGCTTTGTCTCCACCATCTGTTGTTGACCAATTATAAATTGCATTTGATATATTTTGCCCATAATGAACTGAGCTATCAAAGTCCGCAATTGGCAGGCCAACTTTAAATACTGTGTTGAATGCATTTTCCAATGAATCAATCGTGAAATTTTGAGCAGCTGAAGCATTTCCAAACATGTGGCGCATCATATTGGCAAGCGCTGCATTTGCGGAAACCTGGTAGTAATATATTTTATTACTGAGTGTTTTTGCTAACGGAGGTAACCCATTCAATTGGCTTTGGATGGATTGGTTAGCGGACATGCCAGGAACCACCGATTCGTAAACGGCAAGCCCAAGATATCCGAACGTACGTGATTGAACGGGGCCCGTATTACCAGGTGTAACCCGAACCATGGCGATTGCCAGTTTAAACCAGGCTAATGGCACTGCTGCATCGTACTTAGTGGCTGGAATGTCAACAACTTCTTGAGTGGTAGTGTCTTTTTTACATCCAACAAAGAAGACTACTGCTAGTGTAATAAGCAATAGCATTGATTTTAATTTTACTTTCATGATAAATGTTTTAAATGATGAATAAATTTGAGGGCTAAATTTTCAAAACCATTTACACAATCAATTGGAAAAGGGAGTCTTTACAGGTATATCTATACAAAAGATTTCAAAAGAAGGATTAATGTCAGCAAACGGTTAAAATAGTCCTGAACGTAAATCAAGATACTCTGAAAATAGAAAGTTTTCGACATGGATGAGTATATAGCAGACACTAGTTTGTAGCTGTCTAAAATTGATATGTAACCGGCACAAAAAAGGCATTACCTTAAAAGGAATGGCCAGATACTTTTCAAAAATCGCCATTCCATTAAATGCTCAGTAAAGTATACATGTTCTATTTCTTATTGCGAGTTTCTATTAATTTTTTTGATAAGCCGGGTTTTCAACTGTTGATAAGAAACTCGATTACTTTTATCGTTGTCTTTATTTGTTCGTCGAAATTTTTGTCGAAAGCCAGTAACCTAAAAGTCCACACAACGACCCTGTTAAAGTCATTATTATCGCTATTGCAATAATAACTGTTGGAGTAATATTATTGATATTAATGTTGCCAGTGTTTGCTTTTAAGGCAATAGAAAGTTTGAGTCCAACAGTTGAATCAAACAATCCTAAAAGTGCACCGGAAATAATTGCTGATTTCCTGTTACGTTGTTTTGCTATTAAAAATGGCATTGTTATATAGATGATATAGGAAATAGGATAAAGACTGGAGTAATTGAAATGCAATTGTTTTGAGGCAATTGAACCAATGGTATCAACCAATGCTATCAAAACAAAACCAACTAAAAGTGTCGGCGAAAGTTTTTTCATCTTGAAATAATATTAATTAAAATTTATTATCAGGTGCAGGAGTAGCAAGCAGTGAACCAAGTTGCACTGGTGCAGCTGCATTAAAAGCCCGTTCATACAGTTTTACGTTTACGCCTTTCAGTTGTAAAAGTCGTGCTAAGGTTAATCCGCCAGAACCGCCGCCAACTATTACGATATGTTTCTTTTGTATCAACCAATTTTATTTTTTTAATTGCAAATGTATTTAGACCTCAATTAAAAAAGAAATGAATATCAGGCTAAAGGAAGTTTGCCGTAAGCGAATAACTATACTGCAGTTAGTGGATAATATTTATTTTGCTATTGTATTTTATTTTTAGATCCCGTGGAAGTTATTTGCTTTTACTTTTATTTATAAGATAATTCATTTTGCTACAGGTTGTGCTTACACTCACCTCTAGAGGAAGCGTTCATTCCAACGACGGAAGCAAATTTTAAGAACCTGCTATACAGCATATATTTTAAAGGTATTGTGCTGTGCAGACTAATTCATTTTTTAATTTTGAAGTGAATTTGTGGGTGTACATTTGACCATTATTTTAAATTAAAAACATGAAAAGACTATTATATTTTTCGCTGGCTCTGTTGTTGGCAGCAGGCTGTAAGCAGGCTGCTGATTTGGATACCAAACGTGTAGTATTAACGGGAATAGACGCTTCCAAAAAACCGGGGGATGATTTTTTTATGTATGTCAACAGCATTTGGTACGATACCGCCCAAATACCGGCCAGTCAATCAGGCGTAGGTGCCTATTCTTTTTTGAATTACCCGCAGCGCATACGCCTGCAGGCAATACTGGACAGTGTGTCTGTTAGTAATAATCCGACAGGAAGCATTGAACAAAAAGTGGGCGATTTCTATGCGGCAGGAATGGACACAATAGCCATTGATAAGCGGGGTTATCAACCGATTAAGCCCGTGCTGGCAAGCATCGATGCCGTGACGGATGTTCCTTCGTTATTGAAGCTGGTGGCTGAAGAACAAAAGGTGGGTGATGGCTCCATCATTGGTTTTAATGTTGGTCCCGATGATAAGCAGAGTACTATCAATATTGCCCAGTTTTATCAAACCGGAATTAGCTTGCCAGAAAGAGATTATTATTTCAAAACGGATTCTTCAACACTCAAAATTCAAAACGCTTACAAAAAATACCTTACCAGTTTATTTGTATTGACAGGAACTGATGCAACTACCGCTGCGAAAAATGCAACCGTTGCTTATGAAATTGAAAAGCAATTGGCCTCTGCTCACAGAACAAATATCGAACTCAGGGATGTGAAGGCTAACTACAATAAAATGGCTGTGGCTGCGCTTTCACAAAAACACCCTTATATAAACTGGGCAAAGTTGCTAAACGACTTAGGAGCAAAGGTTGATTCAGTTAACGTAGGGCAACCTGCTTATTATGACAAGCTGAATGCAATGTTGAAATTGGTACCCATCAATGATTGGAAAATATATTTAAAAGCCAATGCGCTTACAACTTATTCAAATTTTTTAAGCCAGCCATTTGCTGATGCGTCTTTTGAGTATACAAAAATTCTGACGGGGCAAGCTGTTAAGAAAACACGTGCTGAAGAAATGACCCAAGCCGTTGACCGCTCACTAGGCCATGCACTGGCACAGCTGTATGTAAAAAAATATTTTCCTGAAGATGCAAAGAAACGTATGGGGGTGCTGGTAGACAACCTGAAAAAAGCATTTGAAGCACGTATAACCAAACTGGATTGGATGAGCGATTCCACCAAGACAAAGGCTAAAGAAAAGCTCTACGCCTTTACGGAGAAAATAGGTTACCCTGATAAGTGGAGAGATTACGCGAATGTGGAAGTAAGACGAGACACATATTTTGAAAACCGGTTGTCGGCTAATAAAAATGATTATAGATATACCCTGGCTAAAGTTGGACAGCCTGTCGACAGAACGGAGTGGCTCACGACTCCGCCCACAGTAACAGCGTATAACAATCCACCGATGAATGAAATTGTTTTCCCTGCCGGAATATTGCAATCCCCTTATTTTGATGTGTATGCCGATGATGCGCTTAACTATGGAGGTATCGGTATGGTGATTGGCCATGAAATAACGCACTCGTTTGATGACCAGGGAGCACAATATGATAAAGTGGGTAACGTAACAGATTGGTGGACAAAAACAGATTATCAAAAATTCAAAGCGAGAACAACGCAAGTTATTGATCAATACAATTTACTTACTGTGCTCGATTCTATGCATATAAAAGGCGCCCTGACCGTGGGTGAAAACACGGCAGACATTGCCGGGGTTGCCATTGCGTACGATGCCTTTAAAATGACGACGCAGGGAAAAGATACTACGAAGTTGGATGGCTTTACACCCGATCAACGATTCTTTATATCGATTGCAAGAATATGGCGTGTAAAAACAACCGATGAGTTTATGCGCATGTATGTAAACACCAATCCGCACTCACCCGCCAGGTGGCGTGTGAACGCACCGCTTATGAACTTTACACCTTTTTACAAAGCCTTTAATTTGCAACCGGGCGATAAAATGTACAAGCCCGAAAATGAAAGGATAACTGTTTGGTAAGATGTTGAATAAAAGAAAAGGGGGAAATTTCTATGATGCCTGGCTTAAAGAGCGGCAATAGCAACTGCCGGCAGAAAATAATAATGGCAGTTATTGAGGATACGATTTTAACTGTAAAACAAAAAATGAGATGAACATTTCTCAAAATAAATAGGATACAATTGAGAATATTATCCTCAACGAAGTTATTACCGCAACTGCTCTTTCAAAAATACTTGCCTGGCAGGTATTTTATTTTTTCAACTCAACTATTAATTCTACTTCATGCTGGTCAATCAAAGCACAATTGCCAGGTTGATTAAGCGAAACAGGAAGGTTGCCTGTTGTAGAAGCCTCATTTTTAACAAC
>JANXSR010000028.1 GCA_025352625.1 Ferruginibacter sp.
TCAAATAGCCGAAATTTTAAAAAACATTTTTTGCTCTACGAGGCCTGCAACGCAAGTTTATAATGCCGGATGTGGATAACTATTCGATTTTCAAAAAATGCTATAAAATGATGATTCGGAAGGGGTGAGTAGTTACAATTTTTCTTTGTTGAGGTACAATCAGCTTATAATAAATTTCATACACCGGCACTGCATAGTCCAGGTGGAATTCGGATGCAAATTTATTTTTAAAAATAGGATTGAAACCCTTTACTGTGTAGCTGTATTCAATGATATCTCCCTGCCTCACATCATCCATAATTAGTACAGCATCCAATAAACCATTGTAAATAAAACTGCTCAGCTCTTTTTCCTGGTGCAGGGTTTTAATTTTTGAAAGTTGAAGTCTGTCAAGTGTTTCCCCATTGCGGATGATGCGGATGCTGTGAAAAGTTAATTGCTCATAAGAAGGATCGAATGAAACTGATATCTCTGATCCATTTTGTACACCAGCCTGTGAGATAATTTTTTTACTTCTGCGAATGTATTCACTTTGTTCAGCTAAGTAAACCTGCTTCTCCAGCGAAATATCTATGTAGCCATCTGCTGCGTCTTTGTCGAGTAATTTTTTACTGTAATCGATTGTGTTTTTAGTAATCCACACAGGTTCTTTAGTAACAGTAATTTTTTCAGATTGAGAAAACACGGAGGTAGAAAAGAGGAAGGTAGTGAGCGTTACAAAAAGATATAAATACAATTTCATTCAGCAATGGTTTCTTAAGGTGACAAAAAATATAATTGCCTGAAGATAATAAGTAAAATGGGAATTTGAATTACTAACTGATATAAAAGCCGCTGTTCTTCACCATTGTCAATTATTCTTCACTTTAAAAGACCATGTTAAATAAAACTCCGCTACTAACTCTCCTTTGTCGTTTTTACCGGTAGATTTTACTTTGATGGTTTTGCCTTCTCCGGTTGCGATGGCTTCTTCAATTGTTTGTTGAATGGCTAAACCTTCTTCGCAGGTAAAGTAAGTAATGCCGGTAGCTTTCTTAAAATAGGCAGCTTGTAGCCCCGTAACCAGCATAGATACAGGTGGATTACTTTTGTAAGTATTCATCATAGAAAGTAAGCCGGTACTAAATTCTGCAGCCATTGCAAGGCATGCAAAATAAGTTGACTTAAAAGGATTTTGTGAAAACCATTTATACGGAACAGTTACAATAGCGTTGGTTTCATCAATTGTTTTAACCTTCACCCCCGAAAAAAATGCAGCGGGTAATTTTGTAAACAAAAAAATCCTGAATTTAAGAGGATGACGGATGAGCTGAATAAACTGATCTTTATTGGAGTTCATACTTTTAATTATTTAAATCAATGAAAATATAATTTAAAAATGCAATTATTGTTTTGAGTATGTTTCGGGTGCCAATGCTTTTGGACACCACTGCTCTAAAAAGGTTAATACCTTTTTCTGGTCGTAGCTCTTTTTGCCATCCTCCAGGTACTCGCTGCTTTGGGTATGTATTCGTTGGCCCTTACCATCCAAAATAATAAATACCGGAAAACCGAAACGCTGGGCATATCCATATTGGGCAAATAAATTTTCGTTCATATTTTCTTTGCTGTAGTTTAAATCGTACACTACAAAACTGCTTTTGATAATGGAATCCAGTTGCTTATCGGCTTTGCTAAAGCGGTTAAATTCAATACACCAGCTATACCAGTTGCCTCCGGCCTGTATTAGTACAAATTTATTTTCAGCAGCAGCTTTTTTAACAGCCGCATCAATGTCTACAGCAGCATTAGCTGTAGGGTTGTACAACTTATTTTGCTGTGCAAAAATGTTAAGCACGGATAAGACAACAATGGTCAATGTGAGTAGGTCTTTTTTCATAGTTGTAAAAGTAAATATTAATGGTTATTGAAAACAGGAAGCTTACTCTAAGAATTGCCAGTCTTCAAAAAGTCGTCAACTCTATGCCAAAAAAGAAACTATTTTTTCGTTTCTTTTTTGGGATTAAATATTTCAGAGAAAGTATTAAAATCTTTTCGGTAAGATAAGCTGACACCGGTTTTATTTCGTTGCCCAACAAGATCGTAATTGGTGCGGTTGAATGCAACAACCCTAACACTTCCATCTTTGTTGATAATAAATTCTGCAGTTAAATCCGGTGTTATTAAAACATTGTTATTCCGGTTGTACACATAGGGGTTATTGTAGTCAACATTTACACCTGCTGTAATAATTAACCTGCCGTTTAATAATTTAAAAATAAAGCCACTTTTAGCTGCAGCCTGCAACTGTGCCACATTTGCCTGCAGATCGTAAGGGGAGCTTCCATAACTCGTATTTAAATCGAGATACAACGAAGTGTTCTTAATATATTTTTGCAAAAATCTGTTGAAGAAACCTGATATGGCACTTGAAACCATACCACCAATGGTACTGTACAAAACATTTTGTCCGCTGGTAGCAGTTATTAATCCTTGTTTTGTACTGATGAAAGAATTAAATAACAATAAAGAAGTTACCTGTTTGTTTAAATCATTTTTATCTTCTTTAAACTGTTGCAATCTTTTTACAATAAAGAAATCACTTCTTAAAGGGCTTGCTTCCGGCAATTGAAATTCAAAATCAATTACAGGTTTCAGCAGGCTTTCTGTTAAATGTGCCAGCACTCTTACATCGCTTTTTTTATTAAAGGTAGTAGATACGCCATTGCCGGATGTACTAAACTCAGAAGCCAGGCTGTTGAAATCAACATTGTTGGCCAGGTACTCTGCAGTGATATCTATCTGTGCTTTATATGGATCTCCTGTCCACACAATACTTCCGCTATTTACGGTAAAATATTTTTTTAAGAATGTTTGAAAGTTAAATGTGTATTCTCCTTTAGTAATATCATACCTGCCATTTATCGTTAAGGGTTCTTTATTGCCAACTCTTATTTTCAAAAGACCATTTCCCTCGCCCTTAATAATGTCACCTGTTGACTCATCCAATATCACATCAATTTTGCAGGAAGGGTTTCCTGTTAAAGCCATATTAACCAAAATATTTGTAGACGATTTTCCTTTGTACCGATTTTCCATTTCGGTACCAAACTGAATAAAATCTATATAATCAACTACACCACTTTCTACGCTGGCTGCACTCAATAAATAAATATGGCTGCTGTCTGTTCTGGATGGTTCACCGGTAATATCCATCGTCATATCTTCTGTGCTGCCATTTAATAACAGGGTTGCCTTGCCAATTACTTTTCCATAAAAAGTGCTGTTGTCTTTCTTGGTTGTATTCAACACCAACATTTTTGGTGTCTCCATTTTAATGTTGTCAAAGGAAATGTCATTAAACCAATGATGATACATTTTGCCACTTAGCGTAGCCGTATTATTTAATGTATCGGTAAGGGTGATGGAGCCAAAGTCTATCTCATCCGGATTAAAAATTACTGATTCGTTTTTAAATTTATACCTGCACTGGGTATAAATTACCACCAGCGAACCTTCTGTAATGTTTGCTGTACCTGTAATTGAAAGGTGTTTTGCATTGCCTGTTACCTTCAGGTCGCTGGTGTTGGCTACCCCTTTTATATCACTAAAAATACCACCGAGGTAGTTGTTTAAAATCTTTAGATCCAGTTTTTTTGATACCAAAGAAATATTTGCCTGGTTAGCTGTTGAATCTTTTGTATTATAAGTTCCCTGTATACTAAAGTCATTCTCTTTGTTTTCTGCACTGGCATTAAAACTTAACACACCTGATTCGGAAGAGTAAGTAGCTTTTGCATTTACAACGCCAATTGAATCGCCATCTAATCCAAACTTTTCGAGTACAGCATCCGTTTCTATAAAAGGTTTTCCAAAAGGATCCGATATTTTAACCGTGCCTGTCAACAGTCCTTCTAACCTGGGGTTTTTTATAACAATAGGGGCCAGTTCATCTATACTCACTTTTTTTAACCCAATAATAATATCATTAGAATTGCCTGTTTCTGAAGGTTCTGTAGCTATATTTATTTCCTGGGTTCCCTGTACAAACTTTACTTCGCTGGCACTTACCTGTGTCTTGCTTAAAACCAATTCACCATCTTTTTCAAGTTCCCATTTTTTATCGTTGATGACCAAAGATGAAGGAGAGAAATGAATTTTTACACCATCCTTCATTGTTTGCACTTGCGCATTAATGCTGGCACCGCTGATAGTTTTACTGGCACTTGTTTTAATACTGATATCAGTTAAATCTTCGTGAGAGCTTAGTATGATATTAGATGCAGGCAGATGTAAACTATCATTGATAGTTACATCATCAACATCTATTTTGGTCAGCAGCGAATCGAAATCTCCTTTACTATCTAAACGAATATTGTTGAATACTTTTCCATCATAGCTAAAGTCGGGCACATTGGCATTTACATTTAGCTGGTTTTCACTTAAGTGAAGGTTGCCCTGGATAACCGTATTATTAAATCCTCTTAATTTTTTATCAAGTAATTGTACGTAACTATCAACCTCTTTTGTCTTTATTAAAAAAGAAAAATCCTGGTCGTTAATAGTATAGCCGGGTTTTTTAATATAGGCCGGAAAATACCTGCTTAAAAATACCTTAAAGGCATCGGGTAATTCAATTATTTTAAACTTACCGGTTACCTGAGCTTCTATATTATTACTATGCAGGGTTAATACTTTTGCATCATTTATATTAAAAGATTCAAGCAACAAAGAATCAAAAGATAACGGAACGTTATTGTGTATTAAACCTGCATTGTAAATTTTTGCGCTACCCGAAAAGTTATCAATATTACTTCCTGTAAAATTCAGGTTAAAATGTCCGTTTAAAACAAAATCATCCAGCGTTAATTTTAATTTCTGAAGATCAGCCTTTGTAAGGTCTGCATCAAAATTAAACAGTGGTTGCGGGCCACTAAAATCAATGCTGCCTTTAAGATCATTCAGTAATAAATTAGGATCATTAACACTTGCTGAACCACTAAATAGATTTTTACCAAAATCGCCCTTAACAGTAATATTTTGATAAGTATAGCCGGCAAACTCAATGCTGCGGATATTACCATCAAAATTAGCTCTTACTTCTTTGGGTTTAAAACCAATGCCGTTTAGCTTACCGTTAAATACAATGGTACCTAGCTGACTGGTGTTAATAAATTCACCGAGCCTAAAACCTTCCGTTGAAATTTTGCCTAAATAAATGGCGGGTTTATTTTCTGGTAATTTCATATTGATATCGCCTGTTACAGTACCAAGGTTAGTGTTAATGGTACCAAAGGCAACAAAGTCATTTATAAAACCGGTGAAATTTCCTTTGTAATTTATATTGCCGAGCTGGGCAAGATTTGGTTGTGTAATTGTTTTAAGAGAAGGGACAATAGTAGCAATATCCGCAACAGTAGTCTTTAATTCATTAGCTTGTAAATCGATAAAAGTATTGTTGATATCCGGAAGACCTTTTAAAGCAATATCTCCGTCAATAAAACTATTGCCACTTTTTATCAGCATTTTTTTTGCAGTAAGGTTATCAACTGTTCCTTTAGCCAATCCTCTTAATTGAAAAATTCTTTTCCATTCTTTTACTTCCGGGGCAAAAAAAGCAAGGTCATCGCTGTTTAATTCGCTGTTTACAAAATTGGCTTCCAATTTTATACTATGTAAAAAATCGCCCATGTCGTTATTAAAGCTATTAAAGTGCATGGCATAATAATTACCCAACCTGCTTTTGTTGGTAACCAGGTCAAGATTTTTAAACTCCATTATCTCCGGCGTAAACTTAAATGCAGCCTGCAACTTCTTTACTTCAAATCCACTGCGTTCTTTTGTGGCAAAATGAATATCTGCTGTTAGTGTATCTCTTTCAAAATGTATGTTTTTAAAATCGCCTGTAATGTTGGCAAAGCGTAAGTGAACGCCATCAAAACGGTCTGTAAAGGGAGCCCTTTCCGTTTGTTTTTCGTTGTTAAAAATTCCGTTATTGATGTGGATATTTTTTACATTCATCACCCATCCGGCATTGTTCCATTGGTAAGCACTTGTTCTTGCTTCGGGATGGCTGGTATCTTTTGGCAGGTTTAGTTTATCCCTGTTGCCTTCATAGTCAAACTGAGAAAATACAGGTTCATCCAGTGTAAGCGTATTAAGGTTTATTTGTTTTTTTTCGATATTAATATCGTCTGTAAAAAGGTCTAGTTTTTTTACAGCAGCCGTCATGTTTTTACCAACCCATTTATCAATTTGATTAAAATGAACATTTTCTAATTGAAGAATTTTTATATCAAATTCAATGGATGCTTTTTTACCGGTAGATTTTTTGGGAGAAGAAAAATAGTCAACAAGGAACTGATAGTTCCATACAGAATCGGTGCGTTGCATATTTACAACAGCATTGGAAAGCGACACATATTTTAAAGTGGCTTTACTCTTTACAAAAAACCAGTCTGTAATATTTACTTTAGCGCTGCCTGCAAACAACAAGGTATCCTTTTGGCGGTCTTCAACCAGCAAACCCTTAAGGTCCATCTTGTCGAAAAAACTATACTCAATGTGCTGGATGCTCACGTTGGCTTTAAGGCTATTGGATAATTTTTCTGATACGGTTGATACAATCAGATTTTGTACCACCGCCAATTGAAGGGTAAACCATAATAACAGCACGGTAAGTATAAAGGAAAGAAAAAACCAGGTTTTATGTTTGGCTTTTTCAAAAGTGTATATCCAGCCTGCTATCCAGCCCGCCAGGGCAATATAAAATACCCAGTTACCAAAGGTAGGTTTAACATAAACCACCAATAAAGCAAACACCGACCAAAATATCAGTGTAAGAAAAAACCATTTTAATATGTAGAGGCTTCTGCGCAGTGGATAGTACAATTGTTACAAAAATAGCGTTTCGCCACCTACGGGCAAATTCAATACCAAATATATTATTTAAATGAAGTTTAATAAGTTAAAAAAATACCTGGTGGCCGTGAATTACTTTTTGCCAAATAATTGCTGGTTATATTGATCCGAATTTCCTTTTGCGATAGACAGGCTTTGCCAGTGCTGGTCTTTAATAATTTTTGCGATGTAAACAATTTGTCCCACATGATAGGGGTAATGCGCTAATTGCCTGTTAATGGCATCAATTACCAGCAGTCCTTCCTGCCTGATATAAATGGTTTTTAATAAATCATCGGGAGTAAGCTGTTGCAGTGTATTTAAAAAACAGGCCCAGCCTTTCTCCCAAAAATCAATTAGCTGCTTGTGAGATAAAGGTTGTTCTTCAAATTCTGTATCCCTGTTGCGCCATTCTTTTTCGCCATCAGTGGTTAAAAAATCGGTCCAGCGGCTGAGCATATTTCCTGCCATGTGCTGGATAATAATAGCGATGCTGTTGTTTTCATTATTTGGTTTAAAATAAAAACCGGCTTCGTTCAGTTGCGCAAATGTTTTATCGCCGAGGTCTTTGTAATAAGCCACCCTTTTTATGGCGGATTGAAGGAATGAGTTGCCGAGCTCTGTCATCAGCTAAATTTAAAATGATTACAGTTTAAAGATAAGTCGTAGTAAAATTATAATAATTCCTATTGCAAAATCTATGGCCGTAATTAAACCACTTTTATAACAATTGCTGTACCCCAGATCAAATAATTCGGGTTCGTTGTGCATAAAAGAAGCGGCAATTAATTTGTTGCCTTTTAAATAAAAGGCCATACTAATAATGTTAAGTAAAAGTGTTAACAGCAAAATATAGGGCACAATCCGGTAATTAAAAACAGTTTCATAACTTAAATTACCGGGTATTTTTTTAAATAGATAGGGATACCATTCCGACAGTTCCAAACAAGAATAAACAATGGATAGAACCAACAGGATTTTTATTACCACAATAACTTTCCTGATGATTGCTTTATCAACATTGTCTGCAAAATTATCTGATATCAGGTCTTTACTCATGAGTATTATTGCTTGTAATTTCCGACTATAATTCCGCAAATCTTAACCCACCATCAATACCCTTCCGCATCATCATCCCCTCTTTTATCGCCTACTGCAACAATTGATTTTGTTTTGCCATTAGTAATCAGGATCAGTTCTGTACGACCTATTTCGCCCCTCTTGTTAACTTTATACCCCATGGCTTGTAAAGCAGCAATAGTTGCCGTATCAAAATCATCTTCCACAAAAATTTCATCGGGTAACCACTGGTGATGAAACTTGGGTTTGTTTACCGCATCTTCAGCACTCATACCAAAATCAATCACATTCACCAACGATTGGTAAACACTGGTTGGTATTGTTGTTCCTCCCGGTGTGCCAACAACCATAAATGGCTTTTTGTTTTTAAGCACAATTGTCGGAGTCATACTGCTAAGCATTCTTTTACCCGGTGCAATGGCATTGGCTTCTGCACCCAATGCTCCGTACATATTTGGCACCCCTGGTTTAACGCTAAAATCATCCATCTCATTATTTAAAAGAAAACCTGCCCCACTAACCACCGTGCGACTGCCGTAACCGCCATTTAAAGTGGTGGTTACAGAAACAGCATTGCCCTCATTATCAATAATACTTAAGTGCGTAGTTTCTTCACTTTCTTTAATGTTACCAGCTTTTATTACTTCGCTGCTGCCTGCTTTGCCTGGCGTAAAATTGGCCATTCTTTCTTTAATGTATTTATCACTCACCAATGTTTTTACCGGCACTTTTACAAAATCTGCATCACCTAAAAACTGTGCCCTGTCTGCATAAGCCCTGCGTTCAGTTTCTGTCATTAGTTGCACACTGGCGGCAGTCTGAAATTTCATTGCCCCAATATTTCTTTGTTCAATCATTTTTAAAACCTGCTGCAAAATAATGCCACCACTACTTGGCAGGGGCATGGTAACAATGTGACAATTTTTATAATCAAATTCTACGGCAACTCTTTCTATGGCCTTGTAATTTTTTAAATCTTCCATGCTGATGATGCCTTTGCCCCTTGCCATTTCGCTTACAATTAGTTTGGCCGTTTCCCCTTCATAAAAGCCCTTGGCTCCAAAATCCCTTATGCGTTTTAGAGTATTGGCCAGGTCTTTTTGTATAAGCGTATCGCCTTCTTTCCATAGCTGGCCTTTTACAAAAACAACAGCGGCCGTATTAAGTTGTAAAAATTCTTTTTTTAATTCATTCATATCAGCCGCCTGGCCAGCAGTGATGGCATATCCTTTTTCAGCAAGGTCAATGGCCGGCTGAATTAATCTTTTAAAAGGCAGCTTTGCATATTTTAAGCAGGCAAATAAACCTGCAATGGTACCTGGTACACCACTTGCCAAATGCCCATCCTGCGATAAGTTCATTTGAGGATTTCCGTTGGCATCAAGGTACATATCCCTGCTGGCTTTTGCCGGTGCCATTTCCCTGTAATCAATGGTAATATTTTTACCATTTTTTAAATGGGCAACCATAAATCCACCTCCACCAATATTGCCTGCACCGGGGTACACTACTGCCAGGGCAAGTTGCGTAGCTATTGCTGCATCAATCGCATTGCCGCCACTTTTTAATACTTCTATGCCAGCTTTACTTGCTAGTGGATGTGCCGATACCACTGCGCCTTTTGCCGCGGTTACTTTTTTTTGTGAGTGGTAATGGTAAGCATTGATTTGTGCTGTACATTGCACGATAAAGCAAAAAATACTTACTACACTTAATACAATTTTTGAATGTTTCATCTTGAATATTTTTCTACATTATTTAACAGCTAATTTAAATCAACTCAGCATAAACCAACTCAATACTAAATCCTTTTTATGAATAAAAAAATTGTTGTCTTTTTATTTTTGATCTGTACTGCATATTTTTCTTTTGCTCAAACCATTAAAAGTCCCGATGAATTTTTAGGGTATCCTTTAGGAAGTAAATATACGCCGCATCATAAAATTGTAAGTTATTTTAAATATGCTGTTTCAGCAATGCCTCAAATGATGAAGCTGGATGAATATGGTCAAACCAATGAAGGCAGGCCTTTGTTGCTTGCCTATATTGCCTCTGTAGAAAACCTTGCAAAGCTGGAAGATATTCGTAAAAATAATTTACGTCTCACCGGTATTTTAACAGACCAACCGGGCAATGTAAATACACCGGCGATAGTTTGGTTAAGTTACAATGTACATGGCAATGAAACCAGCAGCAGCGAAGCAGCAATGAAAACACTGTATGAATTATTAAACCCCGAAAACAACAAAACAAAAGAATGGTTAAAAAATACGGTTGTTTTAATTGATCCCTGTATTAACCCTGATGGCCGGGACAGGTATGTAAACTGGTTTAACCAAATGGTGGGCAAAAATGCTAACCCCGACAGACAATCCAGAGAACATATGGAACCATGGCCAGGGGGAAGGGTGAACCATTACAATTTTGATTTAAACAGGGACTGGGCCTGGCAAACACAAATAGAAACCCAGCAACGTTTAAAGATGTACAATCAATGGATGCCGCAGGTACACAGTGACTATCATGAACAGGGTTATAATAATCCTTACTATTTTGCACCGGCAGCACAACCTTACCACGAAGTAATTACGCCGTGGCAAAGAGACCTACAGGTAATGATCGGTAAGAACAACGCTAAATATTTTGATGAAAATGGCTGGCTGTATTTTACCAAAGAGGTATTTGATCTTTTTTATCCGGCTTACGGGGATACATACCCAATTTATAATGGTGCCATTGGTATGACATTTGAACAGGGTGGGGGACCACGGTCCGGATCTGCAGTTATCATTAACAATGGAGATACCCTTACTTTAAAAGACAGGTTACTGCATCATTTTACTACCAGCATGAGTACGATTGAAGTGATTAGTAAGAACAATGAAAAAGTAATGAAGGAGTTTAGTAATTTTTTCACCAGTGAAAAAAACAATGGAGTGGGAGAATACAAATCTTTTATTATTACAGATGTAAACAGCAATAAAATAAATGGCCTAAAAAGAATGCTGGATGCCAATGGTATTGTTTACAACACTGCTACAATAAGCAACGGCAAAGGGTTTAATTATTTTACCCGTAAAGAAGAAACCTTTAGTGCATCTAGCAGCCTGGTGATAAGTACTTATCAACCCAAAGGTACACTGGTGAAGGTTTTGTTTGAACCTACCTCCAAACTGGTTGATTCTGCCACCTATGATATTACGGCATGGAGTTTACCTTATGTGTATGGCTTGCAGGCATACGCTGTTAAAGAAAAAATTGCCGCCACTCCTTATGTTGCTAAACAATCAACTGTTATTATTCCTGAAACTTCTTATGGGTACTTAATTAACTATGGTTCTTTTGAAGATGCTAAATTGTTAGCGGCTTTATTAAATGCAGGCATCAGGGTTAGGTTTTCAGAAAAAGACTTTAGTGTAAACGGAAAAAAATTTCAACGTGGTACCTTGATCGTATTAAAAAAAGGAAACGAATCAAAGATGGAAGCCTTTGCAGTGGCGGTACAAAAATTTGATGCCGGAGTAACCGCCATATCAACCGGTTTTATGGAAAGCGGCAACGATTTTGGAAGCGATAAAACACATTATATCAATAAGCCTAAAGTGGCCCTGGTAAGCGGTAAAGGCACAGACGCTTCTGCTGCAGGTGAAATATGGCATTTATTTGATCAGCAATTAGATTACCCGTTAACATTGATTAATGCAGATGATATTGGGAATATTAGTTTGAAGAATATTGATGTTATTATAGTGCCTAATGGAAATTATAAATTTTTAAATGATAAAGAAGCATCTGCAGATTTAAAAACCTGGGTAAGGCAGGGTGGTAAAATCATCGCTATTGAAAATGCAGTAACGCAAATGGCCAACAACGATTGGGGTATAAAATTAAAAAAAGACGATGAGGAGAAAGATGCAAAAGATAAAAAGGAAGAACCCAAACCTTCCTACGCAGATTTAAAAATATTTGAAGAAAGTGAACATGATGGTATAAAAAGTAATATTGCGGGTGCTATTTATAAACTCGATATCGATAATTCGCATCCGCTTGCTTTTGGGTATCCCAATTATTATTTTACTTTAAAGCAGGATGATAAAATGTATGAATTTTTAAAAGATGGATGGAATGTGGGAATCTTTAAAAAGGAAAGTAAAGTAGCGGGTTTTACAGGTAGCAAAGTAAAAGATAAAATTAAAGATGGCACTTCAATTGGTGTGCAGGACTATGGCAATGGCAGTATTGTTTATTTATCAGATGATCCGATTTTTAGATCATTTTGGGAAAACGGAAAACTATTAATTTCAAATGCAGTTTTTTTTGTAGGACAATAATGTATTTACAGGATTACTGAAAATAAATAATTGCAAATAAATTTAAAAAACCTGTCTCTATAAAAATGGAGACAGGTTTTTATACATGAGATCACTTTAATAAGTCATTAACTTACATTCGTTAATTAATAAACAATTTATGCGTAAATCTTGTCTTCTTGTTGTAAGTATTTTTTATAGCCTTTTTAGTTTTGCTCAAACACCTAAAACCTATACCTCGTCTGAAATATTGCAGCAGGTAAAAAAGCTGAATGTGTTAGGTTCTGTCCTGTACATTGCTGCACATCCTGATGATGAGAATACCCGATTATTGGCATACCTCGCCAATGAAAAATTATATCGCACAGGTTACTTAAGTTTAACAAGAGGAGATGGTGGCCAAAATTTAATTGGTGATGAACAGGGGATTGACCTAGGATTAATAAGAACACAGGAATTATTATCTGCCAGGAGGATTGATGGCGCAGAACAATTTTTTAGCAGGGCCTATGATTTTGGTTTTTGTAAAACGCCTGAAGAAGCTTTAAAAACATGGGGCCATGATAAAATTTTAAGTGATGTAGTTTGGGTGATACGAAAATTTAGACCTGACGTAATCATCGCCCGTTTTCCAGAAGATAGCAGGGCAGGGCATGGTCATCATGCAGCTTCGGGTATTCTTGCAAGGGAGGCATTTGATGCGGCAGCAGATGCAACAAAATTTCCGGAACAATTAAAACAAGGCGTAACAGTTTGGCAAGCAAAACGCATGCTTTGGAATACATTTAATTTCGGTAATACCAATACTACAAGTGAAGACCAGTTTAAAATGGATGTGGGTATGTACAACTCGTTATTAGGAAAAAGTTATGGAGAGATGGCGGCATTAAGTCGTAGCCAGCATAAAAGCCAGGGCTTTGGTGTACCTGCGCAAAGGGGCGAATCGTTAGAATATTTTTCAACTATAAAAGGCGATAAGCCGGTAAACGATTTAATGGAAGGTGTAGTAGCAGATTGGAAAAGAACAGAAAAAGACAATACCATTCAGTTGATGGCAGACTCTATTTATAAGAATTATTCAGCGGAACATCCTGAAAATAGCGTAGCGCAATTGGTACGATTGTATAAAAAAGTTGAAACAATTAAGGATGAATACTGGAAAGAGCAAAAGCAAAATGAAATAAAAAAATTATTAGAATTTTGCAGTGGACTTTTTATGGAAGCAACAGCAGCCAGCCAGTATGCAGTGCAGGGAGATACTTTAAAAATTACCACCACCATCAATAACCGGCTTGGGGTAGCTGTAAAAAATGCAGATGTAAATATGTATGATATCTTTCATAGTTTTGATTCTTTAAAAAGGAATACCAACAATACTTTTCCACTATCTGTTTACATACGACCGGATCAAAAAGCATCGCAACCATATTGGTTAGAAAACAAAATGGATAAGGGTAGTTTTAATATTACAGATCAGCAGCAAATTGGTAAAGCAGAAAATGAGCCCCTGAGTATTTTATTTGGCGCCACAATTGAAGGTGTTTATTTTAAATTTAAAAAGCCCATTCGCTATAAATATACAGATCCTGTTAAGGGCGAAATTTATCAGCCTGTGCAACTGAATTACCCGGTGTACATCAACAGTTCTCCATCTATGTTGATTTTTAAAAATGATGATGTAAATGTAAAGCACAACATACATTTTTCTTTACAGGCCAATAAAGCCATCAATGATGCAGTTAAATTTACGTACAACAACAATAATAAATCTGTTGTAGTTTTTGATTCGGTTGTTCATTTAGCCAAAGGCGAAAAAAGATTTGTTGATGTTAGCATTGGCAGCGATGCAATTGCGAAAGATTCAAAAGATTTTTATGGTGGCAAACTATCTTCAAAACTATTTAACCAAGACCAGTTTTTCTCTCTCCATAAAATTAATTACGATCATATTCCAGAAGTAAATTATAATTTTTACGACCAGGTACCGGTACTAAAAATTGATTTAAAAATTGCAGGCAATATGGTAGGTTATATTGCCGGAGCTGGAGATAAAGTGCCCCAAGCCCTTGAGCAAATGGGTTATAAAGTAGTACTGTTAAAACAGGCAGATTTAAATGTTGCCAATTTAAAACAATTTGATGCGATTGTAACTGGCGTAAGGGCTTACAATATTAATGAATGGCTAAGCAATAGTTATGATGCCTTAATGCAGTATGTAAAAGAGGGGGGTGTGTTGCTGACACAGTATAATACCAATAATTCTATTGGCCCTGTTAAGGCAAAAATATCTCCCTATCCTTTTACCATTAGCCGCAATCGTGTTACAGATGAAGAAGCAACAATTAATTTTTTAGTGCCAGATCATCCCGCATTGAATTATCCCAATAAAATAACACAAAAAGATTTTGAAGGCTGGGTGCAGGAACGTAGTATTTACAATGCAGAAAATATTGACCCTGCTTATCAACGTATATTTAGCATGAAAGACCCTAACGAAAACGAACAGGATGGAAGTTTAATTATTGCTAATTATGGAAAGGGCAAATTTGTTTATACCGGGTTGGTATTTTTTAGAGAACTGCCGGCGGGTGTGCCAGGTGCATACAGGCTATTTGCTAACTTAATTGCAAAAACTAATTGATTGTATGTTGGCCATAGACGGTATTGTTTGTAGTTGGTGTATATGAAAATTACTAAAAAGTTTAAAAAGGTTGGTTTGATATTTTATTTTTAACAGGCAAAAAATGATAGAACAAAAAAAATCATATTGGAGCAAATGGTATGTTGCAGTAATTGTATTCCTGCTGTTTCAGATTGCTGTATATTATTTTATTACCCAATTTTTTAAATAAGATTAACTTTTGTATAGCACAGAATAGGCTATACTTGTTGATGCAATAAAAGCACCATTACCAGCGCATGAGTAATCTTGATTGGATTATATTAATTGCAACACTATCAGGTATTATCATTTATGGTATGTACAA
>JANXSR010000029.1 GCA_025352625.1 Ferruginibacter sp.
ATACAAATGCCAATGCAGAATCATTTAATTCTAAAATAAAACTATTCAGGGCCAATCAAAGAGGCGTAGTTGATACCAAGTTTTTTTTATTCAGACTACAAAAACTTTTTGCTTAGTCCCCACTTAAATGACGTGAGCCTTAATTACTCGTTTTTTGCAATTAAAGAAATAGCAGTATTCTTCAATTTCATTTAAATCTCCAGTTCAATATATGCAGAAATCTCTTTTTCTTTTGATGACTGCACCTCACAAAGCAGCTTTCAAAAATTCTAACCTGTTTTGAATAATAGTCCGGCCAATTCCTTTTGATTGTTTTGCATGCAATTATCAAACCGTTACTTCTCATGTTCTATTGTAACTGGTAAGTGGCCCTTAGGAAGCAGATTCAGTAAAATGTTCCATTGTTTTATCTGCGCTCATACCCCGTTAAAAGTAACAATCAAAAGCAACAGGAAACAATTTGTTTTCATACAGCAACATAAAAATTTACCAGTAGCATAATAAATTAAAGCGATAACGATTGAATGTTGTCGCATCTTTTTTTATAATTTTTGGCGAGAGAAAATATCCTGTTTTTAAGGGAGAGAAAATGCAATTATATAGCACCATTTTTATGCTGTTCAAATTGCAGTAATAAAAATGAATCTATGAAACGTTCTATCCTGTTTTGCCGATGCTTGTCAATTTTCCCATATCCGGTTTAGGATAAAATTTTCAAAAGCCATGTAGCAATTTCTTTAAAAAAACACTTTAAAAATCAACAATGAAAAAACAATTAACCGTTCTGCTATTGGTGCTGCTTTCGTCAGGCTTAGCCCATTCTCAAACCAAAACAAAACAGCCTGTAAAGAAGGCTGTATCTGCATTAGAGAAATTATTTACTGGTTCGGGCTTACCATACAGTATGGTCAACGACAGCCTGGCGGTAATTCCTTACGGGGGAGAAAATATCACTTCCTATAAGGTGCTGGTTCAGTCAATAAGCGACCTGGTAATTGTTTTTACCGACCTTACAGAAACATTGCCCGGTAAGATTGATTCTACAAAATATAAATACCTGCTGCAACAAAATAATCACTTTGACATAGTTAAAATAGGAATCAACCCAGATGATAATTCAGTAAACCTAAGAGCAGATTTGTATAAAGCTGGCACTAATAATATCCTGCTAAAAAGGGTGATTGAACAGGTTGCCAACGTTACCAATATTATTGGCGGAGATTTTAAATAGCATGAATTGATGGAAATAGTAAGATGAAAAATAGTTCCCGGAATTTGAAATGTTCATGGCAATTATTTCTAACCTGTCTTAGAACAAACAAGCTATACACGTAAGCAACAAGTGCGGCAAACTAAATTATTGTCTCAAAAAAAGAATCATGAAATACACAGTATTGTTGTTAATCATCCTCATTGCGTTTTCTTCGGCAGCGCAGGACTGTAGTAAAGAAGTACTCAGGCAAAAGAAAGGTGCCTGGAAAGCAGGCGTGCAGGGGTCTGTAGCCAACGTAACGCCAGGAGATTTGGCAAAAGAAAAGGCCTTATTGGCAGCAATTCATAAAATCCTTACAACAGGCTATAACCCAACCGGCTGCCAGGTTAGTTATAGTACAGTTTTCGGCAAACAGCTTACTGCTTCAAAAAACTGGATAGCCGACCCATACCATTATGCCATGTATATCCTGCCTTTTGTGTGCGACCAAAAGAGTGCAGATAAGTCGAAATTTAAAGCGGCTATTGCATCCGCAACAAACGTGAATATTACTGCTAACGTGATTTTTTCGCTCAACAATTTATATGCTGCCAATTTACCGGATGATGATTTTAGGGGGTATTTAAAACTGAAACAAAGGCCACAAAAAAAGGAAGCAGCCTGGTTTATGGGCGAAGAAATCGTGGGCGATTATGGCACTGATAGTGAAATAAAAGAATATAGTTGGTTGATAACTTATAATGATACCCTGCCATTTTTATACCTGAACCGTAAAGAATACTTATTGATACAAAAGAAGCGGTTAGAGCAATCATTAAAGGATAATTCCAGCGATAAAGAATACACGAATAAATTTCTAAATAATATAAACGAATATTTGAAAAAGCCGGATACTGATTTGCGTAAGGACGCTGTTTGCAAGTGGAATGAGGAGGAAAGATTTGAAAGCTTTGCTGAGGAAGGTACCCGTGGCTCTTTTATTGCTGTAAAACCCAATCTGGAATACTACCATAAAAAACTACCCAAATCGTGCCCGCAATTTTTTACTGTGGTGTATACAGTATCTAAGGGGGATCCGGTATTTGAAGACAATATAACAGCAATAAAAAAGGCGGTTGATTTTACGATATTGAAAAATATGTTGGGTAAATAATAAGTAGTGAAAGGAGAAAAAAATAAATCGACTTTTAAAAATTACCGGTTTTACAGGATACAAAATACCCGGAAATAAAATTAGGTTTACGAGGAAATGGAAAGATATTTTTTTTGGCATTTGTACTTCAACTAATACCGGGTGCTGAAACTGCTTTATATACCCTGAATAAATCTTTGCAGCAATGCCTGGTATTATGCACCCATCTCAAAAAATAACCCTAAAATAATAACGCCGCATTAATGGATGCCTTTATCTTTTTTTAAATGAAATGAATATGAAAAAACAGTTGCTTTTATTTATTCTTCTTGGAAGTTTCAGGATAGTGTTGGCACAGCAAATTGAACATGTTTCAGTGCTCTCTAATCTCAGCGGTGAAAATACACAACTGCGTATTGAAGAATTGTATAATAATCCCAAAGCAATCTTTGTAGCTGTGCCGCTTGATGAAACAAAAAAACAATTAAAGTATCCGGTAGGCGTGTGGAACAATGGTGTGAATTGCTACATTTTTAATGAAGACAGAAGCCCTATGAAAGAGGGAATAAAATTCAAGGTGATTTATTCTCTTAAACCTGACTCTTCCAGTTTTTTATTCCAGGCAGATCAATACACGTTAAAAGGTGACGTGGCTTACATTGATAGGCCCGCTTTAAATAACAACCCCGGTGCAGTGATACTGGCCTCCATGTCAGAGAACCCGTCAGGTGTTTATAATAAATCTGAAATTGGGTTTAAATACGATGACAAAGAACAAAAATGGTACGTCTATAATCTGGACAAAACACCCATTCCGAAAGACCTTGGTATGAACATCATTGTTCAAAAGCCAACATTTGTAAAGACGATTACAAAAACACCTATAATAAAAGATACACTACCATCCGTAATAAAACCAATTATAACAAATGGTACGCTCACTACACTGGTTGGCAAAGATGTTGATTTCCCTAACTGGAGTTTTGAGAAAGGACTTGCCGGCTGGACAAAAGATGGAACAGCGTTTAACAGCCAACCCACTTTTGGCGACAATGTTGCAACTACCCGTATACTTAACCAAATGGAATTGAATAATGGCGGTGTAGGCGGCGATTACTGGAAAGACCAGGGATATGATGTTGGACGGAATGGAAATAACTGGATAGGCACTTACGAAAATAACCCAGGTGGCAGTGGCAGCAGATTCTATCAAACCCAGGGTGATGGGCCAACAGGCATTCTTACATCAGATGAATTTTCTATCACCACAAATAATTGCTATTTCTTAATCGGTGGTGGTGCAGATGCGCAAAACCTTTTTATTGAATTGCAGATTAAACAAGCAGATGGCAGCTGGATGTTGGCTGCAAAAAAAACATCCTTTCGTAACAGCGAACTGATGTACCGTGAGCGGATAGATATAACCACTTACAAAGGCAAAACAGCCAGAATTAGGATCGTTGATAACAGCAACGGTAACTGGGGGCATATCAATGCAGATAATTTTCGTTTTACAAATGATGTACTGGATGGCATTACATTAAAAGATATCGCAACGGGACAAAATTATGAAGTAGATGTAAACGCCCCGGTGTGGGGTATTGCAGATACACATGCACATCCTGCACATGAAGAAGGGTTTGGTAAATTACTTATCACCGGAAAAGCCAACACCTCTTTGGAAGAAACGTACAGTAATGATCTCTGTATTCGCAATCATGGTGCGCTGGGAACTTTTGTTATGCGTAAACCTTTTATCATGGGTGCAGATGCGCACGAGGCAAAAGGCTGGCCAGACTTTATTGACTTCCCCCGTTTCAATTCTAAAACACACCAACAGCAACATGTTGAATTTTTAAAGCGTGCCTGGCAGGGCGGCATGCGTTTGTTATGTGCATTGGCAATAAACAATATGTACGTACCCTCTTTGTTCATGGGGCCGGGTAACGACGGAACTCCTTTTGATGATGAAACAGTACTGATGAAACAGATAGAGGAAATTAAGCAAATAGTTGCGCAGAACGCAGTCTGGATGGAAATTGCATTGAGCCCCAAAGATGCACGTAGAATTATTTTGCAGGGAAAGATGGCAGTTGTGCTGGGGATTGAAGCGGATAATCTCGGTAATTTTAAAGCGGCTTCTTATAACTGGATAGATAAAAATGCAGGGGCACTCTGGAACAATCCATTGGTAACAATAACCGATGCCAATGCTGATGAATTGCTGGAAGCTAAACTTACCGATTATCGTTTTAAAGGCATCAGGCAAATTACTTCCATACATTATCTTTCCGGATTGTTTGGAGGTGCGGCAGTATTTCGTGCAGAGCTGGCAGTGCAGCAGGCAGCTTTTAACAATGATGTAAAAGTAAAAGCCGGAGTGGATAAGCGAATCCCTTTTTCACTCTATTCCGATTTCACCATGCTAACTACTTTTAGCAACCCACCTATCGCAACAAAAGATGCTTACGCAACTTTGATAAGAAGCTTTGGTGGCGGGCCTACCAATCTTAGCACCATCAATAATGTGGGGCTAACTAATATTGGTAATAAACTAATTCAAAAAATGATGGTGAAGGGTTTTGTAATTGATGGGGAACATATGGGGTATGAAACAAAAGACAATGTATTTTCAGTTGCTGCGGCAAGAGGCTATCCTATTATCTCCTCTCATACAGATCCCGCAGGTCTTAGCATGAACTGGACAGGTCTTCCTGTTGAATTCAGAGACAATTTCGGATCAAAAGATAACCAGATTTTTAATCAGCAAAATTTTGGCACCACCAATATCCGCAACCTTGCCAATGAATTTGAAATGGCTGATGAACACTTTGCAAAAATCAGTAACAGTGGCGGAACAGTGGGCGTATTTATGTTGCCTTATTATAAAAATGCCTACGCCGGTTCTCTTGGCTCAGTCGCCAATGATTGCGCTGGCAGTACCAAAACATTTGCACAAATGTATTTGTACAGTGTAGATAAAATGAATTTTAAAGGAGTAGGGCTGGCTTCCGACAGAGGAATGACAGATTTCATTGGTCCAAGATTTGGCCCCAATGCAGCGTATGCCTTAAAAGATGAAAAACTCATTAGCTCAAAAATTGAAAGACGAAAAGACCAGCGCCTTGCACAACGTAACGGTGTTCGGTACGATGTGCCCATGTCAAGCTATCATCCTGAATTTTATGAAAACCTTGATATGAAAGGAGGGCTGTTGAGTATCCTCGATGAAATTATCGTTACCTATATGGAAGAAGATGTTTGGAAATTATTGGCAGCTTGGGAAGCAGGGGTTGCGAAAGGAGATTTACCACTCAGCCGCGAAGTACTGCATGTTGGGCGCATCAAAAATTTTTATGACGGTTTTACCATTACACAACTCGATAATCCAATATTTAAAAATGCAGACTATTTTGAAAGAGCAGCTATGTTTTGTGCAAAAAATAATGTTGAAGTAACCACCTTACCTGGCTATAATATATGGCTTCCGTTTGATAAAGATTACATCATGACCCTGCACAATACCATCGTTCCCGTGTTGTATTCCTGGCAATCAAAATATGGTAATAATCAGCCTTTAAGAAGATTTAAAACCGGCAACCGCTATTGGGATTTTAATACAGATGGGATGGCGCATTATGGATTGATGCCGGACTTTTTGCAAGACCTTCGCAATATTGGTGTATCGCCCGGAAACCTGACTGTTTTGTTTAGAAGTGCAGAAGATTATATACAAATGTGGGAGAAAACAGAAAAGGCATCTGGCACAGGAACCGGCATAATAAACCCCGTGCTTCCATCAATTAACCCGGCAGGCCGGGTTAAACCTATCAAAAAAAATATTTATAAACCTATTTTAAACTAGCGGTATTGCTTATTATTATTCAATAGTAGCTGGAATTGCCAGCAAAGGAATTTTGGTATGGTAGCTCATTCGCCTGGTAATGCTGGGATGAAAAATTCTGTCTGCAAAACTTCTTTTGTGAGTAACCATGCCTAAAATATCAATTTCCTGTTGCCTGATGTAATCCTGCAGGGTTTCTTCAAAATTATTGCCAAAAAGGTGGGCTATAATAATCGTTTCGTCTTTGTATTTTTCTTTTAACATTTGTTCATAAGCCGGAATGCTGCGGTCATGTTCAAGAAAAGTGAGGGCTTCATCACTCGCTTCATTGGTAAATACTACTACGTGCATTTGCGCCTTAAACAAATCGGCCATTTCAAAAATAACATCCAGCAACGCCGGATCCTTTTCAAAATGATTGGTAGCGAATAAAATCTTCTGCGGCTTTTTCCAGGTATATTCAAGCGGTATTGCCAACACAGGTACCTGGCTTTTGCTAATAATATCAGCAGTTTTACTGCCCCATATTTTTTCTTTTAAACTGCTTGCTCCTGTTGTACCCATCACAATCAGGTCAATATTTTTTTCACGGGTAACCTGTATAATACTTTCTTTTACTGTACCAGAAAAAATATAGGTATCAGCAATAATTCCTTCTTTCTCTTCTATGCTTGCCTTTAGGGCTGCAAGCTTATCATTTACTTCATGTAATTGAGATTGATTAAATTCTTTGTTGATACCCATGTAGTCAGTATATGTATCACCACTTAGCTCAAAAGCATGTACCAGTATAACTTCCACAGGTAGTATGGTGGCTGTTTTAACCACAAAATTAACTGCATTGTCAGCACTTGCTGAAAAGTCTGTAGGAACCAATATCTTTTTCATGTACTTGTATTTAGTTAAAACAATGAAGTTTTTTACTTTTTTTCAACAGCAGGTATTGTGCTTTTAAGAGGATATTGGGCGTTGTTATTTTAAGCAAAATGCACAAATTGCAGGAATGTATTTTAACCGAAATCGTAGTAGTGCTTTTTCTTTTATAACCTGAAATCGACAGCCATCTGCCATCCTATTAAAAGTATCACTTGTAATACTATTGAGTTATGATATCTGTCATAGAAAAACATGATTTTTTATAAAGGCACTATTTATAACCTTGTTCGTATTTTTACTTTATATACTTTTATTTCAGCAGGTAGTTATAAACAGATGCCCATTTACAAAAATATAACGAATACAAATTTAAAAAAAGCTGCTGGTTATACAGTATTAAATAAAGTTAAACTAATCCGGGGCGGTAAAGCATATTTCGATCAGGTACTGCTCCTTATTAACCAGGCCTGCGAAAGTATTCACCTGCAAACTTATATTTTTAGCGACGATGAAACCGGCCGCCTTGTGGCAGATGCGCTGAAAGCAGCTGTAAAAAGAGATGTAAAAGTTCATCTGCTTACCGATGGGTACGCTTCGCAGGAATTGCCGGACGCATTTGTTAACGAGCTTAAAAATGCCGGTATTAATTTTCGTTTTTTTGAGCCGGTTTTTAAAAGTAGTAATTATTATTTTGGCAGAAGGTTACACCATAAAGTTTTTGTGGCAGATGCAAGGTTTGCAATAGTGGGCGGTTTAAATATTGCCGACCGCTACAATGATTTGCCCGAAAGACCAGCGTGGCTTGATTTTGCTTTGTATGCAGAAGGGGATATTGCCAAAGAGCTTTGTGTGCTTTGCTGGAAAACCTGGAATGGCTATCCTAAAAAAATGGGCATTACCCCTTGTGAGAAAAAGCAATTGGTATTTAATTTTGCAACTGCTGAAACAAGTTTTGTAAGAATACGGCGGAATGATTGGGTGCGTAGAAAAAATGAAATTTCTGCCACCTACATTGATATGTTTACCAATGCAAAGTCGCACGTTACTATTTTATGCAGTTATTTTTTACCTGGAAAAATAATTCGCAGTTTGTTAAAGAAGGCGGCTAAAAGAGGCGTAAAAATAAAAGTAATTACAGCTGGCCCATCAGATGTGATGATAGCCAAACATGCTGAACGCTGGCTGTACGACTGGCTGCTGCGCAATAATATTGAACTGTACGAATACCAGCCAACGATATTACATGCCAAGGTAGCTGTGTGCGACGATGCGTTGCTTACCATCGGCTCTTACAACATCAACAACATAAGTGCCTATGCCAGCATTGAATTAAATCTCGATGTACGCAATGCAGCAATTGCCGGGGAAATGGAGCATATGCTGGAATTGATTATTCAAAATGATTGTGTTGCCATAACGAAGGAACAACTGACCCACACAAAAAACATTTTTATGCAGTTTGTACGCTGGTGTTCTTACCAGGTGATCCGTATTATTTTTTACCTGCTGACTTTTTATTTTAAGCAGAGTAATGACCCTTCTTGAGGAAGGAATATTTAGTATGAAATATCTTGCTTCTAATTTAAAATTGCCGCAGACTTTAGGGTTGCAAACCTTTCGTAATCTACTGCTGCATAGGATAATCCTGCAAAAGGTTGGCAGCCCTTTGCGACAATCTTAAATGTACCCATAATATAAGCTGATATACAAAATTTTCTTTTTACTTTTACATTGTGAAAAAATTCGTTCTGGCCATATTAGCTATTGTGTACATCAGCACTTCTATCGGAGTTACTGTGCATGTGCACTATTGCATGGGTAAACTGGCAGAGTGGGGAGTGGGTCACAAAGAATCTTCCTCCTGCGGCAAATGTGGTATGGAGCAATCAATAAAAAAAGGGAATGGTTGCTGCAAGGATGAGAATAAGTTTATAAAAAACAATGCAGACCAAAAGAGCGCTGAAGCAGCCTTTCAAAATTTTCAGTCAGTAGCTGTAGCGCTACCCGTTTCCTTTATTGAATTGCCTGCGGTGAATATTTTTTCTGTAACAGAAGAAAATACCAGCAGCCATGCACCTCCACAGGATAGTGGCGTAGCCATTTACATCCGCAACTGCGTTTTCCGAATATAGAATTTACTTTCTTTTCCTGACCGGGCAAATTACTTGTCAGGCTCTTGGCATTTGTATATGTCATATCAATTCGTTTATTCTCTTCATCTAAAAAATATAAAAAATGAAATCATTAAAAATGCTGATGATGGCAGCTATAACCATCCTTTCTGTTTCAGTTTTTGCACAGGACTCAGCAAAACATAACATGTCTAAACAGCAAACAGATAAAATGAAATACAGTTGCCCCATGCATCCGGAAGTAACGAGCGACAAACCCGGCAAATGCTCTAAATGCGGTATGGACCTGGTAAAATCTAATAAAGAAAAAATGAAAATGGAAAGCATGAAAATGTATAGTTGTTCCATGCATCCAAAAGTAACGAGTGACAAACCCGGTAAATGTTCTAAATGTGGGATGGATTTAACAAAATCAAAAAAGGAGCAAATGAAAATGGAAGTAATGAAAATGTACACCTGCCCGATGCACTCAGATGTAACAAGTGATAAGCCCGGCAAGTGCCCTAAATGTGGAATGGATTTAACCGAAGCAAAGTCCAAAACAAAGAAAAGCTAATTAATGAGGGCATTGAAGAACTGATACAATTTTTCTTCAATGCCCTTTAATTCAAAAATGATGAGGATGAAAATAAAATATATTGTTACAGTTTTACTAACCGTAATAAACCTAACCGCCACAGCCCAAAAGAAAAATTTAAAAACCGAAACTTTCAAAGTGTACGGTACCTGCGAACAATGCAAAAGCAGGATTGAAAATGCTATGGCAGATATAAAAGTGTACAAGGCAAGCTGGAGCATCGAAACTAAAATGCTAACGGTGAGTTTTGATAGTATCAAATTATCGGCAACTAAAATCTCAAAAAAACTGGCTGCTGTTGGGCATGATACAGAGGAATTTCAGGCAGATGAAAAGACGTACACAAGTTTACCAAAGTGTTGTTATTACGAAAGGTATTCAAAGTCTGAAGTAGCTTTGCCAGGCATTGACAGCATAAAAAAAATAGCAATCCCTCCAGTTGAAACACATACTATTACAGGCATTATTTTGGAGGAAGATAAAAAAGGAAAATTACTTCCACTGGTAAATGCAACCGTACATTCTTTAAATACAAATCATTCTACTACCACCGATAGTTCAGGTGTTTTCCAGTTAGAAAGTATGATACCTGTTAAAGTGATAGTTAGTTATGTAGGATTCAAAAAGGATACCGTAAGTATTACATCAGCCAGCGACATAAAAATTATTTTGAAAAATTCTTCTACTTCCAATCTCAGCGAAGTGGTAATAAAAACAAGAAACCAGGGAACTTATATTTCATCGCTCAGCACTTTTAATACGCTTAATATTGGCAGTAAAGAATTAACCAAAGCGGCCTGCTGCAACCTCAGCGAAAGTTTTGAAACCAGCCCCTCGGTTGATGTAAGTTATGCCGATGCAGTTACAGGCATTAAGCAAATTCAGTTGCTGGGCTTATCAGGCAACTACACACAAATAACCACCGAAAATACACCCGAAATAAGAGGACTTGCAGGCAGTTACGGGCTTACATTTATTCCAGGTCCGTGGATAGAAGGCATACAGGTTACCAAGGGCACAGGCTCTGTAGCCAATGGATACGAAAGTATTGCCGGGCAAATAAATGTAGAAGAAAAGAAGCCCGACAAGATGGATAAACTTTTTATAAATGCCTATGCCAATAATATGGGAAGGCTTGAAACAAGTGTAGATCTTTCAAAAACATTGAATGATAAATGGAGTACGGCTTTACTTGCGCATGTAAATGGTGTGGGTAAAAAAACGGATGATAATAAAGATGGCTTTTTAGACATACCGGTTGGCAGGCAATTCAATATAATAAACCGCTGGAGGTATGCAGACAGCAAAGGTATTTTTGTACAGTTTGCCATCAAAGCATTAAATGATCACCGGCAGGCAGGGCAAATAGATTTCAATCCCTCAACAGATAAATTAACTGCCAATAAATATGGTGTTGGTATCAATGTGGAGCAATATGCTTTTACCGGAAAATTGGGGTATGTGTTTCCGCAACAAAAATATAAAAGCATTGGCTTTATATTTTCTGCTAATACCTACAACAATAATTCTTATTACGGCTTAACAAAATACGATGGCAAGCAGACGGCTGTGTACGCCAATCTTATTTATCAATCTATCATTGGCACCACGGCTCATAAATTTCGCACAGGGTTAAGTTTTACAAATGATAACTACAATGAAACATACAACACTGCCAATTTTAAACGCCACGAAATTGTGCCCGGCACCTTCTTTGAATATACTTACACACCAGCAACAAAGTTTACTGCCATTGCAGGTTTACGGTTAGATTACCACAATGAATATGGATTGATAGCCACACCAAGGCTACACCTAAAATATGATTTTACACCTAAAACAAATCTTCGTTTTTCTGCCGGCTCAGGTTTTAGAACAGCCAATATTTTTGCAGAAAATGCTGGCTTGTTTGCCAGTGCAAGACAGTACAATATTGTAAACCCTTCCACAAATTATGGTTATGGCTTTAATCCTGAAAAAGCATGGAACTATGGTGTAAACTTTGTTCATACTTTTAAACTAAACAACCACGCAGGCTCAGTAAGTTTGGATGCTTACCACACCAGTTTTACCAACCAGGTAGTGGTTGATGTTGATGCCAATCCACAGAAAATATTATTCTATAACTTAAATGGTAAATCATTTAGCAACAGCATACAAGCCGAATTTAATTATGCAATAATTAAAAAATTAGATGTTCGTTTGGCATACCGCTGGTTAGATGTGCAGACAAATTACAATGGCAATATGCTGGAAAAACCATTGATAGCAAAGCACCGGGCATTTATAAATGTGGCCTACGAAACCGGCAACCACTGGAAGTTTGACTACACCACACAATGGTTTAGCAAAAAAAGATTGCCCAACACAAGCACAAACCCAATTGGCAAACAAATGGGCGATTACTCACCGTCTTTTATACAAATGACCGCACAGATTACAAAGGAGTTTGGCAGCAAGCTGGATGTATACATTGGTGCAGAAAACTTAACCAACTATGCACAGAAAAACTTATTCATTTCGGCAGACCAGCCATTCAGCAAGTATTTTGACGGCTCCATTATTTGGGGGCCGGTTAATGGAAGGGTATTGTATGCAGGGGTGCGGTTTAAGATTAAGTAGGCGTTAGTATAATTGAACTTTTTAGTGTTTAGCCTTACTGCATTCATACCAACGCCTTCCTGAATTTTAAAATTTGGGTAGGTGTTGGTTATTTCTTTTTAGCCCTGGTGTTAGCGGGGCTTTTAATTAACAATTTGTTTTAACTGATTCCCAATAAATTTGTTTTACTGCAACAATTTTACTGTAGTAATGTTTTAAGAGAACTATAATAAGAAAAACGCATGAATCATTTTTCGGCCGACCAAATAAAAACATGGGACCGTTTTTACCGTGCTAATTTTATAAACAGCCTCAGCGGTTTTAAAAGTGCTACTTTAATTGGCACTATCAGTAACCGGGGTAATCCTAACCTGGCCATCTTTAGTAACCTGGTGCACTTAGGTGCTGATCCTGCAATGATTGGTTTCATCAATCGTCCAAAAGAGGCTGCTCCACACACCATTACCAATATAGAAGCAACAGGTGTATATACAATGAATCATATTCAGCCTTTCTTTATAGAGCAGGCACATCAAACAAGCGCTAAGTATGAAGCAGGCGAAAGTGAATTTGAAAAAACCGGACTTGGGGTTGAGTGGAAGGAAAATATAAAGGCGCCATTTGTTGCAGAAAGCAATATTAAATATTTGATGGAACTGATTGAAATAATTCCCATTAAATATAATGGCAGCTTTTTTGTTATAGGGAAAGTAAAAGATGTTTTTGTAGACGAAGCCATCATTGGCGAAAATGGATTTTTGCATATTGAAAAAGCGGGCAGCATTACCACCTTGGGTATTGACGGTTATTATGAAACAAATTTACTGGCAAGATTTCGTTATGCAAAACCCGGCACCCTCACTGAAAAAATGAATTAAGATGAAACAAAAAGTATTTTTATCTGCCACGTGGGAATACCTGGCGATGATGAACTATGTGGTAGATCCTGAAATATTAAAACCGTATCTGCCCCCTTATACCGAGCTGGATTTGTTTGAAGAAAAAGCACTGGTAAGTATAGTGGGCTTTTTATTTAATAACACAAAAGTGATGGGTGTGCAATGGCCCTGGCATACTAACTTTGACGAAGTTAATCTTCGGTATTATGTAAAACATTTTGACGGACAGCAATGGAAACGGGGGGCTGCATTTATATCCGAAATTGTTGCCAAACCAATGATTGCCACCACTGCTAATTTAATGTACAATGAACACTACAGTACTGCTAAAATGTTTCATAATATACGCACTGTAAACAACAAATTATTGGTTGAATACAACTGGAAAAAGAAAAAGCAATCATGGAACTCTATTGAAATACAGGCTGCAACTGAATTGCTGGATATATTGCCCGGTAGTGAAGCGGAGTTTATCCTGGAACATTATTATGGATACAATGGATTAAATAAAAATACTACTATTGAGTATGCAGTTGAACATCCACGCTGGCAGGTGTACCCGGTAAATAATTATTTATTAAAATGTGATGTAGCGCATTTGTACGGTGCGGCATTTGTACCTTTTATAAAAGACGTGAAACCACATTCTGTTTTTTTAGCAAAAGGATCTGATATTGTAGTGCGGAAGCCTGTAAAAATAAGAGAAGAAAAATTTGCAGTTTCTACCCAAGAGCAACCCTTGGAAAATAACAATAAGTAATCAGGATGTTTAACAGTAAAGACTTTTATGATAGGATTGCTTAGACCATTTTAATTATTGCAGGTTAAAAATTTAAAGGCAGGCAAATTGTGTTTTTTTAACAATGGTTCTGTAAGAAATGGTTTAGAGCTAATAGTAAAATTTACCAAATTAATTACCTGGTAAATTCTCATTTTACTGATAGTTCTGCCACTTAAAAAATCGCCCAGAAATTCATTGTATTGTTCAATGAAACGCTCTTCAGTAAAGGCAGATTCATTCATCAATATTTCCCGGTGTTTAAAATGGTATACTCTCATTTTTTTATTTATTTTATAAATGGTGCTTATTCTTTACAGTTGCAAGATACAGCCTGGTTAAGCCTTAATTTCTACACAATAATAATAAACAAGATTTACAGGCTATTTGTTGAAAACAATACCCTTTTTTTTAGATCAGCAAATAAATATAATTTTTGCGATATTTTTAAATTTGTTACGTCCTCTTAAATCCGTTGTCCTTATTGGGTAAATTCCCAGCCAACATTTTACTTGTTCCTTAGCTAATTGACCAGTATCATCCTTTTTGCTGATGAACATTCTTATCTGATAATTTTGGCTACAATAACTTTACTGTAATAAAACTGACAAAGTAAATCCTATGCAAGCCATATTAACAAGCCACAATTATTTAAAACCTGAATGTATGCCAGACTTGAAATTAAAACAGTTACAGTATGAAGCTGATACCTGGAAAAGGTCGCTGGCATTTATGATGGATGAAAATATTCATCTCAAAATCAGGTTGTCAGAAATTTTAAAAGACAAATATGATGTAACCTTGCTGGAAGTTGCAGAAGACTTTCAGAGCAATTTTATAAAAGAAGATGAACTGATTGGTTTATTGCGAAATGATATAGCGGAGCTGGATAAGTTGTTTGGGATGGAGATATTTGAAGATGGCTGGATACTAAAAGAAATAGATGTAAAGCTTAAGAACCTTCGCAATAATATAACAACAGCCGAACGGCAGTTCGGGAAATTAAAGGTTGATTTTAATAGTTATCTATTACAAATTTGTAATTAATAAAAATCTATTTTGTAAAAGTTGTAAATACCAGGTATACTTTTTTTGAGTAGTGCGTCCAACAGTCTTATTAATAACGGTTATTAGGTGGCGACCATCTGTGTTGCTTTAATCATCTCCCCGGCTCATGTACAAACCCTCTTCATTTGTAAAAAATATTTTCTTAAATCATTTGGAACTTAAATAAATTGTAACTACTCACCCCTTCCGAATCATCATTTTATAGCATTTTTTGAAAATCGAATAGTTATCCACATCCGGCATTATAAACTTGCGTTGCAGGCCTCGTAGAGCAAAAAATGTTTTTTAAAATTTCGGCTATTTGA